>JAAHGL010000240.1 GCA_010692635.1 Symploca sp. SIO2C1 | reverse complement strand
TCAAACACTTGAAGTTCTTTAGAGTTTTTTGGCAACCCTAATCTCCACTAAATAAAATTACCCTGTCATACTGATCTACCGTGTTAAACATATCAATAACAATTTCTATATCTAAATTTGCTTTTTGAGAATAGCGACCGGAATTATCATCATAATATTCTTTCAGGATTTTTGTTCTGACGGTGTAACCTAGACTGATCAAAGCATCCCGAAAACCACGCTGATCTTGGGGATCTTTTAAACCTGTATACCAAAAAGCATTAACAAGGGTAACGTTTGGCTCATCTTTAAAGTAGTCTAAGACACGCCTAGGGTCAAAAAACCAACCATTTTTTTGTTGAGCGTAGAACATATTGTTCCCGTCTACAAAAATAGAAAGACGTTTCTGTGAGCAAGGCATATAAACTAAAACCTATAATTTCTAGTAACTTTAATGTAGTCTCTTATCTTAGCAATTTTGTTCTAATAGTTTGCTGATATTTACCATTTAGGAATAATTGCTTAATCTCAATCTCCATGCTTTATTTTTCCAATTCCAGTACTTTAATCACGCTTTTAGTAATACAAAAATGACACAAAAGTGCTAGTACAGCACAGCGGAAATAACTCACTAGTTAAAAAAGGTTCAAAAGCTTACTGTACAAGCTTTATTCCTTTCTGCCTCGGAGCCTTCTGCCTCGGAGCCTTCTGCCTTGTTGCAGTAGATAGGCTCCAGAACCCTGAGTTTAGAAATAAGTAAACTCCAGCAGAACTCAGACAGTCTGCTGTGTTTGCTACTCTATCAACTCTACATTCAAATCTGTAGTTCCGCTTTAACTGTGAGAACATAGCGAGAAGAAGGTGTCCTATTATTGATAAGAACACCAATCACTCCAACTCCCAGCATAGAGTTTGCCAGTGTGAATCCCGGCCAGTTCTAGAGAAAAGAGATTGACACAAGCTGTGACACCAGAACCACAATAGACAATTAATTCTGTTTGCTGCTGGACATCTGCCCACCGTTGTTGTTGCTTGGCAAGAGGGTGCACATAGCTCTGAGTATCAGTGACATCTTGCCAAGGATAATTAATTGCACCGGGAATATGACCGGCGATGGGGTCTATAGGCTCTCTTTTTCCTAAGTAGCGGTCTACCTCTCGTGAATCAATTAGCACCACGTCGGGTAAGTCTTTGCGAGTTTTCACTACGTCAATATCTACCACCCATTCCTGTCGTAGCTGAGGCACAAAGGTTCCTAGATTCGACGTTGGTAAGGCATCTGTCACCGGATACCCAGCTGCTTGCCATGCTCTCCAACCACCATCAAGCAAGGCTACTTGGTCGTGACCTAAATAGCGTAGCAGCCACCACAGACGTGCTCCAAAAGCCAAGCGAGAGTCATCGTAGGCAACAACTAGAGTTTCTTTAAAGTTAACCCCAATTGCAGCTAACTTTGCTGCTAATTCATTAGGATCCGGCAAAGGATGACGCCCTCCATGCTGCTGAAGGGAGCCTGAAAGGTCTTCGTTCAAATCCAAATAGTGAGCCCCAGGAATATGATTAGTTTGATACTGCTGCTTTCCCAGTTCTGGATCAGAAAGGGCAAAACGACAATCGATAACCACAAGTTGGGGATTATCAAGGTTTTCTCTAAGGTATTGTGTAGAAACAACAAAAGGGTTGTCTATCATGCAAAATAATTAATAGCAGGAGCTTCTAGCAGAATTTTAATAGGATCTTAACCTTTAATTGATAGTTAAGGTGACATTTTGAGGGATGGCTAATTCTAGGAGTCAAACCCTTACCAATGACCAATGACCAATGACTAATGACCAATAACCAATGACCAACTTAGAAGTTACTAAATGTTACCGAAAAGTGCAGACCATTTTCTTGCCAAGTTCTTCTGGTATTATCTACAGGAATTAAGGGAATACCCCAATCTAAACGCGCATTGAAGCCATCCCCTAATTGCAACTCCAATCCTAGTCCCGTGGAAGCTAGGCTGCTGGGGTCAGGGTCTGCTCTATCGGTATTCCAGGTTGTCCCTACATCAATAAAGGGAGCTAATTGCAAAAGACCTTCCGAACCAATTCTTAAAATCGGCACTCTTACTTCAGCAGAAGCAAATACCCCATTATCTGTGAGCAAACTAAACTGCCGATAACCCCGGACGCTCCCTAAACCACCTAATCCAAACTGTTCAATTGGTAATAGCGGTGTGGTAGCTAGCTGCATATCACCTCGAATCAACAGTATAGTATCTGGTGCTAAGAGTCTTACCCACTGCCCTTGTCCTCGCCATGAGAAAAAACGGCTGTCGGGAATCGGTTCACCTGTACCTGGATCAGAGTCATTGAGAGTAGCATCAAATGCGCCGATACCTAGATTAAACTGGGATCGTAGGGCCAAGACTTCTGCCGCGCTTCTTTTAGTCCATTCCTGAAAGAATCCCAATGCGGAAACACGGGTGCGTCCTAGATTATCAGCTCCTTCAGACAGAGGAAAGGGAATTCCTAGTAGCGAGTTATCAGTTTCCCTACGAGTACCTGTCAAACCGAGGGCTAATTCTTGGCTAGGTGTCTGTACTATCGGTTGACGGATAGTGATATCGAAGTAGCGGGAAGAGGATTCAATATCAAGAATATCGAAGGGTGGCTCAATTACCTTGCTGGAAGTATTACCGTAGTTTAAGCTTAATGTACCATTGCGAGGATTGAAGGGAATAGTATAGCTAGCATCTATCTCATCACTACCATCTGTGTTGGTGTAACCGAAGGTCAAACGATCTCCGACTCCCAAAAAGTTAGCTTGCCCAATAGTAAAGCCTCGGCGGAAGCTACCGACACTAGGAGATCGACCATTATTAGCAAAGACCTCATAGAGCCAAGTATTAGCTTCAGTAACATTTACTATAAGTAAACTAGTAGCTGGGCCTGAACCGGTAGAGAGTTCAGCTGAGATATTGTCAATAAGTGGGTCGAGTTGCAATACTTGTAGAGCTTCGAGTAATTTATTGACATTCAAGGGTTTTGCCGTGGCAATTTCTAGGCGCGATCGCACATATCCGGGAAGCAGACGACGGGAGCCGTTGACCTCAATCTCTTCTAATCCCCCCTCAACGATTTGGATGGTGATGGTAGTTTCTATGAGTGATTGAGGTGGGATAAAGGCACCGGAGGTCACATAGCCATTACTGGTATACAATTCAGTAATCTTTGTGCGAGCACTTAAAAGTTCGGCAAAGGTAATTGGCTCGTTAGTGAATTCCTTAACTTCTTGGGCTAATTCTTCATCACTAAAAGCAGTATTCCCAATAAATTCAAAGCGTTTGATCGTAATTTCCCCTGGAATCACTCCTTCAGGGACTTCGGGAGCTTCGGGAGTCGAGCCAGAGGGTTCTAGGAGTTCTTCTGGAGGTGGTAGTGGTTGGGGTAGCTCTGGTTCTGGAGGTTTTGAGGGAGAAGGTTGGAAAATATCTGGTGTTAGCGGTTGGTCATTATCTGGTATCAAGTCTTGATCTCGAGGCAAGGGTACAGGGAGTTGAGCCACCTCAAGGGGATGAGATACGGCAAAAATGTCCCCTAGATTTTGCTCTACTGAATTATCTTCCTCTGTCTGGCTTTCCGGATCTTGTTCTAAGTGTTGAGGAGTTATCCCATACTGCTTATTTGGGAGTACTGTTGTAGCTGTCACTGGGATTTTCATCCACAGTGTAGTTAACAAAGTCGCGATGCTGGTGATATTAAGTAGTAGGTTCTTTACCATCAAAAAATTCGCGGCAGTATACTGCAGCAACTTTGTCACGCTAGGGACAGGTTGTATAGGGTGCTTACCGCGCCTCCAAGTAAAAACAAAAACGAATAAATTTATGCTAGAATAAAAAGGATGAAAAGACTACACAATAAGTAGTTAAAATCAATATATCGCTTCAACTTTCAATTGTGATTTGTGATTTCAATATAACTGAAAAGATAAAAAATTGAGAAAAGATTTACCGAATAAAATAGTTGCGTCATTTTTATTTCTTAACAAACAATAGCTTATATCAAGTTCGGTTGAATACTTACACTTTGGTCGCAATAAGGCAGAGGGCAGAAGGCTCCAGGGCAGAAGGTAAGGAGGAAGGTTGTAAGGTAGAAAGCAATTATAACTGTTTATCCGAACTTGATATGACAGGCAAATCACCCTTGGATGCCCATCCCTCTTAGAAACGCTTAGGGTTACGAATTTGATTAAAATATTGGAACAATCATTCCTTCACGAGCCAGTGAGTGGCTAGGAAAGGTTGACTGAATTCTCTCTTCCATCTGGTCGAGAAAATCATCATCATAGTCAGGGTTGTAGCGAGATATAACAACTTGCTTAACATCAGCTGCCTTAGCTGTTGCTATACTAGTCTGCCAGATCTCATCTTGCCAATGTAACACATCAGAATTCAGAGTTTTATCAGCTGAGATTCTATAGGGGGCATCCAAAATTAGTAAATCAGCTTTATAGGCTAAGCGCAGTAGATTATCATCAAGGCGATTATGGTTAAGTGAACGGGCAGTTGCGTAGACTACAGAATAACCATGCCAAGTAACTCTGTAACCCATTGAGCTTTGTAAAGAGTTAAGAGAAACCATCTCAACTGTTACATCATCCAGTGATACTTTTTCGCCAGAAGTCAGACTATAGAACTGTAGTTCTGACTGCATGACTTGAATGGGAACCGGAAAAGTCGGTGGTTGCATCTGGCGAGCAAGTCGCTGCTCCATAGATGAACCATTAGATGCTGCTGCTCCGTAGATATGAAAACAATTACCTGGAATGAAGGCAGGGGTAAAAAACGGAAACCCTTGAATATTATCCCAATGGCAATTGGTAAAAAAGAGGTGAGCTTCCACTGGCATCTGCGAGAGTAATTTATTACCCAATACTCGTAAACCAGTACCACCATCAAAAATTAGGCGTTTCTTGCCAACACGCATCTCAACACAGGAAGTATTACCACCATAGCGGATGGTATTTTTTCCTGGAGACGAAATTTTACCTCTAACGCCCCAAAATTGGATAAAAAAATCGACCGTAGAACCAGTTACCATGTCGGCTTTAGTATGAAATGTGGGTAGTTTAGTTGCCGCTGGAGCAAAATCTGGCATCTTTCCATCAAGTTAGCCTTGATTAGCAAATCTTCACACCGGTAGATTTCTATTAAATGATACTTTGAGAGGATTGGCACCGATAAGAGGGTAAATATAACTTCTTGTCAAATCAGGCAGATATCCTATACACAGGATAAATCACCTAGGGGAACAAAGTAGCCAAACCTACAGTGATTTTTACTCTACCCTACATTTAATCTTCCACCATTTAGAGGTCGGTCAGGAATTTTTGTTCAATTCGGTTAATTTGATCTTTCAAAGAAGTAACAGACATCAAGGTTGATTGTGGTTCGCTGTAAACAAGTTTTAACCTATCTACCCCAAAAATTGCAAATGTGATCTCGCTAGAAGGTAGATGAGTCCCTGAGTTGAAGTACAACCCGCGCTATAACTCACAAGAGTCTAGCGGCGGGAGATGTTACAAAAAACCTGAGTCAATCTCAAGCAAGAACACTTAGTTGTGTCTACTTAGGACAAGCTTTAATGCACTCTTCTACTAATGGTAGTACTAGCTCGATATCTTTCCACCCTAAAATCTCTGTTACTTTTTTTTCTAAATTTTTGTAAGTTCTGAAAAATTCAGCAATTTCATCCAACCGATGCTGGTGAATATCTTCGAGAGATTTTACCCCGGCATAACGAGGGTCTTTGTCAGGAACGCAAAGAATTTTTTCATCGCGATCGCCGCCATCAATCATTTCTAACATTCCAATCGGTCGTGCTGCAATAATGCAACCAGGAAAGGTTGGCTGATCCATAATCACCATCCCATCAAGTGGATCACCATCATCTGCTAAGGTGTTAGGCACAAAACCGTAGTCGTAAGGGTAGTGTACGGAAGCATAAAGCACTCGGTCAAGCGCCATGGCTTGGAGATCTTTGTCATATTCGTACTTGTTTTTGCTCCCAGCTGGAATTTCAATTAAGACGTTGAGCAAACCAGGTTTGGGTTGAGGAGGAATGAGTGATAAATCCATTACTGATTTTTTTGAGCGATACATTAGGTTGGGGGAATTTGACAGACAGAGCTGTTCCCACAGAGGCTAAACACCAGCAGTGAGATTCTACCAACCCCCGTGTAGCATTGTTACATACTCTAGACTATAATCGCCAAGAGCAATAGAGGGTTAGTTTTTGTACTTTACCGGTATGTACTTGCTCATCTACGGCATAGTCCCACACAGGATGATGCTGTACTTTAAAAGCAAACATAAATGCCAAATTAGCTAGGATATTACTCCCTACAGAAGTAATATCCCAACTACGAGCAAACAGGGCTTACCGTACCGCACAATATAGTTATTTGGTTATTAAAAGATTTATAATCTCATTTGCCTGACCTCGTAAGTGAGTAGGATGACTGCTGAAAAACGTCAACGCTACTGCTAGAAGAGGAGTAAGCAATGACGAACACAGGTAAAGTCAGAGTCAACAAAGCAATGCAAGCTCCCATAATCTCCGCCCATCGATAAGGGTGAGGATCATAAGAGTTAGTAGATGAACCACTGGATTCCATAAGTTATTGAGAACTGGAACTCAATCAATTGAAACAAACATTCGAGAGGGTAGATTATAACCCACTACTTACTATTTTAACTATTTATTCCCAAATACTTGTCTTTAATTAAACAATCTCAAATAAATTTCGACGGATTTAAGCTTAATTTCATCGCCAAATAACCCGCCAGTTAAACCTTCTGCCTTCTTGCACTAGCTTGCTATCTACCTGCCAGAATAGGCTCTCATAGGTTCTTTGAGTAATCGAATATACAAATGTTTAAAGGTAGACTTAATAACCCTGGGCATACCAAAATCAATCGGTACTAAGTTATCTGGTAGTTTCCAATCCATCACTTGTAGCTCTAATGGTTGTCGATGAGGAAAGTCAATATCCACCAATTCTGAACATAACCCTAATCGCTTACTAGCAGCAATAGTAGGAACAACTGCTGGGTCAACTTTGAGGATTTCCACTAGGGAGCGGTCAAGGGTAAAAACATCTTCAGAAGCTCCTAGAAGATTCAACTCTCGTGGCTCTCCACCACTAGGACCATTACCTTCGTGACCAATAATACCATCAATAATTGTTAATTCAGGAGCGATCGCTCTTGCCGTTTCTACTAACATCTCCCCGAAACGGCTCTCATCTTTACCCGCTTCCATATGCCACCAGGCTTTCATTTTACCTGGAACACAACCGAAGAGATTCTTGACACCCATTGTCAGGGTCAACTGCATATGAGATTTTATCTTCGGTAGGTTAATCACCACATCAGCTTCCATCGCTTCCTTTGACAACCGCAAATGGTTAAAACTTTCGCTAACTGTGTGATAACGCTGTCCGTGGAATTCCACGATGGGTAAATTGACAGATTCCATCATTGGCAGATAGCCGTTTGATTCAGCTACTCCCCTAGCACTACCAAAAGCAGGACTATCTCCAAAAAAAGGTTTACCGCCAACCTCCTGAACCAACTGAGCAACGCAGCAAACAATTTCCGGACGAGTGATGCATTCCTTACCAGGACGTCCGGCAGTGAGTAGATTAGGTTTAAGCAGGACGCGATTTCCCTTTTTTACAAAAGCTCCCATTCCTCCCCATGGTTCTAGCAAAGTTTCCAAAGACGATCGCAGCTCTTGCTGCTCATAGGAATCAGCACGAATCAAACTAACACTAGACATGGGCTTAGCTAGAGAGTCTTGCAACTGGTACATATTTAATACTCTACAATACCACCTAGAAGATTGTTAACATTTGTGTAGTTAACCAAGCAATTATCTAAAATAATTGACATCAATACATCGCTTAACTAACTTATGACCCTAGCTACTATTACGAACTGGACTCTGGGTATTTTACTGGGACTGATGATCTTTTTATTCATCTTCCGAATTATTCTCACCTGGTATCCTCAAGTAGACCTGAATCGCTTGCCATTTAATTTAGTTGCTTGGCCAACGGAACCTTTCTTAGTACCGATGCGCAAAATAGTGCCTCCCCTTGGGGGAGTTGACATTACCCCAATTATTTGGGTAGGGATTTTCAGCCTGCTGCGGGAGATTCTCCTCGGTCAGCAAGGACTTCTCAGGATGATACATTGAGCAGGGAGCTAGCGGAGCTGGGGAGATAGGGAGATAGGGGGATAGGGAGATAAGGAAGACATTTCCAATTAGCAATTAGCAATTCCCAATTCCCAATTCCCAATTCCCAATTCCCAATTCCCAAACAACAAACATCACATCATCATCTCTTCAACAAAGTTGGTATAAACCTCACCCTCAAGAAATGCTGGTGTTTCCAGGATCTTTTGATGGAAACCAATTGTGGTAGTGACACCAGTAATGGCACATTCTCGCAAAGCTCGTTTCATTCGTTTAATTGCAGCATCACGATTAGGGCCCCAAACAATTAATTTACCAATCAAGGAATCGTAATAGGGAGGAATTTCGTAATCTGTATAGACATGGGAATCCATACGAACTCCTGGACCTCCTGGTGGAAGGTAACCACTAATTTTTCCTGGTTGGGGACGGAAATTGTGATCTGGATCTTCGGCATTAATCCGACATTCGATCGCATGACCTTTGAGAATAACTTGGTCTTGGGTAAGTTGTAATTTCTCCCCTTGGGCAATGCGAATTTGTTCAGCAATCAAGTCTAAACCTGTGATCATCTCGGTGACAGGATGCTCAACTTGAATACGGGTATTCATTTCCATGAAATAGAAATTACCATCAGCATCAAGGAGAAACTCAACCGTACCTGCACCCACGTAGTTGATCGACTTGGCAGCCATCACCGCAGCAGTACCCATTTTTTCTCGCAGTTCCGGTGTCAGAATTGGACTAGGAGCTTCTTCAAGGAGTTTTTGATGACGCCGTTGGATAGAACAGTCTCGCTCACCCAAATGGATGACATTACCATAGCTGTCAGCAAGAATTTGAAACTCAATATGACGTGGACATACCACAAATTTTTCTAGATAGACGCCCGGATTACCAAAGGCGGCTTCCGCTTCTCCTTGAGCTGCTTGAAAGTTTTTTGTTAAGGTACTCTCGTCCTGGACAAAACGCATACCACGTCCACCACCACCAGCAGTCGCCTTAATCATCACAGGATAGCCAATTTTCTTTGCGATCGCTTGAGCTTCTTGTTCTGAAAGTAGTAGTCCATCGCTTCCTGGTACTGTAGGAACACCAGCACGTTGCATAGTTTCCTTAGCTGTAGATTTATCCCCCATCGCCAGGATTGCTTCTGGGGAGGGACCAATGAACGAAATTTGATGATCAGCACAAATTTCAGCAAAACGGGCATTTTCCGCTAAAAATCCATACCCTGGATGAATAGCAGTGGCATCGCGAGTCAAAGCAGCAGAAATAATATTGGGAATATTCAAATAACTTTTGCTACTAGGGGATTCACCGATACAAACAGCTTCATCTGCTAGCTGGACATTTAGGGCGTGCCGGTCAATGCTAGAGTGAACAGCAACGGTGGCAATCCCCATTTCTTCACAAGTTCGGAGAATTCGCAGAGCAATTTCCCCACGATTAGCAATCAAAATTTTGGAAAAATTCATGATAAAAATACGGGAGTAGGAAGACCGCTAGCGAAGCGGTGCTTTAACAAGGAGAGTGTCAAATCACAACTCTACTACCTCTGTATTCATCAGGATAGACGTGAGCTGTACAATATCTCTCTTCTGTCAAACAGGGTTGAAACGTTGATTTTACGTTGGCTGTAATGGGAGAAATTCGTGGAAATATCCCAGAGTGACAGAAGAGAGATAACATTGAAAATTGTAACTTTAAAGATTCTGATATTAGAGGTGTAAATTTTACTAATGCCAATCTCAAAGGTGCTAACTTTCATGGTGCGAAAGCTGGTCTAGGACCCTATTGGGCTACTGGATTAGTTATTATATCCTGCATTGTAGCAGCACTTTTAGTCAGTGTATTGGAATGTTTGGTACACCGAACAGTCAATACTATCATTTCTACTATCACAAACTTACCCAACAGAAACCCTCTCCCAAAAAGAGATAGTTGCAGGAGAAGCGATTAAACAAATAGAAAGCAATCAAACCTTGAGGGGGAGAGTTATTAGTGTCATTAATGCGATGGTAATAGAAGCATTGAAAGAAGCTATAGATCATCCAGTAGCTAATATTTTGTGTAGAGGTTTAGAACAATGGAGAGAATCAAAATAAATTTGATATCCTAGTAGCCTGTCAGAACAATTTTGGCAGACTACTAGTGCGATGACTTCCCCTGCCAAAGGCGATCGAATTTCCTTCCAGAGTGAGATCGCTACTAAACAATGAAAGAAATATCTAGGTTTATCCTAGTTTTAGATAGCAAAATACTGTCAGAGGAATTCGGAGTATGAGGAGATATGCAAATTGTTTGGACAAAACACGCCCAGGAGCGTCAGCAACAATGGGAGGAGCGATTGAAAATTACCAGAGAAGAGGTTGAAGCGACTGTCACTAATCCTCAACAGATTATCGTGGAAGAGGATATTTTGGTGGCTCAAATTAAACGAGGCAACGGTCTTCTTAGAGTACCCTTTGTTGAAATTGGCAAAACTAGACGAATCTTAACTCTGTACTGGACAAATCAAGTCAAGCGATATTGGCAGGAGAATACCGATGAAAGTTAAATACGATGCAGAAGCAGACATTCTGATTTTTATCTTCCGTGATGCGTTTCCAGCCAATGCTATTTCTGAACCTGGAGGCGCGATTATCAGTTATGACGAAAATGACGAACCCGTTAGCATCGAATTTCTCAATGCCTCCAAACGTCAACTGTTGAATCCTCAAGATCTTACACTAACGATCGCAAGATAGTAGATTGACACTCCCCGCTCTAAAGAGACGGGGATTCTAAGTTCGCCGTAGCCACTTGCTCTAGCAGACTTGCGCCAACTAGGGTAGGGCTTGCTGAACAAGTGTGGAAGCTATACCAGACTGTGGTTTCAATGATTTTTTGACCAAGCCTTGTGCAAGGAAATGGTCTATAGAAGCTTATTTTCCTTGCACTTTGATGGGAAATCTCTGAGTAA
>JAAHGL010000024.1 GCA_010692635.1 Symploca sp. SIO2C1 | reverse complement strand
TAACTCATCTGTTTGTCTTTGGGATGAGGGTATGGTATAAATTTGCACTCACAAGCGTAATCTTGGAAGTGGGATAATTCTCCTCTTGTTTCCTAATGTGATAATTACAGTTTAGACTGCAACTTAGTATCAGGAGAGTAAAAGGGTGAAGGAAAAAGTAAATTCTATCATCCCCCTATATTTCTATTGTCCCATATCAAAACTAAACCTATCACATACAGACTTTCCCTTCTGCGCTGAAGCGCCGCTACGCTAACAACGCAGTCAGGAATAGAGGGGTGAACGAAATATGAGGTGGGATTTCCTAGCTAAGTATCCAAAAATTATAAGTTCTTTGTTGTCCCTCAGCTCCCCACCCTTTTTTTTCACTCACCCGGAGCAGAGGAATAACCACTGGTGGGATTGGGGATTACAGAATTTTGTGTCAAATGCTAGAAACCAGCAAATTACTTGGTTGTCCCAAATTTCCTTCAAGAAGGACACTCCGTTGATTTGTATGAAGGTGACGTAGGATTTTATAAATTGCTTCGACTTTGTCAGATGCCTCAGCTTTCTGAGCTAATACTGACAGAGATATCGGTGCATCTTCCTGCTTTAGTACTTGGATCACCTTTTGCTGTAAATCGAGGATGGCTGCAGCCGCTTTTTTTCCAGCTTCCACGCCTGGTTGGTGGTAGGCATTGATATTTATTAGAAAGCCATAAAAACCAACAGCACGCTCGTACAAAGCAATCAATGCTCCTACTGTCCGCGGATTAACTTGAGGAATCGTCACAGTGATCGAATCTCGCTGATTTTCGTACAAAGCTTGCTGAGTTCCTTGCAACAAACCTGATAGATAGTCTCCTGAAGTTACCCCTGGTTCGACTTCTGGGGAGGCTCCCTGACGATCTTCTAAGACTTCAATGAAGGTTGCGAAGAAATTGGGTACTCCTTCCCGCAACTGCTGTACATAGGCGTGTTGGTCTGTTGTGCCTTTGTTACCATAGACTGCAATCCCCTGGTAAACTGTATTGCCATCTAGGTCTTTCTCTTTACCCAGAGATTCCATGACCAACTGTTGCAAGTAGCGAGAAAAGAGTAACAGACTGTCTTTGTAGGGTAACACCACCATATCTTTTTCCCCTTTGCCGTTCCCGGCAAAATACCAGGATAGGGCAAGTAAAGCAGCGGGATTTTCTGTAATCTTGGGTATTCGGGTAGCAGCGTCCATCTCTTTAGCACCGGCGAGCATATCCTGGATATTAATGCCTTGTAAAGCTGCTGGAAGCATTCCCACCCCTGACATCTCCGAGGTGCGCCCTCCAATCCAGTCGTACATAGGAAATGTTGCCAGCCAACCTTCAGATTGAGCGAGTTGATCCAGCTTACTATCCTTGCCGGTGATGGCTACCGCATGACTACCAAATTCTAAATTCTGGGACTCGTAAGCTTTTTTCGCCTCAACCATACCGTTGCGAGTTTCCGGCGTACCTCCAGACTTGGAGATTACTAATACTAAGGTGGTAGAGAGTCGGTTTTGTATTTTGGCAATTACAGCATCAATACCAGCAGGATCTGTATTGTCAATAAAGTGAATTGCTAAGGGAGGGAAATTTGGCGCAAGAGCCTCCGCAACAAATTGAGGCCCAAGAGCAGAACCTCCAATCCCGATGGAAAGAACATCGGTAAATTTGGAACCTCCAGGAGCCAGGATAGCACCACTATGAACTTTTTGAGTAAAGCCTTCAATCTGTTCTAGGGTATTGAGGATTTCTGCTTGAAGTTGAGGGTTTGGTGCCAAATCAGGGGTTCGTAACCAGTAGTGGCCAACCATACGGTTCTCGTCAGGATTAGCAATGGCTCCTCCCTCTAAGGCTTCCATTTCCTTAAATGCTTGCTCAAACTTTGGTTTTATACCCTCGACAAAAGTATTATCAAACCTCATACGGCTGACATCGAGGTAAAATCCCAAACCTTCGTGGTAATAAAGCCAGTCTTGGTAGCGTTGCCAAAGTGCAGCAGCGTCCATAAATAACCCTCTTTCCTTCTGTCTTTACCAATCACAAGTTTAAGTTGTCTGCTGCTAGTTGTCAGTTGTTATCTCGGTTTCTCTGAAGAAACACGCTCATGCGCTAATGGCTAATGGCTAATGGCTAATAGCTAATCTTTCAAGAAACAAGGCAGGAGGCAGGAGGCAGAAGGCAGAAGGGAAGAGAATTTGGCTTGTTTTTGACCTTCGTAGCGGGCGGTGCGCTGCCAGTGGAGTTGCTCTGAAAAAATAAAGTAACAGGCAACAGTAACTTTTACTGGGAAGTAATATCATCAACTTCTGATAAATTAATGATATTACTTATCAATAAAGACTGCTCTTATCTCCAATAGTAAGCTACATATTCATGGAAAAACCAGCCAAAGATGCACCAACCACTCCTGTGCAGTCACCACATCAAAAAGTATTGCTTTCAGGGCTGCTCAATGGTTGGACAGCTCTAGTAATGGCGATCGCATTTTTAGTAGCGACGCCAGTGCTATTTGTGTTGAGTAATGTATTTGTTGACTCTGGAGATATCTGGGAGCATTTAGCTCAGACTGTTTTGTGGCGCTATATTACCAACTCATTGTTGTTGATGATTGGTGTTGGTTGCGGTGTGTTGATAATTGGTGTTGGTACAGCATGGCTGGTAACTATGTGCTCTTTTTGGGGTTCTCGTCTGTTTGAATGGGCGCTATTACTACCCCTAGCAGCTCCTGCTTATGTACTTGCTTACACCTACACTGACTTTTTGGATTATGCTGGTATCGTGCAAACCAAGCTTCGTGAGCTATTTGGTTGGGGTTATGGGGACTACTGGTTTCCGAATATCCGCTCTATTGGTGGTGCGATCGCGATGTTGATGCTGGTACTATATCCCTACGTTTATTTACTAGCTCGTGTTGCCTTCTTAGAACAGTCGGGGTGTACTTTAGAAGCTAGCCGTAGTCTTGGTTGTGGTCCGTGGCGTAGTTTTTTTACCGTTGCTTTACCGTTGGCAAGACCTGCAATTGTTGCTGGTTTATCTCTTGTCTTGATGGAAACCCTCAACGACTTCGGCACAGTACAGTATTTTGGGGTAGAAACCTTCACCACTGGGATCTACAGGACTTGGTTTGGTTTAGGTGAGAGAGCAGGAGCAGCTCAGCTGGCAGCGTTTCTGTTATTATTCATCCTCTGGCTAATTTTACTTGAGCGTTGGTCAAGACGGCAGGCACGATATTACCAAAACACAGGCACACAACGCCAAATGTCTAGCTATCAACTAGGATTGATACAAGCTTTCGGTGCTTGGTTGACTTGTTTCGTACCCTTGTTTCTGGGTTTTCTGCTACCAGCGGCAATCTTGCTGGAGATGACTATTAAAAATGCTAATATCACCTTTGATGAACGCTTTTGGGGTTTTGCCAGAAACAGTTTCATCCTTGCGGTAATTACTGCCGTATTGGGAGTAATAATTGCCTTGATTATGGCTTATGGATTACGCCTACGTCCTAAAATCTTAATGCGCTTCGCCGTCCGCATTGCCTCAATGGGTTACGCAATTCCAGGTTCAGTGATTGCAGTGGGTATCCTCATTCCCATTGGTAGACTAGATAATGCCATCGATGCCTGGATGCGTAGTACCTTTGGCATATCTACTGGTTTACTCCTGAGTGGTACAATCACTGCTTTAGTTTTTGCTTATTTAGTACGCTTTCTTGCTGTCTCCTTCAATACAGTGGAAGCCAGTCTAGGCAAAATCAAACCAAGTCTGGATGATGCTGCTCGTTCCCTTGGTCAAGGGCCAACTAGTACTTTGGTTAAGGTACATGTACCAATTATGTGGGGTAGCTTGTTGACAGCTGCGATGTTAGTATTTGTCGATGTCATGAAAGAACTACCTGCAACCCTAATTATTCGACCATTTAATTTTGATACCCTAGCGGTGAGGGTGTATAATCTGGCTGCCGATGAACGGTTGGCAGAAGCTGCAGGAGCCGCATTAGCGATCGTGGCTGTGGGAATTGTACCAGTAATTATTTTAAGTATGAGAGTGGCTCAGTCTCGAGTAAATCGAAGCAACGGTTGAAAGAAGAGACAAAGGAGAAAGTAAATGACAATTGGTGACAAGTTAAGGTAAAAATGTCATTGTCAAGGGAGCTGGGGAAGCTGAGGAAGAAGAATACAATTTTTCTGACCCCTTGAGTATTTCCATATAAGGAACTAACTATTAGTAGTTAGAGATTGCTCAACCGATGAACTGGGAAAACTTTCTAGGTGCTTAGCATTAAAATACCCATGTCTCCATAAATAAAAGGGACTAGCTAAACTACTAACAAACAATTGCATTTCGCAAGCAGCAATTAAGTCAGAGCGTACTCGAAAACCGTGTTTGAGCAAATGAACAATAATTTTTCTTAAATCATTACTCATGTAAGCTACCATTGCGAATGGTCGTTGCCAGGGTTTGACACTTAGCATCCGTGTTACATAGCGACTCAACCCAATCCCACGGAAAAACGGAATTAAATACTCGCGCTTCAAACGCCAGTGGGGGATTTTGTGGTAAATGCACATTGCTGGGTTGTACCAGATTTCCCAGCCATTGGCTTGGATATGAGAGATCATCTCTAAATCTTCCCCTGTGAGCATACTGCCACAGGTACGCCCTGTCAACACTAGGTGGGGGGGACAGCTATTTAGCCATGCTTGTTTACGCACAACCAACCCAGCAGACGGCGGCAAGATTTTTTTGTCAGGTTTATAGCGTAGTGGCTTAGAGCCACGCTCAGTAATTGCTAAAAAAGGAGCAATTCTCTCAAAATTCTTGGGAGGTGTTACCTCAAAATCACCGTGAATTTGACTACCATAAGCACCAGCTGCTGGATGTTCCTGAGCAAATAACCAAGCTGCTGCTATCCAATCAGGGGTAGGTAAATTGTCATCATCCAAAAAACCAACCAGCACCCCTTTCGCTTCCTTAAAAGCACGATTGCGCGCATATGCTGCCCCCTGCTTTGGCTCAAAGCAATACTTTAAAGGATATTGCTTTGGCCAGTTGGCTTGATAGGAATGAACAACCTTAGCTGTATTATCAGTGCTGTTGTTGTCAACAACAATGACTTCCCAGGAGTAGGGTTGTGTTTTAGCTGGCCGCAAAGCATTTTTACAGGAGTTTCGTAACCGCTCTAAAACTTCCGGTAGACGCTTCTCCCCATTGTATGTTGGGATAGCGACAGTGAAATCAACACCCATTATCTTTTCCAAAAATTGAAACTCGGTAGAATTGCTAATCTTTTATACTTAGTCGCGTGTCCACGATACACCCTCAACCATAAGAATACTCTAAACTATCAGCTAACGCATACTTTTGTGCATCTTAGGTATATATGCTATGTAAAAAATTGGAAAGGTGAATAGGGGAAGAAGGATTTTCCCTCATGTTGTGCGTTTATAGCATATGGAGATTTAGCTTGAAAATACCTAATAAGAAAGAATTCCTACCTGTTTGCCAAGTTACCTGATGCGATACCCAGGTACTTTTGATTAGAATAATTCAAAGTTGCAGCATGTTTTTTCCAGGGAGAAAGAGAGTGTGTGGTTTGTCACTATTTTTGTCTGCCTCGGCTGGATTGTATCAGTTTGTCTACACGAGTTTGGTCATGCGGTAGTAGCATATTTTGGTGGGGATACTTCTGTAAAGGATAAGGGATATCTAACCCTGAACCCACTCAAATATACTGACCCCGGTTTAAGTCTTTTGCTGCCGATATTGTTTCTCCTGTTGGGAGGAATTGCCCTGCCGGGGGGAGCAGTTTACATTGACAGGAGTCGATTACGTAGTCGCAGCTGGGAAAGTGCCGTCTCCGCCGCAGGGCCGTTTGCTAGTGCTTTAGTAACTTGGTTGCTGGCGATTCCCTTTTGGTTGGGTTTGGTATCTGTGGAAACTCAACATTGGATTGTGCCTAGCCTCGCCTTTTTGATACTCCTGGAAATTGTTGCGGTTTTGCTAAACTTACTACCGATGCCACCACTAGATGGATATGGCATTATTGAGCCTTGGTTACCCCAGAAAACTCAGATTCAACTGAACAAGTTTGGCAGATATGGAATCTGGGTGATTTTTGGACTGTTATGGTTTGTCCAACCTTTGAGTAGATTCCTGTGGGAAAGTGCTCATACCATTAGTGAAATTCTTGGTGTGCCACCAGAGATGGCATGGGTAGGATATGGACTATTTAGACAACAATCTGGCTTTTTGGTCTTAGGATTTGTTGTGGTTGCATGGCTATTTAGAAGTAAGGAGAATGAATGGTATAGACGAGGTAATAAGCTCCTAAAATCACAAAAATATGAAGAGGCACTTGCTGCTTACAATCAGGCTCTTGAAATCAAATCAGACTACTATCAAGCCTGGTATTACCGAAGCTATGTGTTATATGTACTGCAACGACATGAAGAGGCACTTGATTCCTACGAAGAAGTGATAAAACTCAATGATAAAGATGCTAATGCTTGGTATTACAAAGGCTTAATTATAGCAAATTTACGACGACATGAAGAAGCGATCGCCTGTTATAACCAGGCAATTGAAATCGAGCCTAATATTGAAAGCTGTTGGTTTCATCGGGGTGATTCTCTGTATCAGTTACAAAGATATGAAGATGCGATCGCATCTTATGACAGAGTGACTGAAATCAATCCTGATTACCCTGAAGCTTGGTATAACAAAGCTTGCTGTTATGCTCTGCAAACTAATATTGATTTGGCAATTGAAAACCTGCAACAAGCAATCAAGCTAGAGCCTCAGAGATTTATCAAATCTGCCAAAACTGACTGTGATTTTGAGACAATTCAAGAAAATCAGTTGTTTAAAAACTTGATTGGATAATTTTTTTTTGTTACTTGTCCCTTCTGCCTTCTGCCCTCTGCCTCCTGCCTTCTAATCCTTATTACTTAAACAACGTTAGGATAGATTGAGACTAATTTGGTAGTAATAAAGCTGATGGAATACAAACAACTGGGCGATAGCGATCTGTTAGTATCTGAAATTTGTTTGGGTACTATGACTTATGGTCAACAGAATACTGTGCAGGAAGCGAGTGAGCAACTCGATTATGCCGTTGCCCAAGGGGTCAACTTCATTGATACCGCAGAAATGTATCCAGTGCCTACACAGGCAGAAACTCAGGGAAAGACAGAGGAGTACATTGGTGAGTGGTTAGCCAAACAGCAGCGGGATAAACTAATTATTGCCACCAAGATAGCAGGACCAAGTTCTCGGATAACCTGGATTCGGGGGGGAAATCACAAAATTGATCGACCAAATATTGAGCAAGCTGTAGAAGATAGCCTCAAGCGCCTGCAAACCGACTACATCGACTTATACCAAATTCACTGGCCTGACCGCTATGTACCCCTATTTGGTGCTCCAAACTACGATCCTTCTCAAGAAAAGGATACTGTACCCATTGTAGAACAACTAAAAGTATTTGCTGACTTAATCAAAGCAGGTAAAATTCGTTACCTGGGTTTGAGTAATGAGACTCCTTGGGGAGTCTGTGAGTTTTCTCATCTAGCGAAGCAGTTAGGATTCCCCAAAGTAGTCTCAATTCAAAATGCCTTTAGCTTAACCAACCAGGTATTCCATACTCATATAGCAGAAGCTTGCCGCTTCCATAATCTAGGATTGTTAGCTTATAGTCCTTTAGCATTCGGTCTGTTGACTGGCAAATATATCGATGGGATGCCAGAAAATTCCCGACTAGCTTTATTCCAGGGATTTGGTATGCGTTATGAGAAAACAAATTTGACTGAAGCGGTGCAGGAATATGTAGCAATTGCTGACAAACATGGTATTGGTCCTGCGCAGATGGCTTTAGCATTTGTGCGATCGCGTTGGTTTGTCACCAGTACCATTATTGGTGCTACCACGATGGAACAACTTAAGGAAAATATTAGCAGTGTAGAGGTAAATCTGAATCAGGATATTTTGACAGAAATTGATGCAGTTCATGCTAAATATCCCAATCCCACCCCTTAAGGGTTTTTGAATCAACTGGCTATTGAAATGATTAATACTGGTACTAGTCAATTACGACAAGCCTTTAATGCTCATCTTTGTGCCTCTAGACAAACTCAAGGTATGTCCTCTAATCTGCTGTTATTTTATGCGGCAGAATGTGGTATCAAGAGTGTTTGGCTAAGAAGGAATAGGTTGCACACAATAAATGATATTTCAGACCAAACACTCTTATCAAAAGATGGGCATAATTTAGATAGATGGAGAAAAGAACTCAGAATTTCTGCTAGCCAAGTCAGCCAAGCTCCCCATTTTCGTCTAGCGAGTGGTGGTTCTAATTTAGATATTGAAAAAGCTCATCAGGCTTGGCGGTATGGTATTCGGATGAAGTCTCAGGATGAAAAAGACCTGGTTAAATGGCTGGAAAATCTCTGTGATTGGATTAAGGAGAACATCAACCGATGATTCCATCAGATATTCGTCTTTACACTTGGGTTGACGTAGAAGATATCTTACTACGGAGGCAAGAGCAAGATAACTGGCCAGAGTGGCTAGTTTGGGCAAGATGCTATTGGGATGAGCTAAGGATGGGAATTCGTCCTGGCACTCAAGAAGAAGCGAAAAATTGGCTAAGTGAAGTATATGATCCTCGATTCCGAATTGATGCAGATCAGGAGATAGCAAGTAGCTCAATTATCTTAGAAAGTCTCTCCCAAAGTGAGCGGATATTGCCAGTTTTATTTGAGGAAACCCGCGAAAAACCGCCGATTCTTAAACTAATACCCAGCTTGTCTAAACCAGGAGTAATTTGGCAACCTACACAAAATATCGAACCTCCAGAAAGCTTTACATCAGATTTTCCACCAGTAATAGCCTTTCATTCTTTTAAAGGAGGTGTAGGACGTACAACCCATGCTCTTGGTTTTGCCAAGGCTCTAACGAACGAAAAATATCAGGTTCTCCTGATAGATGGAGACATAGAAGCACCAGGAATTAGTTGGGTTTTTGAGCAACGTTTGCCTAATCCAGATATCTGTTTTGCTGATGTTTTAGCTCTTGCTCATGGTGATCCATCTCCTGAAGCTGAGAATACAGTTAAATTAGTAGTAGATCGACTTAAGAGTAGCCTAATTGATGGTATTTACGTTTTACCTTCCTTTCGTTCCACCTCAGGGTTTACTTCTTTGGAAATTAGACCAGAACATCTCATCCAAGGGGCAAAAAATCCTTTTCTCTTAACACAGCTTATCGCAAGTATTGGCAAAGCTTTAGGAGTAGACTTTGTTTTAGTAGACCTTCGAGCTGGACTTTCTGAATTAGCTACAGGCTTAATTTTAGATCCGCGAGTGTACCGTGTATTTGTCACCACATTAAGTGCACAGTCTATTTCCGGGACGGTACAACTACTAGAACTAATGGCTAGCCGTGCACTTTCTACTAGGGAAGAAGATCCATTACCAGCCTTGATTTTTACCCAGGTTCCCGAAGACGAACGGCTTAAGGATTTAGTAAAGGAAGCAGAAGACAAACTGCTTGAAGCAGTTCAACCATTTCTAGGAGAAGATAGTGAACCTCTCAGGGTAATTACACCATTTACTAGTGGTTTACTAGCTTTACCTTCCACCTGGGAAGATGTGATTACTCGCCTCCAACGTTCAGGAATTGTCGATGCTGTGCGTTCTCTGCTGGAATGGCTACCCAGTAAACGAAGTGAACTTGCTCAAGAAAGTCCAAGCCTTCCGAGTTTAAAATCTCAAAGAGAACAACTTAAAGACATAGTTGAAAGACTTGTGTATGCCGAGAATGCAGAATTTGAGGATTTTTTGGCTACAGATTCTTTGCGTCATTTAGCATCAGATCATCGAGTAAAACTACCGATTACCGTGATAGTTGGGGCTAAAGGCTCAGGAAAAACTTATACTTTTTTACAAATTATCCGTCGCAAAAACTGGCAAACTTTTGCCAAGGATGCCTGCGCCAGTGAAATTCAAATTCAGGCTTTAATTTGTCCAGTTTTGGCATCAGTAAATCTGGCAGAGCCTGCCAAGAAAATGGTAAGAGAAACTCAGGAATCTGTTGCAAAATCATTGGGGCTAGATAATCCGCAAGATGCAAACACAATACGCGATAAAATTAGAGAGACTTGCCAACAAGCACTTCATGAAGGTCAGTGGCGCGAACGTTGGCTGGACATAATCGCTTGGAGTATTGGATGCCAACCGGGACAAGAGAAGGCTGGTAGGAAGTTAACGGCTCATCTAGTCCAAAATAAACAGCAATTGGTTGTAATAATTGATGGTCTCGAAGATCTTTTTCAAGACTTTTCTAGTGACGAAGCACAACAAACAGCTTTACGCGCCCTGTTACAAGAAGTACCAGAGTGGCTAGAGCAACAACCTGGTCGTTATTTGGGAATTATCATTTTTGTGCGTCGCGATATTGTACTTGCTGCTGTTCGCCAAAATACTGCTCAAATGATGGCTCGTTATCAGCCTTATGCTCTGAAGTGGAGTCAGGAAGAAGCGCTGCGATTAGTTACTTGGGTAAGTAAGCGGGCAAATATCCTTACTAGCCTTAATATTGAGAAACTTCAGGAAATGGAGCAAGAACAACTGACTCAGGCTCTAATACCTCTATGGGGTAAAAAACTGGGCAGTGAGCGTTCTAAACAAGCACGTTCTGCTCAGTTTGTAATTGATGCACTTTCAGATTTCAATGGTCAAATTCAGTCACGAGATTTAGTACGTCTTTTATACATAGCAGCTAGAGACTCTATCAGTGATAATCGTTGGCAGGATCGTATCCTAATACCTCAAGCAATTAGAGAGTCACTCAATGAATGTGGTAAGCAGAAAATCAAAGAGATTAAACAAGAAAATAAAGCCTTGGGAGATGTTCTTGAAAAGCTGCAAAATCTTAGAAGCGAGGACAAGAAAATCCCTTTTACGCGAGATGATACAGGATTATCCCAGGAAGATGTGAAAATCTTGGAAAATAATGGCGCTGTGATCAGTGAAGGAAACGATTATTATATGCCGGAAATCTTTCGTACAGGGTTAGGGTTTACCTTCAAAGGGAGGGGGCGTACCAAGGTTATCTCTCTGGCACGTCGTGCTAAATAGAGTTTTGGGTATTATTCCTTTGAGTGCCCTAACCTACCGCAGATGGCTTTGGCATTTTTGCGATCGCGTTGGTTTATCCGCAGTACCGTTATCTGCACTATCACAATTGAACAAATCTCACAAAATTAACAACCAATGACAGTTGACAAATGACTTTCGTTGCTAGAGATGTCTCCCGTCTCTGAAAGGGAATAGGCCCCCTGCCGCTTTCAGCAACTTTACATTTCCTTTAAACTTCCTAGTACCGCTGCGCGGAATTCAAAATTCTGGCATTCAAAATTCAAAATGCTTATAGAGTAAGGATTCTATCGCTCTCAAACTGGTGGGTTATTGAGGCTGCATTGCACTATTGTAATTGTGAAGTGTTGATGAAGTTTGGCTGGGAGAGTAGCAATCTCATAGCTGCAAATGCTAATTTTACTATACAAGGTAGTTAATATTGACAGAACTTGCATCCCAGGGAAAAAGTTATCTTACTTGATAGAATAAGCCACTTTGTAAGTATATTTTACTCTCCTTCAGTCAAATGGATATTTTATTACTAGCTCCCCATCCATTTTATCAAAAACGTGGCACACCAATTGCAGTTGATCTGGTTTTAAAAGTATTGTCTGAACGAGGAGACCAGGTTGACGTGATTACTTATCATGAAGGGAGTAATATTGACTACAAGAACGTCACAATACACAGAACTCCAGCTCTACCATTTATTCGCAATATTCGACCAGGCTTCTCTTGTAAAAAAGTAATCTGTGATTTGTTCATGTTTGTTGAAGTTATTCGCCTGGTCTCGAAAAAACACTACCATTTGATTCATGCTGGAGAAGAATCAGTCTTTATCGGGCTAGTGATGAAAATCTTATTCAAGATACCCTATGTCTACGATATGGATTCATCTCTAGTTCAACAAATTATTGATAAATATCCTCAAATCAATTTTTTGGCTTCTATTTTGAATTTTATAGAAGGAATTGCCGTCAGAAACGCCAAAGTAGTAGTTGCAGTTTGCGATGCATTAGCAGCAGATATTCAGAAATATCAACCGAATAAGACTGTTGTGATTCCAGACATATCCCTTTTAAATTGATTGGTTAAGCTTTTTTAAAATTGATTGGTTAAGTTTAAGGAGTATAAAATTCTTATGAAGACTGACTTAAGAGCAGAATTGAGTATCAGCAATCTTATGCTGATGTATGTCGGAAACTTGGAGGGTTATCAGGGCATTGATCTACTTTTAGAAAGTTTTGCTTTGACCCTTCAAAAGAATAACAAACTTGATTTAGTCATTATTGGTGGAGAGACTTCTGATATTCAAAAATATAAGAATTATGCTCAAACTCTCGGTATATTTGGTCAAGTCCATTTTCTAGGAGCAAAACCGGTTGAGCATTTGGCAATGTATCTCTTACAGGCTGACATTTTAGTATCCCCTAGAATTAAGGGTAATAATACACCAATGAAACTCTATTCTTATCTTCACAGTGGGAAAGCTCTGTTAGCTACTAATTTGCCAACTCACACTCAGGTGGTTGACAGTGGAATTGCCATGCTTGCCGACCCTAATGCAGAAGCATTCTCTGTAGGAATGCTCCGTCTTGTCGCAGATAAAAATTTGAGGCTGAGTCTCGGTAGTGCTGGCAAAAACTTGATTGAACAGAAGCATACCTATACTGCTTTTAGTAAAAAATTAAATAGTCTCTATGATTGGTTGGAAAGTGAATTAGTGTACAATACACAACCAGTATCAAATTGGCAAAAATTCCCCCAGCAGAAGCTATCTGACAATGGCAGACCACTTTCTCAACTGCTCTGATAAGCTAAAACGCACCTAATTTACATCAACTTCAATTATCTTTTGTCGGCAAATAGGTTTCTAGCTTTAGACAGTTACGACCATTAACTTGCATACGATATTCTACCCTATCCATTAGCCGGTTCATAATTAACCAGCCATACCCCCTATCTTGTTTATCACTTGGATTAGGTGGTAGATAAGTTGTGATGTCAAACCCTTGTCCATGATCCCAAATCTCTACAGCAATATTTTGCTCCTTGACTTCCAAACAAATTAAGACTGGTAAATGTGGTTTCTCTCGATGAGCGTGACGAACTACATTTGAGTAAGCTTCAACCAATACTAGTCGTAAACGATTAGATTGACGCGACCAATCGACACAGCTTCCTAACTCTAATTCAACACAGCTTAGCAACCAATTTTCAACTATAGTCAAAAACTTCAAGTCACTCGGTACCTGTAGCTCTGTTTTCATACTACAGAACCTCCAGAGAGAGTATGGTTTGGTCATCTTCCTGAACATTATTAGTGTATTCTCGAAACTTACCTAATAAATGTTTGAGATCAAAAGGAGCTGGCTCCTCAAGCAAGAGTTCCCAAAGACCTGACTGAGTGAGCATAGAGTTAGTAGTTTGCTGAATTTTTTGTTGACTCTCAGATACTGGTGGGACTCTTAAGGTAGTGTGTATTTCCTGTTTAATTGTTGCCTCTGTAATACCATCACTGATCAAAAGTAACACCTCACCAGGATTTAATGTTAAGCTTCCTGAATTTGCCTTCCAAACCGGTAAAATCCCTAAAGGAACACCACGTACATAGAGGTAAGTAGGCTCTACCGTCAGGCTCTTTTCGGGAGAAGCTCGCTGTTGAACTACCTGATGGTGGGACCATACAAGAGGATAAATGTGACCGGCGCTAGCATAAACCAGTTGGTGTGATGATGGAGTATAACGAGCTAGGGCCATAGTAATAAAACAGGTATTGCTGAAGAGATCGTCTGACATTGTACTGTTAAGATTTCGCATCACAATCTCCGGTTCCGGAGATACCTCTTGAGCTAACTCTCGGCGCAAAATTGAAATTGCACTTGCCATAAATAAAGCGGCAGGGACACCTTTACCAGAAACATCTCCTACCGCTAACCAGATATCCCCTTGGGGATGAACGTAAACTTCAAAAAAATCGCCTCCTACTGCTAGTGCTGGATAGCAGTGAGCTTGCACTCGCACTCCTTCAATATCGGGCATACTTTGGCGCAGCAGATTATTTTGGATCTGGCGGGCTACCTCTAGCTCATCACGCATTTTTTGGGCATTCAACTGAATGCGTTGATGGAGTTTTGCCTGAGAAATTGCCAAAGCCGCTTGCTCAGTAACCGCTTCCATCAGTTCAATGTCTTCAGAAGACCAAGGATTCTCAGTTCCTTGCTGATAGAGATACAAAACTGCCAAGAGTTGTTGCTGATCTACTAGGGGGACCACAAAATGGACTAAATGATTGTCATCCGTTTCTTTTTCCTGAAACAATTGGGTTTGTGGGTTGTTTAAAATATTCTCCAAGATAGAGTCGGTGTTGTTTGGGAGTGGTGCTTGAGTATTACCGTCAGCTAGGTAAGAAAAACATTCTGGTGTTAGCTGCTCCCCCTCTACCGGTCTTAGAATACAACCTGTGGCTTCAAAAGTTTGACCAATCTTGGTGACCACAGTTTGTAACATATTGCTATAATCTAAAGACTCTCTAATCGCTGTTGTCACCGCATTAAAAAGTTCTTCTCGTCGTAAGGCGCGGCGGAGTTGGTTGGTTCTTTGTTTGAGTACCTTGTAGATATCTGCAGCTTGCTGAACTACGGCTTTTAGATACTCTGGGTTCCAAGGCTTGGTAAGATATTTAAACACCTGTCCAGAGTTGATTGCTTCTACTAAGTCCTCAACATCAGTGAAACCAGTTAACAGAATACGAATTGTATCCGGGAAACGGTCAACCGTCTTGCTCAAAAATTCTGTTCCGTTCATCAGCGGCATCCGCTGATCAGAAATAATTACAGCCATCTCCCCCTCTTTCTCAAGAATATCGAGGGCACTCATTGCTCCATCCGCTGTGAAGACACGAAAATCTCGCCGGAAGGTTCTATACAACAAATCTAGATTGTCAGGTTCATCGTCCACCACCATAAGTTTTAGTTTTCGACTACCTGCCTGACTCATGCATTCACTCCAGTTCTGTAATAACTGTTAGAGACAACAACTTGAGAAGAATCCAATGAATATGTTGTGGTTTTTCTAGCCTATCAACAACTGGATACAATTCTCAAAGCTTTATTTCTAGTTGATATACCCCTGATATTTAATAATGCTGGTGATTGGGATGGTATCACTTCTGCTACCAATTCTGACCCTCGTAAGCTATCTTGTGAGTTCCTATGTCTCCCACTTTAGCTAGCTCTGTATTCACCTGTACTTTCTTACCACTACTTCCTGATCTTGACTGCTCCAAGCTGTTGGGTCAACTAACGGCAATAGCACGGGTGCATCCCAAAGTTACCCAAATATTGGTAGTGGGAGCATCTTGCTCTCTACTATTACAACAAGCAGGCGAGATGCCCACGCTAAAAAATTTATACTCAATGGGATGCTCTCAATAGCACTGCTTCTTAGCTGCACAATAGCTTAGACAATGTTAAAATCCCACTTTAGCAAACTAAAGTCCTAAGTATGAGAAATTGCCAAGAAACTTCTTGCAGTATCTGTACGTCAAGATATCTGTAGCTCTTGCTGGCAAAAACAGTGCTTTCCACTAGCTCCCAGAGCATTGACGCTTTCTTGCTGGATTTCTGTAAAATATCTATAGAAGAAGCATTACAGTTGTTGAAGTTCCTCACTACTCTACACAGCCAATGAAGCCCTCTTTTCAAATCACTGCTAATTTAAGGCAACGTTTGGGTTCAGTTTTAATGCTGACAGCTGCATTTATGGGAGCGATCGCTTTTCAGGCTCACCTTCAAAACGCCCAAGCACAAACTGGTGACGGACGTGCTCTTATTCTGCGCTCTGATCGCCAGGAAGCTAATAGAGACACCGGTGTTGTCACTGCTACAGGCAACGTGCAAATTAACTATCCAGCTCGACAGGTTCAGGCAACCTCTGCTCAAGCTCAATACTTCAGCCGCGAGAACCGCATTGTTTTGACTGGAAATGTCTACGTTTTGCAGCAAGGTGGCAATAGTATGCGGGGTGAAACAATTACCTACTTTATTGATGAAGGGCGTTTTGTCGCACTGCCCAGAGCTCAGCAGCAGGTAGAATCGACTTATATAGTTTCTGATTCAGAAGCTCCTACCGGACCAGTCGCACCAGTTACTACTCCCTTTAATCCAAAACCAGCTTTCAAGACACCTCGTAGTGATCAACCATAAATAGGAGAAAACCAGTGGAGGTCAAAGCAGCAGTAGCACTTGAAGCAAATAAGCCGTTAAGGATAGAAACAGTTCAGCTAGAAGGACCCCAAGCAGGTGAGGTAATGGTTGAAATTAAAGCAACCGGAGTCTGCCACACCGATGCCTATACCCTCTCTGGAGCTGATCCCGAAGGGCTGTTCCCAACTATCCTTGGTCATGAAGGCGCAGGGGTGGTAGTGGAAGTTGGTGAAGGAGTCACTAGCGTCAAACCAGGGGATCATGTTATCCCCCTGTACACCCCGGAATGCCGTCAGTGTGAATACTGCTTGAGTGGCAAAACTAATCTCTGTCAAGCAATTCGTGCTACCCAAGGACGCGGTGTAATGCCCGATGGTACCAGTCGGTTCTCCCTCAATAATCAAATGCTCCATCACTACATGGGGACATCCACCTTTGCTAACTACACAGTCTTGCCGGAAATCGCTGTTGCCAAAATTAGAGAAGATGCTCCTTTTGATAAAGTTTGCTACATTGGCTGCGGCGTTACCACTGGTATTGGTGCAGTGATCAATACTGCCAAAGTTGAACCAGGAGCAAGGGTAGTCGTGTTTGGACTCGGAGGTATTGGTCTCAATGTCATCCAAGGGGCGCGGATGGTTGGTGCTAGCCAGATTGTGGGAGTAGATATCAATACAGCTAAACGAGAAGTAGCTGAAAAGTTTGGTATGACAGATTTTGTCAACCCCCAGGAAGTAGAGGGGGATTTAGTTCCCTACCTGGTGGAATTAACTAAAGGTGGAGCTGATTACAGCTTCGAGTGTGTGGGTAATGTCAAGGTTATGCGCCAAGCCTTGGAATGTTGTCATAAAGGGTGGGGTGAGTCCATTATTATTGGTGTTGCTGGTGGTGGCGAAGAAATTAGTACTCGTCCTTTCCAACTAGTTACTGGGCGTGTTTGGAGGGGTACAGCCTTTGGTGGTGCAAGGGGTCGCACCGATGTTCCTAAAATAGTTGATTGGTATATGGAAGGCAAAATAAATATTGATGACCTCATCACCCAGGTAATGCCTGTAGAGCAAGTTAACTATGCCTTCGATTTGATGCACAAAGGAGAGTCCATTCGCTCTGTTTTGACGTTTTAAGGTAGAGTTGCGTCAAAGTTGTTAGATAGAGAGGACTGAAAATCCTCGTGAGTAGCTTTTTGCTCGAGAAAGTACCATTTATAAGCAATCAACCCACATTTTGCCACAAGTATAGTGTCCTCTCTTAAAATTTTTACTTGCCAATTCCTATTCAAGTTTGTTACCTTAGTTAAGCGCCAAAAAAAGTAAGCCGGGATAGCTCAGTTGGTAGAGCAGAGGACTGAAAATCCTCGTGTCGGCGGTTCAATTCCGCCTCCTGGCATTGACAATGCTTGACTCGGTAAAACTTTCGTTAAAAGATTGCTTCCCCTGTTTTTATCCTCAAAAGTGGGGCTCTTTAGGGAGCAAAATTGTGTTTGAATACAATTTGACTATAAAATTGGCTCTTCAGATGGAGAAATCACGATGGAAAACCTGACTAAACAAAAGTGCGAACCCTGTAACCAAAATGCTCCAGTAGCTACTCAGGAAGAAATTGCCCAACTTAAGCCTCAGATTCCTGATTGGGAAATAGTCGAACAAAATGGAGAACTACGATTGGAGCGTAGCTATGACTTCCCTGATTTTAAAAGTGCGATCGCTTTTACTAATCTGGTTGGAGATGCTGCTGAGGAGCAAGGACATCACCCAGCTTTGCTGACTGAATATGGCAAGGTAACAGTAACTTGGTGGACTCATGCTATCTCCGGTTTACACAAAAACGACTTTATTATGGCGGTAAAAACAGATGAGATTGCCACTGAGTTTGCTAGTAAAAATTAGGTTATTTACGATGGTATGCATTTTCCAGCATTTTTTTCTATCTGGCAAAGTGTGAGAAAATAGGGCTATCCCATTCTAAAAATCAAAGTGTACGAGCTGTACATTGAAAACTAATCCATCTACTAGTTTCAGCTGTAATCAAAACCATGACTAATCGCCCTATTATCCTTGGCATCGTCGGTGATAGCGCCGCTGGCAAAACAACTTTGACCAAGGGAATTGCTCAAGTACTGGGTTCAGAAGATGTCACGGTTATCTGTACAGATGATTATCACCGCTATGACCGCAAGCAGCGAGCAGAACTGGGAATCTCGGCATTACATCCCGACTGTAATTACTTGGATATCATTCAGCAGCATCTAGGAATGCTACGTACTGGACAATCAATTCTCAAACCCATTTATAACCACAGTACTGGTATGTTCGACCCACCAGAATATATCAAGCCGAGAAAGTTTGTGATTGTTGAGGGATTGCTTGGTTATTCTACTCGTGCAGCAAGGGAGTGCTACGATGTCAAAGCATACTTGGCTCCACCGGAGTCTTTAAGGAGTCAGTGGAAAATCAATCGGGATACTTATAAGCGAGGCTACACTAAAGAACAGGTTCTCGATCAACTCAGAAAGCGTGAATCAGATTCAGAGCAGTTTATCCGTCCCCAGCGCAAATGGTCAGACATTGTTGTTACCTTCTACCCTCCTGAAGATACTTTTGAGCAGAATGACTTACTGCTTAATGTAAAACTAGTACTCAGACCGACTATACCGCATCCAGACTTAGCCGAAATTATTAATCCTAGTAGCACCCATCTGAGTTCAGCCATTCGCTTAGAACTTGACCGAGATATGGGTAAACCGGTTGATGTACTGGAAATTGATGGTCATGCCACTAGTGAGCAGGTGAGTGAATTGGAGCGAATGCTGTGTAATGAAGTTCCTTTTTTAGGTAAATTTTGCAGTCTTGAAGGCAATCAAGACATTGGTAAGGTGACAGGTACAACGGGGGAAACCCTCCAAAGTTTTCCGCTGGCGATTACGCAGCTGTTAATTACCTATCACATGCTCAAAGCTGCTAATATTCATCAATTAGATAACCTAGCTTGAGAGCTCTAGAGTTCAAAAACAAAGAAACTACCAGTTTCTTCGTTGTTGAAGAAATTTGCCGTAGTTATTTTCAGCTACAGCCAGATTATTCAAGATTTTGTAACCTGAATATTATTTTAGGAACTTAACAAGGGATAAATAAAGATCATCCCCAAGGGGTTAAGTGCTTATTTATTTTCGTATATGACTTATAGCCTGAGAATTGCCGACATACCACAAAGTGAACGCCCTCGTGAACGATTAATGGCTGTGGGAGCTAAAAATCTCGCAACAGCAGAACTCATAGCCATTTTGTTAGGAACAGGTCAAGGGAAAGGAAAGCTCTCAGCAGTAGGTTTGGGACAATACATATTGCAGGAACTAGGGAAACACCAACGGGATCCTTTAGAGGTGCTAAGGGACATCAGTCCGAAAGAGTTAATCAAAATTCATGGGATTGGTCAAGCTAAGGCAACAACGATCATAGCTGCAGTTGAACTAGGAAAGCGGGCATTTCTGTCTAAACCAGCAGAGAGCACAATAATTGATAGTCCCGCAGCAGCTGCGGCTGCCCTCAGTCACGACTTAATGTGGCAAAATCAAGAACGATTTGCAGTTCTGCTGCTGGATGCTAAAAATCGCTTGCTAGGAACTCAAGTACTCACCATTGGAACAGCGACTGAGACATTAGCAAATCCCCGTGATATTTTCCGGGAAGTGCTGCGTCAAGGAGCAACAAGGGTAATTATTGCTCACAATCATCCTACTGGCATTGTTGAACCTAGTCGGGAAGATATTTCTCTAACTCAACAGCTATTGCAGGCGGCACAATTGCTCTGTATCCCTCTCCTAGATCATCTGATTTTGGGAGATGGTAATCACCAAAGTCTGCGATTAACTACAACTTTGTGGGATGAATATCCCCAAGGGGATTGATTCTACTTCCTCTATATCTACTACGTTAGAGTGCAACTGGGTACTGAGTTGTTAGTGGGCGCTACCGGGTGAGCGAAATTAGGGAAGGAATTTCTAACGAAGTATCCTCTCAAATCATTAGTTTTCCTTTGTTTCCCTATCTCCCCACCTTTTTTTTCGCTCACTCGGCGCTTCCTTATGATAAATTGGGACTTCTGGGGCGATTAGCACAGTGGTAGCGCGCTTCCTTCACACGGAAGAGGTCACTGGTTCGATACCAGTATCGCCCATTATTGGTCTTGTAAGGTCACCATCTCTACCCTTGTTTATTAGCGAGATCGCATTTCGATAATTCTGCTAAATGGATAAAGTCGAGCTTAGAATAATAAAGAAAGATTGTTTAGATTTGTGTAGCCTCTACCGGCTTGAGTAATAATTATGGCTGCCGCTGTTTTAGTCCAAAATCTCCAAAAGCGCTACGGTGATGTCGAAGCTGTCAAGGACATCTCCTTTCAAGTGGAACCTGGTGAAATTTTTGGCTTACTTGGTCCTAATGGTGCAGGTAAAACTACAACTATTCGCTGTTTGTGTACCTTAACCGCACCAGATGCTGGTAAAGTCGAAGTCTCTGGGATATCTGCCCTTAACAACCCTAGGGCAGTGCGCCGCAGAATTGGCTATGTGGCTCAGGAAGTTGCCCTAGATAAAGTACTGACGGGTAGAGAGCTGTTGTCGCTGCAAGCTAATCTCTATCATCTTCCCAGCACCTTTGCCAAAGAACGCATCAATCAAATGATTGAGCTTCTCGGATTGCAGGAATACGCAGATAAAAAAACTGGTAGTTATTCTGGTGGTATGCGTCGGCGCTTGGATATGGCAGCGGGATTACTCCATCAACCGGAGGTTTTGGTACTAGATGAACCAACGGTAGGACTTGATATTGAAAGTCGCTTTGTGGTTTGGGAGTTCCTGCGCCAATTGCAGCAGGCAGGAACCACTGTTTTGTTAAGCAGCCACTATTTAGAAGAGATTGATGCCTTGGCTAACCGAGTAGCGATTATCGATAAGGGTCGTATCATAGCTGAGGGTACACCTTCCCAGTTAAAAGATCAAATAGGAGGCGATCGCATTACCCTGCGCATCCGAGAGTTTTCCCCGACAGAAGAGGCACACAAAGCCAAAGATTTGCTGCAAGCTCTCCCCTTTGTACAAGAAGTAATTATCAATAACGCTCAGGGTAACTCCCTCAACCTAGTAGTCAAACCCCAAAGGGATGCTTTACTGACTATTCAGCAATCCTTGCAAGATGCAGATTTACCTACTTTTAGCATTGCTCAAGCAAGACCTAGTTTAGATGATGTCTATCTCGCTGCTACTGGTAAAACTTTAATGGATGCGGAACTAGCTACCGCTGGAACACGAGATCTCAAAGCAGAACGCAAACAAAGTATGCGATAAGAAGATAAATACTTATCCATTAACTTCGCTTACGAATGTTGGAATAGAAAAATACTCTCCTCCAATTCCCAATTCCCAATTCCCCATTTTCATAAACAACTATGAGCACAACAGTTACTCCATCTAAACCTAAGATTAACTTGCAGCCAGAGGCAGCAGATAAAATTCCAGTTAGTGATACTCCTGGTGTAGGTGAATTTATCCAGGAAACTCTGGCTCTAACTAAGCGTCTATTTATTCAGCTACAAAGGCGTCCTTCCACTTTAATTGCTGGGCTGATTCAGCCGCTGATGTGGCTAATTCTGTTTGGCGCTTTATTTCAAAATGCTCCCCAAGGACTGTTTGGGGAAGGTTTGAGCTATGGCAAATTCCTCGGTGCAGGGGTGATTGTCTTCACTGCCTTCGCAGGAGCTTTAAATGCAGGGTTGCCAGTAATGTTTGATCGAGAATTTGGTTTCTTGAATCGCTTACTAGTAGCACCTTTGGCTTCCAGATTCTCTATTGTTGCTGCTTCCGCGATTTATATAATTGCCCTCAGCTTGCTGCAAACAGTAGTAATTGTCACAGCTAGTGCCTTTTTAGGAGCAGGTTTACCTAATCTAGCGGGCTTGGGGATGATTGGACTGATTATCTTCTTATTGGTTGTAGGCATCACCGCTTTGAGCTTGGGACTAGCTTTTGCCTTACCTGGTCATATTGAACTGATTGCGGTTATTTTTGTTATGACTCTACCATTACTGTTTGCTAGCACTGCCCTTGCACCTCTTGCCTTTATGCCAGGTTGGTTGCAGGTAGTTGCCTGTCTCAATCCTCTCAGCTATGCTATCGAACCTATTCGCTATCTCTATCTGCACAGCAATTGGTCTTTAGCTAGTATTGTGATCGAAGCTCCTTGGGCATCCATTAGCTTTGGTGGAGCATTGCTGGTACTCCTGACTTTTGCTGCTGGGGTGTTACTGGCAATCCAACCCCTACTGCGTCGCCGCTTTGCTTAGGTGATTTTTGAGAGGTGAAAGTACCAGCAAATCCAAGAGATGGTGCGTTACGCTATCGCTAACAGCGCCCTACTGGCGCGACACGACTAAAACTGTAGGTTGGGTGGAACGAAGTGAAACCCAACGGAATATGCTCCATTGTTGGGTTTCGCTATCGCTACACCCAACCTACCTATTCCACCATTTTAGGTGTGTAACGCCACTACAGTAAATCTATCTTGGTATCTCCTTTTGGTAGAAATCACCTTGACTAACATAGATACATTAACGAGAACATTGCTCTGTAAAATGCCATGAATATTAGTACTCAGTTCCCCTCTGCATTACCGTCAAAGCTACTAACTCGCCTTACTCTAGGCATCGGCATCTCAACCGTAGCACTCGGTATTACCTCTGCTGTGCTACCTCAACCTACTTGGGCACAACAAGCGGGGGGGGCTCAATCCTTAGGAGATATCGGACCACAAAATGAGGTAAATGCTTTCTCGAGTACAGGGGAAAGCTTTGACCCTTTTGAGTTGATTCATAATGCCCAACAAGCTGGTTCAATCAGCCCTTTTGAATATAGGCGTGAACTTCCTGGAAAGATAGACAGTGCGATCGATAATCTCCGGCGTCAACAATTAGAACAGTGGAATAATCAACAACAGTCTGAGAACAATGAACAACCAGTGTCTCCTGAGGTTAGTGATAACTTAGAGTGATGTTAACGAAGAATTTAGAATTTAGAATTTAGAATTTACAAAAACATCAGCAATTCTTGATTCTAAATAATTCCTCAATAAGCAATTTCGAGCTTAACCGCTCATTTAAAGTGCCCTCCTAAATCCTCACTCCTGACTTCTGACTCCTTATCCTGAAAGATCATGAATAATTGTTAAGTATTTCTGTATTGGTTGTCCCCAAAAATGTAGTTAATTCTCGCAATTAGAACAAAGTAGAAATAAGCTGGCTTACTAATATCTCCAAGGTAGTCCTTATGGTGAATCAGATATTGCGAGAACGCTACAAAATTCAACGGCAGCTAAAAGAAAAAACTGGTCAAAAAACTCTACTTGCTCTAGATCAACAAACCCATGATTTAGTTATTATTAAACTATTGCTCTTTAATGGTGGACTAAAGTGGGAACATTTTAAGCTTTTTGAGCGCGAAGCCAAGATCTTGAAGGAGCTTAACCATCCAGCTATCCCTCACTACCTGGACTATTTTGATGTTGAGACAAATTCAGGTAAAGGCTTTGCTTTAGTGCAAAGCTACATCAACGCTTCCTCCTTAGAAGAACAAGTCAAAGCTGGACGAACATTTAGTGAAACTGAGTTGAAGGAAATTGCCAAAGAAATCTTAGCAGTTCTTCTTTATCTTCATAACCGTTATCCCTCGATCATCCATCGTGATATCAAGCCAGGTAACATCTTGCTAACCAATCGTTCTGGAAATAGCGTAGGTCAAGTTTACTTGGTAGACTTCGGTTCTGTACAAGCTGCTGTGAGTGAAGGAGCCACAAGAACAATTGTGGGAACCTATGGCTATATGCCACCTGAGCAGTTTGGAGAACGAGCAGTACCTGCTTCTGATCTTTATGCTTTAGGCACAACCCTAATATATTTGGCTTCGGGACAGCATCCTGCTGATCTACCTCAAAAAACTTTGAAGATCTGCTTTGAAAATTATGTTAGTCTCTCAAATAGCTTCATTGATTGGTTGCGATGGATAACTGAACCATCCCTTGAAGAGCGATTGGCATCTGCTGATCATGCTTTGCAAATTCTAGAGCAGGAAACTCCACAAAATCAACCACTTGCACTCCTAGTCCCAGTAAAACCTGAAAATTCTAAGGTTGTTTTAATTAAAAACCACAATGTTTTGAAAATTTACATTCCACCCAAAGGTTTTACTCTTAAATTATTGCCTATCATCGGATTTGCACTCATCTGGGATTGGTTTTTAGCTATCGCAGTAAGTAGTTTGAATTCTGGAGGATTCTTTGCTCCTTTATTCAGTTTATTAGGGCTGGGAGTATCTGTTTGGCTTATTCTACAGATTTTGTTTGCTTTTTTTGGACAAGTCGGGTTGAAGCTAGACCAAGAGAAAATTTCCTTATGGTATCAGCTGTTTGGTTGTAAGTATTATCGTCCTCTTTCTGCTTCACGGCATCATATTTTGAAGTTAGAAAGACCCGAAACTACCTACAGAACAGATCATAGAGGATGTCAAATAGAAGTTAAACCACAAATCAATATTTGGGCTGGAACTAAAAAGTTCACCATTGGTGGAGGCGGCTTACTCTCTGAAAGTGAGTTAGACTGGCTAGCCAATGAACTGAGTAACTGGTTAGGTTTGCCAGTCATTCAAGGAAAATAATGTAGTAGCATGAGACCGATAAAACTGTAGGTTGGGTGGAACGAAGTGAAACCCAACACAATGTACTTCGACGTTGGGTTTCGGAAGGCTTGTCACCCTTTCAGCTCTCAAATAAACAAAACTTTACCAAAGTCCTGGTACTGGTCTACTCTGAACTGGAGCCGGACGTGTTTGAGGTGGACGCGATACAGGAGCCGGACGTGTTTGAGGTGGAGTTGTTCTGGTAGTTCGACGCCGTTCTCTTTCCGTTAGCTCGATCCTGACAGGTGTAATTTCACGACGAGTGACAAACTCTACAGGTATTATTTCTTCATCCGGCTCGTGTGTAGTTCCGCTAACTGCATCGCCAACTTCGATTCCCAGTTCTTCTTGGTCGTCTTCTGGAATCCACAAATTTTTAGTTTCGCCATCTGGTGTCCTTACTGTCACAACATCCCCATCAATGTCAGTAACAATACCTGAGATAGTTTCCCTGTCCCCTGCATGGGCTAGTAGTTGAGCATTTGTCGGCTTTTGTGCAGTTTTCTGAACACTCTCGGCAGCTAGTACTGGATATCCAGACCCGACAGAGAGCAAAAGTGCTAACGTTGTTCCTGTAAATACTTGCAGCTTTAACATCATATTTATCACATCCTCAAAGGATTTGACTAAAAAAGTAATTGCTAGAATTGAGTTCGTGTTTTAGGAAAGCTGAGGGTCGCTTCTGAAGCGCTAGTATAATTTATATAATCCAGCTTCCACTAAGACAGCTCAGATACTATCATATCTCCAATATTTTCAACAACCTGATATCTTGCTGGTTGGGGAATGGGCAATAGGGAATAGGGAATAGGGAATAGAGATTTTTATTGTTGATCAAGACTGTACTAATCTTAAGATTTTTTTTATAAATACGGTTCAGGCAACTGTCCTTTTTTAAGATGTATTAATAAGCTTGCTGCCACTAAGGGTATAGTTACGTTAAATTCCTTCACCCTCAATAGGAACTACCTAGAATAGAGTTAGCAGAGATTCTCACTGGAGCTAGATATGGAAACTATTCTGGGCACTGTTTTTGCTATAGCCTTATTACTGGGAACAACTGGGGTGAAAATCGACCGAGAATATGAGCGAGGCGTCATTTTTCGGCTAGGTCGGTTAAGAGGTGTAAAAGGACCGGGGATGTATTGGATTATCCCTCTAATAGACCAAAAAGCTCAAGTGGATATCCGCACTAAAACAGTAGATATTGCCCCTCAAGAAGCTGTTACTGCTGACAGTGTAACCATTAAAGTTAATGCGGTGCTTTACTACCGCATCCTTGAACCATCTAGAGCCATCAACAAAGTTGAAAACTACCAGATGGCGGTTTATCAAGCAGCAATGACTACTTTAAGGAATGTCGTTGGGCAAAATATTTTGGATGATGTTCTGCAAAACCGGGACAAGATTAACCTCAAGGTTCAAGAGATTGTTGATGAAATCACTGAGTCTTGGGGCGTGGTGATTGAGCGGGTGGAAATTAAGGATGTTGAAATTCCTACTTCCATGCAACGAGCAATGGCAAAGGAAGCAGAAGCTGTTCGGGAAAAACGGGCTCGCCTAATTAAAGCTTCAGCAGAACAGGAAGCCTCCATTAAGCTATCAGAAGCATCTCAAAAGATAGTAGAGAATCCGGCTGCTCTGGAATTACGCCGACTGCAAATGCTCACAGAAATTGGCTCTGAGAACAATACCACCACGTTGATTATGATGCCATCGGATGTCATTACTCTAGCTAAGCAATGGACAGATGTGCTTCAGCAGCAAAGTACACAGGACATTAAGCAAGTTCAAGGACAAGCAATCAAGCAAGAGGATAGTTAGTTCCTTCTCTTTCAATGCTAAATGGTTAGAAGAAGCTGGACTTGATCAAAAAGCGATTGTCAGCTGGAAACTCAATATTATTGCCGACAAGTTCCCGGCTCTAGCTCCAGCAGCGACAGACGCTCAGAAATTCATCGCCACTAATGATGCTAATGATGCGAGCGGTATGATTGCTTCCCAGGTAGCAAAGATTGTTTCGTCTAGGCTAGAGCGCAAAATTACCGCCGCTCAAATTATATAACTCTGCTCTACATTAATTGGGTATTCAGGAATGGACTAAACCAGGGTCAAGAGAGGGAAAGCTCACGGAAAGGGGTAATACCAAATCCGGTTTACCAAGGGTCTATAAAAAAAAATCAAAGTCTTTGTCTGGAAAAGATTTGGGGATTTTGATAAGTACCCCACAATAACCGCATTTGGTATAAGAAATACGGCAGAGCTATGTTAGCAACCAGCAAAACCAATGCCTGGAGCAGAGCGCAACTGCGCTGGTTTGATAATGTAGTGCCATTGCTCTGCCAACACTTTCAGTTAAACCAAGTTACCGAACAATGAAAAAGAATTATTTTCTCGTAACCTTAGCCTTGTTGACTGGCACAGTCACATCCCAGCAAGTTCTAGCGGACGAGGTTTGGACCACCGAAGAATACAATGTTGTATATCATGAAGATCGCAACAATACCGCTATCTGGCACTACGGTAAAGATGGAGTGATCTTTATCGATGGTTTAGCAGGAGTGTACACTGACCGAAGTTCCTACAGTGGCTATTGGGTACAGGGTTCTTCATCAGTAGCTTGTGATACCTACAGAGAGGGAGCTGATGGAAGACCCACTTACCACTGGGGCAGATTTGAAATCACGTTCATCGATCCAGATTTCCCCTCTCGTTGGCAAGCTGACATTAGTCGTTGTGATGGTGACCCTTTTATTACCTTGAATGGCACACCCGTTACTCCGTAACTTCAAAGTAGGCGTATTCTCATAAACTCTGATAATTGACCTGCTTCAAGTTTTGCCTCAAGCTCATCTAATCGAACTGCATCAGTGCGATCGCAGATCTTGTAGGTTGGGTTGAGTCGCATCAATATATTCGATGCTTTATCCAACAATCACATCGGCGAAACCCAACATCCATATCTCTCCTCACTACCTCAATGTCATCTAAGAGCATTAACCTGGGAGAGCGTTGGGCGGGTTTTGATCGAAAGATTCGGGTCAAATGGGTTGGTTTGTCGCTAAACCCGCCCCTACAGTATGTACAATTTAATTCACATTAGACGTAGGTCTCTAACTCCCGTGCCCTTTGTGCCTTTGTGGTTTGTTGTTTTTATAGGTTTACATTTATCCCACTAAAAAATAATCAATCATGCAACCAACCTTGGGAAGAAGCAATAGGGATTCCCCTGTGAAAGTGCAAAGAAATTGAACCCATCGATACCATTTCCTTGTACTTGCTTTGGATAAAAAAGGCTTTAAACCCTTATCTGATAAGGCTCCTGATTTTATTCAGCAAGCGCCAATTAGCAATTAGCAATTAGCAATTAACCATCCCCTAACGTTGAGCTAATCGAGGAGGACGTCCTCTCAAACCTGTCATCAATTGCAGAGCATAAATCTTAACAGGACGAATCCGGCGCAACATCCATAAACCCAACCGACGAATCCCTACTACTGGCAGCCAGTTGTTAGAAAACGTGCGGTCTAGAGTATCAGTAAAACCCAAAATCACTAAATTTTCCCATTTACGCCAACGTTCATAGCGCTTAAGTACTGCCATTGTGCCAATATCTTCCCCTTTCTGGTGAGCTTCTTGTAGCACTTGTGCTAGAGCGGCAGCATCTCGAATGCCCATATTCAGCCCCTGTCCTCCCACTGGATGACAACAGTGAGCAGCATCACCAATTAGTGCTAGTCGCGATTGGGTGTAGCGATCGCTTTGCATTAATTGTACTGGAAACAATAAGCGATCGCTTTCGAGTTCCAAGTGCCCTAATAATCCCCCTGTGCGATGTTCTAGAAGTTCTAGAAACTCCTTTTCTGGCAAATCTCTCAAAACTCTTGCTTCTGCATGGGGTGCAGTCCACACCACTTGGCAGCGATTATCTGGTAAGGGCAAAACTCCCATTGGTCCACTATGCCAGAATCGTTCAAAGGCAGTATTATTGTGGGACTTCTCCGGTTTAATCCTTACTGTTACGCAAGATTGCCAGTATTTCCAGCCGTGAGTGCCAATGCCAGCAGCAGTGCGGAGAGGGGATCTCGCTCCATCTGCCGCCACTACCAGGCGAGTTCTGAGCTGAGTAAGTACACCATCTGCCTTGACTTGGATGTTTGCTCCAGATGCTTGATACTCCACCTCTACTACTTCGGCGGGACATAGCCAACTGATATGGGGGCAATCTGCCAAAAATTCTTGCAACGAACTCAGTAAGGGACGATGTTCTCCCACATACCCCAAAGCTTCTGTATCTAAATCAGCTAATTGAAACTGCACGATACCCTTATGATCCGCATCTGAAAGGCGAATTTGCCGAAAATTGGTAATCTGGGGCAATATTTTCTCCCAGACCCCAATTCCTGCAAAAATGCGTCCTGAGAGGATCGAAAGGGCGTAGGCTTGCCTCCTTGCCACTGCCACAGACTGAGGTTGTGCTTCAATTAAGACCACACTTAACCCAGAATTTTTCAAAGCACAGGCAAGTGTTGCTCCTACAATCGAGCCACCGACAATTGCCAGATCATAATCAAAGTCTTGTTGGGGTATCGAGATTTTTCTATTTAGCTGTTCTAGCGTCATTTATCAAATTATTAGTAACAAAATATAATAATGTTTACTAATCTTTATTTTGACGCGAACAGCCAAAGGGATGCAACTTGGCTACCAACTCATACTCAGGGACATGAGTTCATCTGTCATGTCAAAGTTGGCAGTAACATTTTGTACATCGTCTAACTCTTCTAGAGCATCCATCAATTTGAGGAGCGATCGCGCCCAGTCTGGGTCAGTCAACTCCACCGTATTCCCTGGAATCCACCGCAATTCTGCTTCAATCACGGGTAAACCCTTATTCTTCAAAGTTTGATTTAGGGTTTCCAGGTTACTTACCTCCGTAAATACCTCAGATACTTCTGTGTCCATTTTGACATCTTCGGCTCCCCCTTCCAAGGCAATTTCTAGCAGCTGATCTTCCTCAACCGTACTAGCTAGAGTAACAACACCCTGTTGCTCAAACATCCAGCTGACACAACCGGTTTCACCAAGATTGCCCCCATTTTTAGTAAATGCGGAGCGTAGATCCGCAGCAGTACGATTGCGATTGTCGGTAAGAGCTTCAATCAAAACTGCTACACCACCAACTCCATAGCCCTCATAGCGAATCTCTTCGAGGCTGTCCCCATCAGCTCCTAGTTTACCAGCCCCTTTCGCGATCGCTCTTTCAATATTCTCATTGGGAATGCCAGCGGCTTTTGCCTTATCCACAGCATTGCGTAACTGAAAGTTGGCATCTGGGTCAGGAACACCGCTACGAGCCGCTACAATAATTGCTCGTGATAGTTTAGCAAAGGTCTTGCCCTTAACTGCATCCACTCTAGCTTTCTGTCGCTTAATGTTTGCCCATTTACTATGTCCTGCCATCTAGTTCTTTGTCCTACGTCGTTAGTTTTTTGTTGAAAGCGCCTAAAAGCCACTGGCAAGATGCCACCATCGATGCCCTACACCCCACACCCTCACTCCGAAAGAGTGTTTCTTCAAAGCAGCCCCACGGGCGGCACACCGCCCGCTACGAATGAAAGAAACAAGCCAAATCCTCTTCCCTCCTGCCTTCTGCCTTGTTTCTTGAAAGATTAGCCATTAGCCATTAGCGCATGAGCGTGTTTATTAGGAGTGCTTTTTAATAACCGATAACAAATAACCAATAACAAATAAAATAACTGCTAAGGAGATAGAGGTAAGCTAACCTGGACAGTTGTTTTTTGTCCAGGTGTACTTTCTATCGTTAATTCTCCCCCGTGTAATTCAGCCAAACGTTTAGCAATAACTAATCCCAAGCCTATACCTTGTTGCTCGTATTGTTTGCGTTCAAATTGTAAGTAAGCCCCCAAATCAGCAATCTGAGCCTTAGTCATACCTCGTCCTTCATCATTCACTGATAGGATAAAAGTATCATTTTGTACAGTGCTAACTACCCGCACTGGTGTACCCACCTGGGAAAATTTAAAAGCATTATCAATTAATTCTTCAACAATGGTTTTGAGTCTGGCATCAGCAATCTGCACCGATGCTTCTTGCACTTCCAAATGTAAATCTGCTGTCCTTCCTAGCTTGTCTGCTATTTCTCTACTCAGGTTAGCTATAATCTCTTTAGGATAGTTACTCGAACTATTTTGCAATTTCTCAACTCGCTCTGGATCTGTTGCTAAAATTTCCACTTCTGTATACCGTAAAAAATTTTCTGTCAACCTTAATAAACGTTTACCAGATTTATAGATACTTTCTGCCATTTCCCGGATTTCTTCGGTTTCTAGGGAACCAGGATCCATCATTAGCTGGGAAGAACCCAGAATACCATTGAGAGAAGTACGCATTTCATGGGGCAAAGCCAAGGTGATACTATTACGCAAATCATCGAATTTTTTCTTAATCTCCCTTCGTCTTCCCAATCTAGCTTCGATTGTCCTCTTCAATTCTTTGATGGTAAATGGCTTGGTTAGGTAATCATCCGCACCTAGTTCCATTCCCTCCCGTCGATCAATTTTGTCAGCTTTGGCGGTGAGAAAGATAAATGGAATCGTTGCTGTGGCTGAATTGTGGCTCAGTTTCTTGAGTACACCATAACCGTCAAGTTCCGGCATCATCACATCGCAGATAATTAAATCTGGTAAGTAGTTTTGGGCTAATTCGACACCAATCTTGCCATTACTAGCGGCAATGGTTTGATAATCCTCAGCCTCCAGAAAATCTAGGAGATTCTCCCGCACTAGTTCTTCGTCTTCAATCACCAAAATTTTTGTCATTGCTTTATTAGTGTTCAGTTTTGCTAATTGCTTGAGACAGAGGAAAGTGGCAAATGCTTACCTATATTAAAGCTCGTAGAGGGGGGGGACAGGGAACAAGGAAGAGGAAAAAGTGTTGCATGGAAGGAGATTTAGGTGATTTCTTAAAATAAAGATACCCAAATGTATCCAAATGTTGCAGCTCTCAGGAGCATGTCAGGTTGGCAAATCATCCAATAGGGGTAGATAAATGCTCGAATAACCCATCCCTAGCTTGTCCCTCCGAGAAGAACCATAAATGTCCTACAAGCATTTTGGCGCAGAGTCATCAGAATGCTATAACTGTTCCTCAATGACATGATGACCTGACAAAAAGTTCAATTAGGAACTTTAATTGACCTAAATCAATGCCTAAACGACCATATTCAGCTCCACCTGACAGTTTTAACTCATTCCCCGTGTTGTAGCCCGGAGGTGCAAATTTTATTTGTTATTTGTTAAGATAGGGAACTCTTACTTCTATTCTCCCAACCTTTGCCATAAAGAGTATGGACTTGAAAAATACCAATTTAAATGTTCTATTAGCTTGACCCTAGCCAAATTGCAGTGCTTGCCTTTCAATAATGATTGAGTTTAACTTTGTGCTAAATTCGTAATTGATCACTATGTTTGTAACCAGCCCACGACCAAATACCGAGATTCCCAATGACCTGTTTGAAGCAATTGAAGACCTCAAGCAAGAATTAAACGCAGTCATTCTCGCTCACTACTATCAAGAACCTGATATTCAAGATATTGCTGACTATATTGGTGATTCCCTGGGTCTTTCACAGCAGGCGGCAGCAACAGACGCGGAAGTTATCGTCTTTGCTGGGGTGCATTTCATGGCAGAAACTGCCAAAATCCTTAATCCTCATAAATTGGTATTATTGCCCGATTTAGATGCAGGTTGCTCCCTCGCAGATAGTTGTCCACCTCAAGAGTTTGCTGCTTTTAAAGCGGCTCATCCAGACCATTTAGTGGTGTCATATATTAATTGCTCCGCTGCTATTAAAGCGATGAGTGATATTATCTGTACCAGTTCTAATTCCGTCAAAATTGTCAATCAAATTCCCAAAGAGCAACCGATAATTTTTGCTCCGGATAAAAACTTAGGTCGCTATGTAATGGAGGAAACTGGACGAGATTTAGTACTTTGGGAAGGGGCTTGTATGGTTCATGAGATCTTTTCGGAGAAAAAGATCGTCCAGCTCAAAATAGAGAATCCCCAAGCGGAAATTATTGCCCATCCAGAATGCGAGACAGCTGTTTTACGTCACGCTGATTATATCGGCTCAACTACAGGTTTATTGAAATATTGCCAAGCTACTTCTACTGAGCAATTTATTGTGGCAACTGAGCCAGGAATTATTCATCAAATGCAAAAAGATGCACCCCAAAAGCAATTTATTCCTGCCCCAGCGACCAATAATTGTGCTTGTAATGAATGTCCCCACATGCGGCTGAATACTTTAGAGAAGTTGTATTTATCAATGAAGAATCGGACACCGGAAATAACCTTACCTGAAGATATCCGGGTGGCGGCACTGAAGCCGATTCAAAGGATGTTAGAAATGTCTTGAACTCCGGTTACAGGGTGGATAATAAGATGAATACCATTAGCATTCCCCCAAGCTTTAAAGTTACAGAGGAACAATTCCAAATCCTGGCTATTGCTAACCGAGATATCCGTCTCGAACTTACTTCTCATGGAGAATTAATTATTATGCCCCCCACAGGAGGCAATACAGGAAAAAGCAACGCCCAACTGTCAGCACAATTTGTTATTTGGAACAATCAAACCAAACTTGGGGAAGTTTTTGATTCTTCTACAGCTTTCCGCCTTCCCAATGGTGCAAAGCGTTCTCCTGATGTTAGTTGGGTAAAAATAGAACGGTGGAATGAACTCACACCAGAACAACAAGAAACTTTTCCACCCCTTTATCCCGATTTTGTGATTGAATTTCGCTCCCGTACTGATACCATGCAAAGTTTAAGAAAGAAAATGCAAGAATATTTAGATAATGGTATCCGCTTAGGCTGGTTAATCGATCCCAAAAATAGAATTGTAGAAATTTATCAGCCTCAACAAACAGTGAGAATATTGAGTGCACCTAAAACTCTATCTGGGGAAGATGTATTACCGGGATTTAGCTTGAATTTGGAAACAGTTTGGTAATGTGGCAAAGCTCATGGCTAATGGCTAATTGCTAATTGCTAATTGCTAATTGCTAATCGCCCCTACTGCTCCCCAAAGTGTTTCTTGCATTCAATTGGGGGCACAGGGCACTTCTCAGGAGCTCTTGAGAAACTAAAAATGACTGCGGGATATCTAAATCCCTTGATATGAGTAGTTTCTGACTTCTTTTTAGGTAGGGTAAACTCTTGTTCCTCCTGCCTCCTGCCCCCTGCTTCCTGCCTTATAATGCTTATTACTTAAAAATAGCGATGCCCTCCCCCTTCCCTGGAATGAATCCCTATTTGGAAAATTCAGCCTATTGGTCAAGTGTACATCATTGGCTAATTACGGAAATTGCTCGCTTGTTAAACCAACAGTTAGCCCCTAAATATGTTGTTGCAGTAGAAGTGCGCATCTATGAAACCAGTGGAGAAAAATCTACACTTATTGGCATCCCTGATAATATCATTGCTAAAAGTTCTGAAACCTCTATTAAATCTCCCGAGTCTAATGTCGCTGTTGCAGTACCTTCTACCCAACCTTTAACGATAGAACTTGCTTTGACAGAGACGATTAAACAAGGATATCTAGAAGTTAGGAGAGTTGGTACAGGAGAAGTTGTTACAGCTATTGAAATTCTTTCCCCAATCAATAAAAATCTAGGAGAAGGTCGGATAAAATACGAAAAAAAACGTCAGCTTATTTTCAGTAGTAGCACAAGCTTTGTAGAAATAGATTTGCTCCGTAAAGGTAATTCAATGATTGCTTTAGATCAGAATATCAAGGGTGACTATCGCATTTTAATCAGTCCTAGTCATCAACGTCCTCAAGCATATCTCTATGCTTTTAACCTTCAAGATGCGATTCCAGTTTTTTCTTTACCTCTGAGTCAAGAAGATCCAGAAATAAATCTGGATTTACAAAGTATTTTACATCAAGTTTATGACCAAGGACGCTATGATTTAATAATTGATTACCAACAAAAAGTTATTCCTGCCCTATCAGCTACTGATGCAATTTGGGTAAAAAATATATTAGAAAAACAGGATTAAGAACAATTGATTCAAGATGAATACTACTTATTCCGAAGCTGTCAAAATTGCTCAAACCTACTACGATGGCTCAGAAACTGACCGTTTGTATGCCACTATTTGGGGTGGGGAACACATTCATTATGGGATTTACAAGCAAGCTGATGAACCCATCCATAATGCTTCGCAACGTACTGTAGAAACCATTGCTCAAACTCTGGAAAATCTCAATCAGAACTCGCGAGTAATTGATTTGGGTGCTGGTTATGGTGGTGCAGGGCGGTATCTGGGAAAAACCTATGGTTGTCAGGTGTGCTGTCTTAATTTGAGCGAGCTGCAAAATGAGCGCAACCGTCAACTGAATCAGGAACAGGGTTTAGCAGATTTGCTTGAGGTAACTCAAGGGAGTTTTGAAGAGATTCCTTACCCTGATGATAGCTTTGATATTGTTTGGTCTCAAGATGCTATTCTACACAGCAGCGATCGCACTCATGTGTTTGAGGAAGTTAAGCGGATATTAAAGCCAGGGGGTGAATTTATTTTTACTGACCCTATGCAAAGTCAAACTTGTCCACCAGGCTTGTTACAACCAGCCTTTGAGCGTCTGGGAATTGATAATATGGGTTCTTTGAGTTTTTATCGCCAGACAGCTAAAGCATTAGGGTTTGAGGAATTAAATTTTATTGATCTTTCCCAAAATGTGCCGATTCACTATCGGCGATTTGGAGAGGAAGTTAGGAAGCGATATAAGGAGGTAGTGGAAATTACCTCAACTGAATTTGCCCAGAAAACTCTCAAAAGCATTGAACCTTGGATTGAATATTACCAGCAAGGATATATGCAGTGGGGAATTTTACATTTTCGTCTGTAATTACATTCAATAATGGATAATTACCTCCTTCCCTTATGATTTGAGCCACTTAAATATCTCCCCCACTGTAAGATGAAGCCCTTGGGCAAACTCTGGCACTGGCAATACCAAATCAGTCTTTTCAAACACCTTAACTAATTTATCTGCACCATAGATAAAAATACAAGATTCATCTGGATCTAGCAGCCAGCCCATTTGAGTACCATGATCAAGACAGTGGAGAATATTACGAACAACTCTAGTGTGGCTTTGATTAGGTGAGAGGATTTCAATTGTCCAATCTGGATGGAGGTTAAATACATTGGCAACATCCCCATTACTATCTCTGGGAATGCGCTGAGTACGGAAAATTGCCAGATCTGGAACAATAGATCGCCCCCCAAAGGTACAGCGCAATTCCGGGAAAGCTTGTGCTGTTTTATCTGATCTGAATGTGGCTGTTAAGACAAAACTCAATTCCCGTTGAAGAATACTGTGCTTCCCTTGGGGCATAGCTTTCTGAATTATTGCTCCGTTAATATATTGACTAGCTGGTTGCGTTTCTGGTAATTCCAGAAATTCCTCTAGTGTCAACAGCTTTTTTGGTGTCTGTACCATATGATTAAAATCAAAGACTTTCAGAGCTGACAATTTCATCTTCGCTTCAATGGGCGCAAATTGCTATGGCTTACCAATGGATAATTGATAATTGATAATTGATAATTAATCAATCCGCTTTAAAGCCTCTCCTTATTCATTATCCATTATTAATTAATGAACCCCTGCTGTGTTTCTGGAAGAACGTATCCATTGCCGCAACAGCGCGATCCACATCTTCTTCGATGTCATACAGCGACACATGGCTTGCACCTGAAATTTCAACTAGCTCTTTTGGTTCGCTCGCAGCCTCATAGAATTTCACTGTCAACGGGCCGGTGTCCTGCAACGCCTTCTCACCATAGATGCCGATATAGGGCATGTAGAGATAGGGTGCATAGGACTGGGCATCAGCCAGCATCGGCGCTTCTAGCAAAAAGGTGGGTGACTGGTGCGAGTAATTCGGATAGGTCTGTGCCCCAGCCCGCTTGGTCATGTAAAACTGATAGCCTTCATACTGGGCAGAATCCTTGCTGAGGGTATCAAGATCTAAATTCTCCATACCAAGCGCGTCCATGTATTCAACCTCACCAGTTTCATAAAATTTCTGCCGTCCCGTATTCGCTGTAGCGATGACAGCACAGACAGTTTCGCGATCCATAGTTTTGAAATAACTTGTCTGATTGCTCATCATCCCGGAGATAGTAGCGATCGCTTTGAGCCGTTTGTCGGTGGTTGCTACCAGAGCTATGTAACCACCACTAGCGCACATGCCAAGACCAAAAAGGCGATCGCGATTGACAAAGGGTAAAGTGCCGAGAAAACTAACTCCGTCCCGAATACTCTCCATCTTGATAAAAGAATTTTCATAGTTACGAATTTCGCCTTCACTGTCGCCATAGCCGATATGGTCGAATGCCAGCGCAACATAGCCTCTCTCAGCTAGCTTGCGGCAATAGATAGCACCGCTCTGTTCCTTCACCTGGTTGAAGGGAGGGGAATAGATCACGCTTGGATAGCTACCGGAGGCATCAAAACCTTCGGGTACATAGAGATTTGCAGCAAGGGTATATCCCTGGCTTTTAAAAGAAATTTCGTTTTTTCCTGGATTAAGGATTAGGTTTGACATGTTCTTGTCCTTAACTACATATTCTTGTAAGTGGAGCAGAGTAATTAATCTATATGTAGATTAGTCTCTTGATTACCAATAAAACAGCTCTTTTTATCTCATTTTTTTGCCTATTTATCTCACAGAGGTGAAAAAATAGGCAAAATGAACCATTTTAGATGTATGAAAAAAAGTGAAATTATCCAGCTTATCGATCGACACACGGTTGAAGAGGGTGCGACTAACACGCCACTGGAGGGATTACAGCTATATCGAACAAGTAATCCTGTGAAACGAATACTGGGAGTATATGAGCCCAGCATTTGTGCCATTGTTCAAGGTAGTAAACGGGCATACTTGAGCGGTACAACACATATCTACGATGAGAACCAATATTTGTGCTGTACGAGACCCCTTCCTGTAGAAGCTGAGGTAGTCGAGGCCTCGCCGGAAAAACCACTTCTAGGCTTTTTGCTGAGCATTGAGACCCGCACGATGGTCGAGACTGTCCTTGAGATAGCAGCCATAGACAGTTCCAGTGATTCCGGCACCGAGGTAATGCCTGGGCTGACGGTGGTTAAATGGGACGACGAATTTACGGAGGCACTGGGGCGCATGTTGGAGTTGCTAGATGATCCTGTTGCTCTTACCATGCTCAGCAACGGCAGGATGAAAGAACTGATGTTTGCCGTTCTTCGAGGCAAGGCTGGTTCCTCAATTCGCCAAGCCTTTGCGGGAATGCAGAAAATATCGCGGGCACTGACCTTTCTGAGATCTAATCTTCACGAAGCCATCTCGATTGACGATTTAGCCAAGCAGGCAGGTATGAGCCGCGCGGTGTTTCACCGCAAGTTCAAAGAAGTTACGACTTACTCCCCCATTCAGTTCATCAAACTCCATCGTCTCAATGATGCATCGAGGCTCATTGCCAATGGAACTACAGTTGGTGAAGCGGCATATCAGGTAGGGTACTCCAGCCAGTCCCAGTTTAGTCGAGATTTCCGTCGGTATTTTGGACAATCACCTCGCCAGTGGGGCAATACGGCAGGTTTGATAGGTACGAATGTTTCAGCTGTTGAGAGCAAGTAGGGGTGTGTAGCAACCCTTTTCCTATGAAATCCTTACCTATTCTAGAAATCGTCCTAGTACAGCGCGGCGGAAATAACCCACCAGTTTGAGATCGATAGAATCCTTACTCTATAAGCATTCTTAATTCTTAATTCTTAATTCCGCCCAGCGGTACTAGTTTGCTACTATTGACCAAAAATATGGGATTCAAGCCCCGTCCTTCTAGGACGGCTTTTCTTGATTCTTGATGTACTGTATAAGCACTTCAATAGGAGCGCCGCCAACAGACACGGCAAAATAGCTGGGACTCCACAAAGCTGTTTTGCCGTGCGGTTTTTTAAAGCCAGCCTGCCCATAACGACGTCTTGAGACACCTTTTAGAGCATTCACGATCTTCGACTTCTATAGACCAATATATAATCAAGATACAGACCAATCCTAGCACAGCGATGAAAGCAAGATACCAGTATCGTTTCTACCCAACAGACCGACAGCAACAGAGCTTAGCTCGGTTGTTCGGTTGCGTCCGTGTCGTGTATAACGATGCTCTGGCAATCTGCAAACAATCTGAGAAAAAACCCAAGTCGGCTGAACTTCAAAAGATTGTTATCACTCAGGCAAAAAAGACACCAGGTAGAGCTTGGTTAGGCGGGGTATCGAACATACCTCTACAACAGTCTGTAGCTGATTTGGAGATAGCTTTCAAGAACTTTTTTGATTCCTGTAAAGGGAAGAGGAAAGGGCGCAAAGTTGGCTATCCCAAATTCAAAAAGCGCACATCCAGTCAGTCCGCAAGACTTACTCGTGGCGGTTTTTCTCTAAAAGATGATGGTGTTTACCTAGCAAAAGTCGGGATTGTTAAGCCGATTTGGTCTAGAGAGTTGCCGTCAGAACCTAGCTCAGTCACAATAATTAAGGACTGCGCTAACCGTTACTTTCTGAGCTTTGTAGTAGAAGTAGAACCTGTTCAAATTGATGTTAAAAACCAAAGCATCGGAATTGATTTAGGGGTTAAAACTTTTGCTGTGATGAGCAATGGGGAAAAAGTTGTAAGCCCCAGCTACACAGCGTTAGACCGTAGGGTACGCAAGCTTCAGAAGAAGCTTGCACGTCAGGTAAACGGAGCAAGACGCAGAGGTAGAACTAGAATTCTTATTGCCAAATTGCACAATCAGATTGCTGAGACCAGGAAAGACTTCCTGCATAAGCTGTCAACCAAAGTCGTTAGTGAAAACCAAACTATCGTTTTGGACGATTTGAACGTGTCAGGTATGGTCAAAAACCGCAAATTGTCTAGAGCAATTAGTCAGCAAGGATGGCGAGAATTCCGGGTCTTGGTTGAGGCAAAGTCTGAAAAGTATGGACGCAAGTTTGTGGTTATCAGTCGATGGGAACCAACTAGCCAAACTTGCTCTGATTGTGGCTACAAATGGGGCAAGATTGATTTATCGGTGCGTTCCGTACTTTGCCTCAACTGTGGCACAGAACACGACCGAGACGAGAACGCCTCGGTAAATATAAAAAAAGTCGGGATAGGGCATTACCACGACTCTAAATGTACGTCGAGACAGAGTAAGGCTACCTCGGTAGCGTCCGTCAATGAAGCGTAAAGAATCCCCGTCGCTTCAGCGCGGGGAGTATGTCAATTGCCATAATTGTTCGTAGTAAGTTCCGAACCCAAAGACATTTACAACTTCGTCTGTGAGCTAACCAACAATGACCATTTACTTTTATGATGAATCAGAAAAGCCTTATGGTTGTTTCTCCAACTTCTCTCCCCACGGTTTTGAACTTGATGGGCTCTGGTGGCAAACTTCAGAGCATTATTTCCAAGCTCAAAAGTTTGTGGGGACTGAACATCTAGAAGCAATTAGATTAGCTCAAACTCCTGCTGATGCAGCCAAAATGGGACGGGAGCGCAGTCGCCCTCTGCGTGAAGATTGGGAAGAAGTCAAAGAAGATGTGATGGAGCGAGGTTTATTTGGTAAGTTTCAAACTCATCAGGATATTGGGAAAATTTTGTTAAGTACGGGAGAAGAATTAATTGTAGAAAATGCTCCTCAAGATTATTATTGGGGCTGTGGTAAAGACGGGAGTGGGAAAAATCGCCTAGGAGAGATTTTGATGCAAGTGCGGACTAAGTTGCGGAATTCGTAAAGGCGATAAAAATTATGACTGAGTTAATGAATGCGGTTATTCTCACTGGCTTTGGAGGACCAGAAAAACTTGTCTATACCCAAGTACCTCAACCAGTACCAAAAAAGGGAGAAGTATTAATTAAAGTCGGAGCTTGTTCAGTCAACAATACAGATATCAATACTCGCACAGGTTGGTATGCGGCGGAGGATAATTTTCAAGCTATCCTGCAAGATACCAAGGAAAATGATGTCGATAGTTCTGCTTGTTGGACGCAACATGGAACCGAGTTTCCTCGTATTCAAGGTGCTGATATTGTTGGTGAAGTTGTAGACATTGGCTCGGATGTAGAACCAAGACTGCTGGAGCAACGGGTTATTGTTGACAGTTGGATTCGTAATGACGCTTTAGACGACTATCAATATGTTGGCAGTGAATTAGATGGGGGTTTTGCTGAATACGCAGTAATTCCTGCTACTAATGTCTATCCAATTAATTCGATCCTGTCTGATATTGAGTTAGCGACATTTCCCTGTGCTTATTCCACAGCAGAAAATATGCTGACTAAAGGCAGAATATCAGCGGCAGATACCGTGGTAATTACCGGCGCTTCTGGTGGGGTAGGTAGTGCTTTGATTCAGCTAAGCAAAATTAGAGGAGCCAAAGTCATTGCGATTGTGGGAGCTAATAAGGAAGGTTTTGCTAAAGATTTGGGCGCTGATTATGTTTATCGACGAGATGAAGAATTAGAATCTAATTTAACTCAACATCAAATTACTGTTGCTTTGGATGTTGTGGGAGACTCTTATTTTAATTTAATGATTCAAGCTCTGGCACCAAGAGGGAGATATATTTCCTGTGGAGCTATTGGCAATCCCATGGTTGCTCTAGATTTGCGGGATTTGATTTACAAGGATTTAGAGATGATTGGAGCAACACGTCTAGAAGCGGATGTGTTTCAAAGGTTAGTCGGATATCTGGAAAAAGGTCTGTTAAAACCTTTAGTTGCTAAGATTTTTCAATTATCTGAAATGAAGGAAGCTCAGGATTTTTTTCAAGGGAAAGGTTTCTTTGGCAAAGTTGTTCTGAGTATTGGGAAATAAGATATTACTGAAGCTTCAAAATATTGATAATGGATATTATTTTAAAACTTGTCAATTGCACTCGCTCAAAACACAATCTTACTTTACTTTGCCAATACAATGAAATAACTTTTACAACTACTCTTTGGTATTCAACAGTTGACTTTCATCAGCTTGAAGCTGAGTATGGTCAAGAATATATGGAAAAAATATATTTCCATATTTTATTATTTCATGGGTTAAAAATATTAAGTTTAAAACCAACACATCTTGATTTAGGAAAATACGGCAAATATTGGACAAAAAATATCCAAAATCTCTGGCAAATAAGTGTTGAACAATGTTTGGGACAGTGGCGGTATGAAACTGGTAATTTAGATTATCGAGGAGCTGAAATTATTGCTCAAGATGTTACCACAAAGAACATAGCAGCAGTAACTCTAGTTCCAGGGGAGACTCCTTTGCTTCTTTGTAATGGTGGTGGAAAAGATAGTCTTTTAATGGCTCGTCTGTTGGACGATAATCATATTCTTTTTGATAGTTTCAGCATCAACCTCCACACCCATGCTAATCCTGAAAAGTTATTTGAACTGCACGAACAACATCTTTATCAACTCCAAAATCCGCCACACCAGATTCATCGTCAGTATATTATCGAGTCATTCCTTAATTCTCCCGCAGCTAAGCTGCATGGCGTAGAAGGTGTAGAAGTTTCTGAGATTAGAAACTATGAGGACTTACCCCTAGCTTATGGAGTGTTTGGCATTCTTCCCATCATCCTTCAAGAGAACTATACCCAACTTTGTTACGGGAATGAAAAAAGTGCTGATAGCGAACAAGTTAAGGTAGATAATCAGATTATTAATCACGCTTGGTGTAAGAGTACCGAATGTGAAATTCTTTATGAGGAATATATTCAACAAGAGTTTATCAGCAATCTGGCTATTTTTAGTTTGCTTAAACCTATGTCAGATACTCTAGTCTATCAGCTGCTATCCCAAAAAGTCAGAAAAGATGACCTCAAATTAGTTTACTCCTGTAACAGCAATCCTCCTTGGTGTAAATCCTGCCCTAAATGTGCTTACGTTTATTTATCTTATATGGCTTATGTGACTCCAGAACAATCACAAGAGCTTCAACACTTCTTAGGCAAGGAAAATTTGTTTAATCGTCCTGATTTACAGCTTTATTATCGACAATTGATGGGCTTAGAAGCTCACAATGCTTTTGAATGTGTGGGGGAAATCGCAGAAAGTAAACTTGCTTTGGAAAAATGTCTTGAACGAGGATTTACTGGAGAGGCGATTAACTGCTATCTGCAAGAAGCTCGTCTAGATAGGAGCGAATATCAAAAGTTGTCGAGACAATGCCAGCAACTAGATTTATCCTATCAGCGTCTGCCACCTAAACTAATGGAAATCCTGGTTAAAGAATGTCAGGAATTAGAAAAGCCCTAAAATTTTCTGCTAGTTGTAAATCTTACACTGTATTGCACCAAAGAATAATCAGGAGGTTTTAATGACAAGTAATGTAATCACCAAACAGAGCTTTTTAACAGTCGCAGGCAAACGTTTCCACTACATCTGGTTGCGAGATAATTGCTTATGTCCCCAGTGCAGTCATCCAACTTCTTTTCAAAAGCTCTATGAAATTAGCGATCGCACTTCACCTCCAGAACCATTATCCTGGGAAGAGGAAGATGGAGAACTAAGGATTACCTGGAACGAAGATCCTCCTCACCACAGTAGATTCCCAGTCTCTTGGCTACTGAGTCACGCTTATGATGAGGAATCAGAACCGGGTAGAACCAATCAACAGCCTGAATCTGCTTCCCAGAGCAATGAGATCCTGTGGGATAAAGCTTGGATAGAAGCAAATATATCCAGGTTACAGGAAGCTCTGGTATCCGATCCTCAATTGTGGCTCAATCAACTTTTTACCGTAGGATTTACAGTACTGCATAATATAGAATCTAAGGATTTGCAGCCAATGCTCGAATCCATTGGACCAATCTACAGCAGTGACTACGGATTGTTCGCACCATCAAAGACGACAAAGGAAGGAAAAGACTTAGCCGAGACTGGAAAGGGGATGAGCTTTCATACAGACTATACCTATTGGCACACTCCCCCTCTGCTCACAAGTTTGTATTGTTTGGAAAATGCTGCCTCTGGTGGGGAGTCACTGATAATAGACGGTTTTCGAGTTGTGAATGATTTTCGTCAGCAACATCCAGACTATTTTGAGCTTTTAACTCAAACTCCCATCCAGTTCAAGCAGGTTTACACAAAATGGGAGTACTTTTATTGTAGAACTCAGCCTATCCTAGAATTGGACAACTCCGGAAAGGTCACAAGAATCAATTTTGCCAATTCTCACAGCTACAGTTGGAAACTACCATTTGACCAGATGGAAAAATTTTATGCAGCCTATACAACCTTCTTTTCCTATCTAAAAAATCCCATCTACCAATACTGCTTTAGTCTCGAACCGGGAGATCTGCTGCTGATGAATGACTCTAGAATTATGCATGGGCGGCAACCTTTTACAGGTAATCGACATCTAGAAATTGCCTGTATTTCTTGGGATTTCTTGCAAGCACGACAACGGTTTCATCAATATCAACATCTCTATGTAGATCGATAAATCCTTAGATTTGAGAGATTTTCAGATAAAGTATTATCATAGGGCTTTGGATTGTAATTGAGATTGTTCTCTATTAGACATGATAAACTGTTCTGCATTTAAACTGTGATATTGATATCGACAAAAAGATTGAGGAGCATAGGATATAGGATTTGTGAATCAGAATTTCAATGCGTCTTAGCAAAAAGGAAGTAAAGTCACCTAAAAATAACAATGGTAACTACTCTAACCACTCCCGATACAACATTAGCAGCAATTGAAGCGGCTTTACCCATTGACCCTCAACCCTATACTGTAGGCGATCGCCCGACAGGTTTAATTGTTGTCGATGTAGTTAACGGCTTCTGCACTATTGGTTATGGTGCCCTAGCGCCAACAGAACCCAACGAACAAATAGAGACGATGGTGGCAGAAACTAACCGTTTAGCTAAAGCATTTACTGCTAAAGGTTGGCCTATCTTGGCATTTCTAGATACCCACGAACCAGGTAAACCAGAACTACCTTATCCTACCCATTGCGAGAAGGGCTCAGGGGAAGAAAAGCTAGTTCCTCAACTAAAATGGTTAGAGAAAGATCCCAACACCACCTTAATTGAAAAAGACTGCATCAATGGCTTTATCGGTTCTATTGAGGTAGATACAGGTAATAACACCTTACTCAAATGGATCAATCAAAATAAACTAGAAGCCTTAGTAGTAGTAGGAATCTGCACCGATATCTGCGTGATGGATTTCGTTGTCACCATTGTATCCGCCAGAAATCATGACCTTACTCCCACTCTCAAAGAGATTGCCGTATATACTGAGGGTTGCTCAACTTTCGACATGACCCCAGAAATGGTAACTCAATTGGGTCTACCCAAAACAGCTATTCACCCCCAAGATATATCCCATCATGTAGGTTTGTACACAATGGCAGAGCGGGGAGCATTTATTGCTTCTGCAATTTTGCTTGAGAATTGAACAATTCCTCAGAGCATGTCACCTTTTTAGGCTGGGTTGAGGAATAAAACCCAGCACCTCAAATTTAAGTAAATACAAAAAAACTATGAATTCTCATCTGGTAATCGTTACTGGCGCTAGCGGCGCTGTCGGTAACAGCTTTGTTGAGCACTTTTTGCAAGAAGAAAATACCACTTGCGTAGCTATTTCGCGCTCGCCAATGGAAACTACTGCTCTCAATTGCCAAGTCGATCTCCTTGACGCTCAAGCGACAGAAGAAACCGTTAATCAACTAAATCTAGAAGGAATTACAGATACAATCTTAATTCATGGCGTAGGCAAATTTAAATACGAAAGCGAGTGTGAAATTGCCTCTGTTGGAGCAACTCAAGATGAGGTTGATGATGAAATATTTTCTTCCAACTATCATACCTTTGTCAACGTTGCCGAACCCCTGATTGCGAAACTGAGCCAAGAGCATCGCCGAGGTTCCAAAACCAGCCTTGCTCTGTGTGCCTTTGGTTCCATTACCGATAAATACAAAATTCCCTTTTGGCGTTCCTACACTTATGCCAAAGATACCCTACGGGACTATATCAAAAATTTAGCCAAGTCAGAAGAATGGCAAGGACTAATTAGGGGTCGATTTATCAACGTCAGTACCACCGACACTGGTAATGAAAACAAACTTAGACCTTGTGCCACTGCTGAAGAAAAGAAATACTGGTTAAAACCAGAAAAAATTGTGGAGCAATCGATAGAACAACTAGAGAGCTTGACTCCCCTGTGGGAAGAAATTGATGTCTATGAACCCTTACCAGGGTTTGACCCCCAAACCTACTACAGTAACTACGATGAAATCCAAAGTAAGTGGGAACGGCAGATGGGGTTAGAGGCTTCCAAATAAAAAAATATCCCATCGCTGGGGGAGCTGGGGGAGTAAGATAAGCTAGTCTTGTCCAAAAAGAGGACATTCAAATTACAGCCCTCAAGCCCATCCAACGAATGCAAAAGCCGTCATCCTAAGCTGTATTTTCCTCTAGACAGTGTTCCGTTAACCAATCGCTGACTACAGCCAAGTCTGATTTTTACCCTAGACTCCTTACGAATTATGACCCTACCACAAACGCAAAGCCCAAACCATCTCTCAGAAGAGGAGGCTTTGATTTACGATTGGCGGATTTATAGTATTCGCAAGGCACTGGAACAACGGGGAAAAGCCACTGGAGTTTTGCAAATTGAAGATTTGTTGGACTTAGGTCACCTAGAGCAGTACCATTACTTTGGAAGCAAAGCATGTGATCGAGCCATCGAAACACTCCAGTTAAATTCCACGTCCCAAGTGTTAGACATTGGTAGTGGGGTGGGTGGCCCAGCTCGCTATATCAGTCACAAAACAGGATGCCAGATTCAGGGTGTGGAGTTGAGAGAAGACTTTAACAATATTGCCCGAGAGCTAACCGAACGAGTAGGTTTGCATCAAAAGATCCAGTATTTGACAGGTAGTATTCTTAGCCCCCAGGTGATAAATGCGCTAGAACTCAATGCGTTCGACAGCGTGATTTCCTTTCTTTGCTTTCTACACATTAAGGATCGTCAAGCCTTATTAGATGTCTGTTTTCGTTCCCTGAAGGAAGGTGGGCAGATCTACATTGAAGACTATGTTGCTAACGCTCCCCTGACACCAGATATCCAGGCGAAGCTTGGGGATGAGGTTCAAGCTCCCTATGTACCGACTCGTGATGTCTATCGCCATCACTTTGAACAGGCTGGATTTACGGACATTTGTTTTATTGATCTAACAACGGGATGGACATCTTGGGTCAAAGAGCGTTATCAAAACTTTATTCAATCCAAAAATGAATCCGTTCGCACCTTTGGTGAGGATGTTTACAATCATCGTAGTCACTTCTATCAAACGATTCATAACTTGTTTGAGAGCCTTAATATTGGTGGTTCTTTAATTACAGCGCGCAAACCTTGTCAGTCCAAAACTACTCAGGTGCCTGATGCCTATTTTTCCGTGCGCACTCCCGTATACAGTGAGCAGTATCACTTTTTCTTGGAAGACGGTTCTCTCGTTGCCCTACGATATTTTCAAACTGAAACACTCCAACACTACTCTGCTTGGTGGTGCGATACTCAAGGACATTCTAGAGAACTGCTCAACACCTCTGAAAACAAATGTTCAGAACCTCATATTCAGATTATTAAGGACGATTGCAGCGGGAAAATTCGTCTGGCTGAAACTGATTTAGAGATTGATTTTCAAGTAGCCACTCAGCTTTCTTGGGGTGTTCCAGCGGAGAAAGAAAGTCATCCAGTGATCCACCAGCCTCAACTTTTGGGAACGGTGCGCATGGGAAACCAGACTCAAACTGCAGTAGGATATTGCAAGATCTATGAGGGTAGCTATCCCAAGTTTTGGGGCTACCATTTTGTCCATGCCTTCTTTCCTAACTATGGCATTATTTGGAGTGCTGATGCCACCTTTGGACAAGAGAAATATAACTACTTTAAGCTCCTCAATCTGCCTCAAGATGGAGAGAAAAAAATCCTTCATGGAGACGCATCCTATCATCGTCAAGCCAGTGCCCACACCCAGATCAATGCTCAATCCTACCACCTAAAGTTTGAGCAAAAGACCTTTGGAGCCTGGTCAAGTGTGCTGCGTAACTATACATCTACGATGGAAAGTGACCTACATTTAGACTATAAACATGCGCTATTAGAAATAGATGGTCAAAAGATCACTGAAGGGGTTTGTCTAAAAGAATCTTGTTTCGGTACGATTACCTAGCGGGTATGGCTCTATATATCAACTATTTTTTCAAAGGATTTTTCAGCTCAAGAGTGGATAAGTAAAGGCTCAAGAGCAGATAAGTAAAGGTTGAAACAACCAATCTTTGTTCAAGATTCCACCATCTTGAAATAGCTAGTCGTATTTTTGTTTAAACAACAGTGAAAAGAGAGCATCGCCCAGTGACTAAACAACCTTCCCATCATCCTTCTCAGTTCGATATCCTGGTAATCGGTAGTGGTGCAGCAGGACTCTATGCCACCCTCTGCTTACCTACTCATTTACAAGTGGGCTTAATTACCAAAGATTCCCTCAAAACTGGCTCAAGTAGCTGGGCGCAAGGAGGGATTGCTGCTGCCATTGACCCCACAGACACACCAGAGTTACATTTTGCTGATACCATCAAAGCTGGTGCGGGTCTTTGCGAACCGGAGGCAGTAAAATTTTTAGTCGAGAATGGCTCTGCTGCAATTGAGTCTCTCGTAGAAATGGGAGTAGCTTTCGATCGCCAAGGAAAAAAGCTAGCCATGACTCTAGAAGCGGCTCACTCCCGTCCCCGTGTCCTCCATTCTGCCGATACTACAGGGCGAGCAATCGTCGATACTCTCATCGAACAAGTCTTGCAGCGTCCTAATATCCAAGTAATTTCCCCAGCATTGGCTTTGAGTTTGTGGATTGATGACTCAACTGGTCATTGTCAGGGGATTAGTATACTTTCCCAAGGGCAAATTAGCTGGATAAAAGCATCTGCGGTCATTTTAGCAACTGGTGGTGGTGGTCAAGTATTTTCCCAAACCACTAATCCCACAGTAAGTACCGGAGACGGAGTCGCACTGGCTTGGCGTGCGGGAGCGATAGTAAGGGATTTAGAGTTTGTCCAATTTCATCCCACCGCTTTAACCCAAGCAGGAGCACCTCGCTTTCTGATTAGTGAAGCAGTTAGAGGAGAAGGCGCCCATTTAGTAGATTCCCAAGGACAGCGCTTTGCTTTCAATTATCATTCTGATGGGGAACTCGCACCAAGAGATGTAGTTAGTCGGGCAATTTTTAATCACTTACAGCAAACAGCACCAGAACCATACTGTGTCTACTTAGACTTGGAGCCCATTCCCCCTGAACAAATTTCTCACCGTTTCCCCAATATCATCAAAGTTTGTCAACACTGGGGTATTGATGTTTTTAGTAAACCGATTCCAGTGGCTCCTGCGGCTCATTACTGGATGGGAGGAATCGTTAGCGATGTACATAGTGAAACTTCCATTAAAGGACTATATGCCATTGGTGAAACAGCCAGTACAGGAGTTCAAGGTGCCAATCGTTTAGCGAGCAACTCTCTATTAGAATGCGTAGTTTTTGCAGCTCAACTGTCTCGGCTGGAAATTGAACCTAATTTGATACCAGAAGAGTCTCCTTCTGTAATCACTGAGTCAGGAGACTGGGAAACAGAAATGGAGTGGATTACCTCAGTACGGCAAAATTTGCCTCAGCTAATGTGGCAAAGTGCAGGAATTTGTCGTTCCCAAGAAGCATTAGAAGTTGCAATTGCCCAAGTTAGTTCTTGGCGTCGTCAATTAGCAGCTTTAGAAGTAACTCAATACTTGCTTAATCTAACACCTAACCAAACGGTGCAATTAACCTCAGACAATGCTCAACAGCAACTCCGCACTTGTACTGAAACCCTCAATTTGCTTGATATTGCCTACTTAATCCTCAAAAGTGCTGCTTGGCGCACAGAAAGCAGAGGAGGACATTACCGTAGTGATTATCCGCAAACTTCACCCAATTGGCAAGTCCATACGTTGGTACAAGGGGAGAATTGGTATAAATCACCAGTAATTGAACTTACTGAAATCAGCCCGATGACTGCCGATGGTAACTTAATGCAATTTAATAGAGCCACAACAGAGAAAAGTTTATTCCCTGGAGCTACCACCCAGAATTGTTAAGCTTTCAGGATACGCAAGGGGTTTTTAGGCGGGTGCGATCGCTTATACTTCAGAAGTCGGACTTCTTCAAGAAGTCCGACTTCTCATCCACACCTTTAAAGAGTTGTCAGTCTTCAGGCTCTATTCCTGCTGCTCGGAGTTGTGCCCGTAACCGCTCCGCCCGCTCGATCCCCCATAGCAATAGATTTCCCTCTACATCCCACCACCGTAACCAGTAACCTGTCCGATTTTCCCTTTCGCCTTGCCAGACTCCTAAGAATAGCTGCATGGATTCGAGCCAATACAACCCATTTTCTGCCATGATTTGAATGGAGTAGTGACCATCTTCCTGAAGCCCATAAACTTCCAAGTCCCCGGATGTTGGCTCAAAAATTGCATAGTACGGCACCTGCAATACGGCTTCATAATAAAACCATTTGCCTGGGGGATAAGTAGGTTTACTGGAATATTCATCTCCTGCTGTTTCCGAAAGGAATTCCATCACAATGGTTGGAACATCACCCTGTAAATGGGGGGTGTAACTGCGTTCAATCTCTGCTCTAGGGACTGTTATCTGAGCAACATAAGCCCAGTCAGGCGCTTTTACCACAATTTCCTCATTAACCGTTGCACATATCCCATAGTTAGTCATGGTAAACGAGGTATCTGCTATCAGTCCTGCTTGATTCAAACTATCTGTGAGGGCAGCAGCAAGGGCAGGTTGATTTACATTATCCACAGGATCATCAGGTAACTTATAATCATCCGGTAGCTTCTCCCATGCGATCGTTAGGGAAGGGGTTTGTGGGGTTAGAGGTTGAGCAATAACCATGGTGAAGCAAAGAAGAATGGTACAGTCCTTACACAGGTTCTAGTGCATAAGCGACATAATGACAGCATACCTTACTTGAAAGTAGGCAGGCGCTCTTGAATGAGCTCCTGAATTTAAATTTTAGACAAACTGCAAAAACCTTGTTGCTTCTAGTAATTCTATTGACAATCTGAAGTCAAATACACTAAGGCAGAGATCGCGCTACTATCCAAAATGTAGTCAGTATTACATTGATACTATGGAGCCAGATTCTATACCAACAGAGCTTATTCTGACGCACCCGCGTCAAACCCTTGGAAATGTCAAACTCGATTGGATGCCCCAACCAGGTCACTATCTCGACTATCAAGGTCAAACCTATACAATTTTAGAACGCCGCCACCGCTATCGCTTAAAGTTAGAAGGCTATCGATTACATAAAATCGCACTTTACGTTAAGGCTGCCAAACGCCCAAAGGAGAAAAGTCTCATTGAAGGACGCTGGGTAATGGGTGATGCTAGTTGCAACTTTAATGCTCACTCTGAACTTATTCGTTGCGCTGTTAATCCAGAAGGGCCGTGTGATACTTGCCGCTTCTATGAACCTGCTGCTCCAGAAATTCCTAATTAACCATTTCCTAAAATCTCTCCTACAACCAAGCGCATCCCATTAACAAAGTCCCAAGCAGACTGAACCCTTTTACCTGACAGTTGCACTTCTTGCAAGAGCAACAAACCCTCGCCAGTTTGCACGAGCGGACCAATTCCTTTGATAATGCTCATTATTTCTCCGGGATGACCCGAATTGTCTACTAAAGAGGACAATTCTGGCTCAGATATATTTAACTTTAGGGACAACTGGGATAAGTAACTTGCATTAAGGGGAGCAGCTACAATAATTTTCAAGGATTTATTCCGAAATGACGCTACACAGTTCGGGATAAATCCCCTGACTTGATTATGTAAATCAATAGCAGTCCTTGACCAATCTAAACCATAATCGGACTTTTGAATCAGTGGCGCGTAAGTTGCCTGGGATTCATCTTGAGGAATTGGTTGAATTTCCCCGCTTTCCAGCTTCAGGAGCGTTTCAACCAACAAATCGGCTCCCAGATTAGTGAGAGTTTCTGCCAATTGCTGGGCATTATCCCATAATCCAATTGGTGTATCAGCCTTCAGCAACATTGCTCCAGTGTCCATTCCTTCATCCATGAGCATGGTAGTGATACCAGTTTCCATTTCCCCACGATAGAAACACCACTGGATAGGAGCAGCTCCTCGATATTTGGGCAAAATTGAACCGTGAACATTCACACAGCCAAGTTTCGGCAGATCCAGAATTTCTTGGGAGAGAATTTGTCCATAAGCAACAACAACAAAAACATCTGCCATCGCTTGTCTGAGTTGAGTAAGGGTTTGGACATCCTTTTTTACTCGTTGTGGTTGCCAGACTGGTAGTTGATGCTCCACAGCAACTGCTTTTATTGGTGAGAATGTTAGTTTATTGCCACGTCCTCGACGCTTATCCGGTTGGGTGACCACACCCAGAACTTCAAATTCGGGATGGTTTAGCAATCGCTTTAAACAAGGTACAGCAAATTGGGGAGTACCGAAGAAAATTATTTTCATTGTTAATTTAGACTTGAATTAATACCTATTCGTTCGCCAAATAGTAAAGCCTAAAAGTAGGATAATACTAACTGAAGTCGTGTGGATTACCACCCCAGTCATACCCTGCAGTTTCATTGCCAGCCAATTAGAGAGCAAAGCAATTGTCCAAAGGATCAGAGCAGCATGGCGTTGAGATAAACCCCAGTCTAGTAAACGGTGGTGTAAGTGATCTTTACCAGGGGTAGTCAGAGGATTTTTCCCCACCATTAAACGCCGTACAAATACCTGGGTAGTATCCAATACCGGCAAGAGCAAAAACAGAACTGGAGGTACTAGAGCAAAGATCGTGGTTACTTTCAGGTGACCTAAAATACTGGTAGCAGCCAGTACATAACCGAAAAAGTAAGCTCCTGCATCTCCCATAATGATCCGGGAGGGATGAAAATTGTGCCGCAAAAAACCCAGAGTCGCACCTCCCAAGGCTGCTAGAAGTAAAGTTGCTGCTGCACGGGAAGGAAATTGCGCAGAAACTGCTAATAGGCTCATAGCGGTGATAAAGCTAATTCCCCCTGCCAAACCATCCATTCCATCCATAAGGTTAATGGCATTAGTAATCCCAACTACCCATAACACTGTTAGTACAGTCGAGAATAGTGAGTCAAGAGGAGTGCCAAAACTAGTTTCAATCCCAGTACCACTAGCAACTAGCAAAAGTGCTGTGACAATCTGTGTCAATAAACGAAACATGGGGGGTAGACCAAACTGATCATCAATAAAGCCTACCAGTACTAAGATGGAACCCCCTAGTAAAATTGTTAGCACCTGAGCTAACACGGCTTCGAGTACAATTGGTCTCAATAAGGTTGCCAGCACTACGGCAGCAACTACCCCTGTGTAGATAGTTAACCCTCCTACATTAGGTAAAGGTTCCTTATTAAGTCGTCGCGAGTTGGGTTGATCCGCCCAACCAACCTGTAAAGCAAAGGAACGTACTACTGGAATAAAACGCCAAGTTACTCCCCAGGCTAAACCAAAGGTTAAGATAACCGCCAGCCAGCCAGTGCCGCTGGGGTCGGCAATACCGATAGACTGAAGGAAGCTGTACAAATTTATCTCCCAATTTACACCCAGGCTGTCAATATTTAACAACAGCCTCAACAGTACAGCAATCAATCTGTTAAGACCATTGCTGGAAAAGAATGTACCTGCGGTAGGGTGTAAAGCCCGAAGCGTTACGCACTGTTTGCTGGTATTTTCATTTTCCACAAATTACCTAAGCTAAGGTGCTACAAGTGCAAGTCACCGTTGCTCCAGATTTGCCAGTACTGATCTTATCTACTGCTGAAAGTTCCATCTGTCCGGGTTTTTTGAGCAGGTTTATTCTTTGGAGTTGAGACTTACAAAAAGCGACGGGGAAGCTAACTCCTTCAATGGGTTGGAGGAAATGTCGCCCCGCCGCTTTGTCATTAGTAAGCGTGTCATTGGTCATTAGTACAAAGGACTAATGACACGCTTACTAATGACGCGAAATCCCACGTACTTTAGTCGTGGGATGAGCTTACTCTAGCTTTGCAACAGGCTTATTGGGCGTTAACTGAAGATACAACCCAGGAACTACTAAAAGAGCAATCAATGTTGATGCCACTAAGCCAAACCCAATGGCACTGGCAAGGGGGAACCAGATAGGGGACGAGAGCGCTAGAGGAATCACCCCGACAATAGTCGTAATGCTGGTTGTTAGTATAGGACGTAGACGATCCGATGCTCCATGAGCCGCTGCCTCCCTTACATCCAGACCCCGTTCCCGATGGCTGTTCATTGTCTCCACCATCACAATTGAGTCATTCACCACAATTCCTGCCAGGGAAATGATACCGATTACTGCAGGGAAAGAGATCGGAATCCACAGGAGGAAGAAAAAGCCAAATGTCCCAATTAAAGCGAAGGGAATTGCCAGCATAATGATGAATGGCTGGGTGAAAGAACCAAATTGAATCACTAGTACTGCAAACACGAGGAAGATAGCTACACCAGCCATTTGGAGGGCTGAACCAAAGGTTTCACTTTGGGTTTGAGCCTCACCACTGAACTGATAAGAATAGCCTTGGGGCCACTGGCGTTGCATTTCTTTGAGCTTTGGCTCCAAGTCCCCCAAAATCTCCCCCACTGTGCGACTTTTATTTTTGGCTAGAACGGTTACTGTCCGTTGACTATCTTTGTGGGTAATTGACAGAGGAGCCTCACCAATTTCTTGTTCGAGTACCTGCTCTCCAGAAATTGTCTCCCCTTGGGAGGTTAAAATACGAATTGTCCTGAGTTCATCCTGTCGTGTCGGTCCACCAACTCCACCCTCTCGTGATGGCCAAGCGGTGCTGAGGCGAATTTCTAAGTCTTCCTTACCACCACCAATGGGAAAGTCACCAATATCATTATCAGTCATGATATAGCGTCCCTGCATGGCAAGATCCTCTGGAGACAAACCGTAGAAATCCATTGCCTCCCGTCGGGGACGGAATTTTATATCCGGACGCAAGGAACCGAGGTCATCCCGGACATCCACACTGCCGGGAATCTGCCTTAGAGCTAGTTGTACTTCCCCAGAAATGCGTCGCAACTCCTCCATATTGTTGCCGGTGAGTTTAACCTCAATGGGGTCTCCTCCCTCTCCTGTACCTTGCTCGTTTACTACCAGAGAGGCTCCTGGATAGTTGCGTAAGGCTTGGCTCAATTCTCCCCGCAGCTCATCAAGGTATTCAAAGGACATCTTCTCCCGTTCAGTTTTAGGAGTGAAGATCGTAGAAAAGCCGAGGAGGTAGTTGCCTGTGCTAGGCTTAATACCACTTTCTTGTACTAAGTTGCTACGTTGACCAACAAATTTGATGACGCTTTCAAAGTAGTTTTTGCTGCGCAAGATTTCCCCCAACTCATCTGCTACTTCCTGGGAACTATTCAAGGTAGTTGTCGGAGGCATCTCCACATTAACACTGAGCTTACGTCCATCATCGTTGGGAAACAGAGTTCCTGGGACATTTCCCACCAGAATTGTGGTACAGACAAACAGGCTGATGGCTACCAAAGTCCAGAGGCGAGCAGTAGTTTTGTTACGCACCGTGACTCCCAGACTCCATTGTCTAAAACTCTCAGAGGCAACTTCAGTAACTCGGTCGATAAAAGTCTTTTTTGTGCCTTTTTTAACATTGGCTAGCAAGTAGCGGGATAAAGGGATATCCACAAAGAGGGCGATGAGGAAACTCAGGAGCAGGCAAACAATGGCACTAATGGGAATCAAGCGGATAAATTGCCCCATAGTGCCGCTGATTGCCATCAAGGGCGCCATTGCCAAAATAGTAGTTACCTGACCGGAAAAAGCTGGAGCAGCATAGGTTCTGACGGTTTTGAGAGCTGCCTGGTTAAAGGTTAAGCCTTCAACAAAAATTCCGTCATGCATTCCTTCCATCATGAGAATAAACACATCCACTAGCAGTCCTAATGCTAGAATCATGCCTACCTGCACCATGCTGTTAAGGGTATTACCAAACAGCCAAAGAACTGCGATCGCACCGAGGAAAGTAAGAGGAATCGATAAACCAGCGATAATTGCTTCACGCCAAGTCAAAGCAAGCAACAAGACGATAAAGACTCCCAGTACCCCTTGGGAAGCATTGCTGAAGAGATTAGTGAGTTCTTCATTAATAAGATCGGCATCGGTGTTGATCACCTTGTACTCCATGCCGTAGGGCCAAATACTGGGGTTTTGTTTTGCTTTTTCAATCGCTGCCAAGGAATTCCTAATTACCTGAATGGTGTCTGTACCTGGAACTTTGACAACATCCACGTTAATTACCGTTTGAAACTCCCCCTGCTCGGAACTAATAAAAGCACGATTCCTTTCCCGTTCTAAATCCCGGCGCACTTCAGCAATCTCTCCTAGTAGTACCACTCTCCCCTCCGCACCACCAAGACGAGCCACCGGCAAACTCCGTAAATCCTCCAGAGTGCGATATCTACCGTACAAACGTACCTGGGTTCCAATTTCATCGCTCTCCACCTGATCCCAAGGAGTATCTCGATTGCCGTTCTGGATGGCATTACTCACTTGAGTTGAAGAGATGCCCAGGGTGAGCATGCGATAGGGTTTGAGCTGTACATGGATCACTTCCTCCCGTTCCCCACCCAAGTCCACTTTTCTCACATTAGGGACTTTTTCCAACAAGTCTTCAATTTCCTGGGCCGCACTACTCAAGACTGCTATATCAATGTTGCCAAACAAACCAATGGTGAGTATCGGAGTATCTTGGACGGAAACTTGTTCTACCTTAGGTTGTTCAGCCTCCGTGGGTAACTCCGGCTTAGCTTCATCAACTTCGGCTCTTACCAGGGAGATCGACTCATTGATTGGTGATTCAGCAGTGAATTCCACATTAATCAGGGACATACCCTCGAAGGAAGCACTACTGAGATCTTTAAGACCTTTGAGAGATTTAAGTTCTTTTTCAATCTTGTCCGTAACTTGATTTTCGATCGTTTCAGGATCAGCACCCCCCCAAACAGTCTGAACAGATGCGATCGCAACTTTAATATCCGGATCTCCTTCTTTTACCATGCTTGCTGCACCCAGCAAACCCCCAATCACTAGCAGTACGCACAACAGAATTGCAAAAACCGTATTGAGGAAGAAGAACTTTGCTAGCGGTGAGGCTTTACTCACATCCGGAACATTATGCTCTGTTGGGTGACCATTTTCCTGGTTGTCCTCAGTTGGAGTTGTTGTTGGTGGAGTTAGCAGTTCGCTCATGATATGTAAGTCTAATGAGAATTATCGGTTGCTTAATGTAGTAGTTCACTTTTCGCTAAACCGCCAGATGCCCTAATCAAACTATTTGTCTCTACAAACCTGTACAATAGCTGCGGTACGGTAACAAGAATAAGCTAATGTCGCGTACCCCCAAGTTAACTTTTGATCGGGGCACTTTGATTTTGCATCCACCGCCCAGAGGGAAAAGCTGGGTGGATTATGCCACTTGGGACGACAGGGTAGAGAAGTTTCGCATACCGGGTATTTACTACCGCCCTTTGGTGGAAACATTACAGGCACAAGGAACTATCTTTACCGATCAAGCAAAGGAATTTTCTCAGCTGGAACTAGTACCCAGCTTTGAGATGGAACCTTACCTCCACCAGCAAGAAGCACTAGAAAGTTGGAAGCAGAGGGGACGTAAGGGAGTAGTGGTATTGCCTACGGCTGCGGGTAAAACTTACCTAGCCCAATTAGCAATGCAATCGACACCCCGCAGTACTTTGATTGTGGTGCCAACCCTGGATTTGATGCATCAGTGGTATGCTCAGCTGGAGGCAGCATTTCCCGATGTTGAGGTAGGATTACTCGGAGGAGGTTCTCGCGATCGCACACCGATCCTGATCTCTACTTATGATAGTGCTGCTATCAATGCTGAATCCTTGGGTAATCTCTACGGACTATTGATTTGTGATGAGTGTCACCACTTACCGACAGACTTTTATAAAGTAATAGCTGAATATGCGATCGCTCCTTACCGCCTCGGACTTACTGCCACCCCAGATCGCTCTGATGGACGTCATCATGAACTAGAGACTCTGATTGGTCCGGAAGTCTACCGTAAAACAGCTGAAGAACTCGCGGGTTTGGCACTAGCTGAGCATAAAGTTGTTCAAATTAAGGTTAAACTCTCTCAGACAGAACGCGATCGCTATAATGCTGCTATCAAACTACGCAACGAGTTCTTAAGAGCTTCCAAAATCTACTTAGGTAGTATGGAAGGTTGGCAACAGTTTGTCATGGCAAGCGCGAAGTCTCAAGCGGGACGCCGTGCGATGCTGGCTCACCGGGAAGCGAAAGAAATTGCTTTGTGTACGGAAGGCAAACTGCGGGTACTTACAGAGTTACTTGCTCAACATTACCCAGAACGTATCCTGATTTTCACTAACGATAATGCCACTGTCTACCGCATCTCCCTAGAGTTACTGATTCCTGCAATTACCCATCAAACTCCAGTCAAGGAACGTCACGACATGCTCACTCGTTTTCGTGAAGGAGAATACAACACCCTTGTAGCTTCTCATGTCCTTAACGAAGGAGTAGATGTCCCTGATGCTCGTGTGGCGATTATCTTATCAGGTACAGGTTCAGGTCGCGAGTATATTCAGCGCTTGGGTAGGGTTTTACGCAAGGGTACGGAGCAAAATAAAATTGCTATTCTCTATGAAGTGGTGGCAGAAGATACCAGTGAAGAACGTACTTCTGAGCGACGGCGGGGAACAGGAGGTAGGAAGGAAGCTCCACCAAGCAAACCAGTAGAAAAGCCGAAACTGAAACACCGACAGTTGGAAATTGTACCTTCTAAACCTTATGAAGTGAAACCCAGATCTACTCCTAAAGCAGCGGAATCACCAGCAAAGTGGGGAGAAGAGGGAGCAGGGGAAAAGAAGGACGGCGAGTCGTGAAACCCAAGATCTTTATTAGAGCTGTCTAGAAATTTGGCTGTCACCAATGCATTCTATTCTAAATAGACATCTCCAATAATTATGCTATAACCCTTATGCCACCGTGCCAAAATCAGGGTTTATGGAGATGTCTAATAGTCAATTCAAACGCTTCTGGTAGAAGTTCTGCTACCGTTAGTTGTTTAATCTCTTGATCTTGTCCTTGAAAAAAAACAATTGCTTCCAAGCCAAACTCAGATAAAACTTGCCTACAAGCACCACAAGGAGCACAGGGTTTTTCAGGCTCAGTAACAATTACAACTGCCCGGATCTTCATTATTTCACCACCTTCATTAGCGATAGCCGAAGCAACAGCTGCTCGTTCAGCACAAATTGTTAGACCATATGAAGAATTTTCAATATTACAACCAGTAAATATATTACCTTCATCAGTTAATATCGCTGCTCCAACTCGAAACTTGGAATAGGGAGCATAGGCTTTTGTTAAAGCTTGTTGGGCTTTATCTTTTAATAAATTCAGTTCTTGATTAGAAATTTTCATACAGATGTTTTGTGGAAATTACTAAGGGATATATTTTGTCAAAATGAGTTCTTGACCGTCAGTTTAAACCGCTATTATCTCATGTATTAAAACATGTTAATATTGAAGAGGTACTGAAGGCGTTCCAACTGTCAGCTTTATCCCTTGTTATTTCCTCGGAGGTTGTCAATATGTTATCCAATGATGTCACTCAAAAATCCCTGATTCAGAGAATTGAGCAAGTGGTTGCTATTTTGATGGAAGAACGACCGTTATTTCAAGAGGATCTTGATTATACAGAGATGGTTAACCATTTAGCAAAACTCTTTCAAAAGAATTTGCCCGTTGAAGAATTTAATACTATGTCAGAGCAAGAGTTAAAGAAGCATTGCAGTGCAATCATGGTGACAGAAGCAGTAGCCGGAACATTAAATGAATTAAGTCCTGAGCAACTGGCTATTTTTGATGAAGCGATTAAACGAAAATAAAAAGTATGGGTTATTTATTAGATACAAATATTGTTTCTTTGGTTTTGAGAAATAATCTAAAGATTAAGAAAAAAATAAAGCAAGTAAAGTCTCAAAAACATTTGCTGGCAATCAGTTGCATTACTTGTTTTGAAATTAAACGAGGTCTGTTTGCAGTCAAAGCTACTAAACAACTAGAAAAGTTCAATGAACTTTGTCAAGATTATCAAATAATTTTATTAGATGATTTAGCGATTTTAGAAAAAGCCGCCGAAATTCATGCGAAACTCAGATTAAAGGGTTTACCAATTCAAACGGAGGATATTTTAATTGCAGCAACGGCTATTGTTAAAGGTTTAACGGTGGTTTCTAACGATCGCGATTTGTTAGGGCTTGCTGCATAAGTGTGGAAGCTATGCCAAACAAAGCTTTCAAGCATTTTACAAGCCAAATAAGTGCAAGGAAATTATACCTTTTGGCTCAAAAAGCTTGCACAATTGAACAAATCTGGGAGCTAATCGAGGGGTAATTCACTCATTACTCATCACTCATTACTCATTACTCATTAATCATTACTTCAAAACCCGAATCAATCGACTTATTCAGCAAACCCTAGTTATGGATAATGCGACCTTTCATAAAGGGGGTCGTATTGAGCAATTGATACAGCAAGCAGGTTGTGAGTTACTTTACTTACCGGCCTATTCACCAGATCTTAACAAGATTGAACGATGCTGGTCTTGGCTAAAAAGTCGCATTCGTAAGCAACTAGAGGAGTTTAATTGTCTACGAGATGCGATGGAGTATGTATTGCACTTAGCGTCCTAACCGCCTTGGCGGTTGCTATACCTATTGTTGGATGAGTGTCTTTGAGTAGGAAAAGCACCAGGCTTCACTATTACCTTAATATCTTGGCGAGCGCGGCGCAACTCTAGCTCTAAGTTACCGCCTACCTGAGAATTTTGTACAGACTTTTGGAGGTCACCGGCCTCTTTTACTGACTTACCCTCGATTTTGGTGATAATATCGCCCTCACGGAGTCCAGCTCTATCAGCTGGTGAATTGGGTACTACTTGGGCAATGAACACACCTTCGGAGTCGTCTATCCTGAAACCAGTTCTGCGATTAAGCTGTTCTGTCAATTCTGGGGTCAAAGTCATCATCTGGATACCTAAATAAGGATGTTCCACTTTGCCCTGAGTAATCAACTGTTGAGCAATCTGTCGAGCAGTATTGATCGGAATAGAAAAGCCTAAACCTTGGGCTCCTTGAATAACTGCTGTGTTCATACCAATCACTTGACCGGAGGCATTGAGCAAAGGTCCTCCAGAGTTACCAGGATTGATAGCAGCGTCGGTTTGAATAAATTCTACTCGCTTATCTTCAACACCTACTTGAGAACTAGAACGACCAGTGGCACTGATGATACCAGTAGTTACTGTATTATCCAAACCAAGGGGATTACCAATCGCGATCGCCCATTCTCCAGATCTTAGTTGCTCGGAATCGCCAAGAGCAACTGTGGGGAGATTATCCCCTTCAATTTTGACTACGGCAACATCTGTTAGGGAGTCAGTTCCTATCACCTTGCCTTCAAAGTGACGACCATCCTTGAGAACTACCTCCACAGTATCAGCACCATCCACAACGTGAGCATTGGTGAGAAGCTGACCATCTTTGTTGATAATAAAACCACTACCTGTACCCTGTTCTACTCGTTGTGCTGGTCGTTCAGGGGATTGGGAACCAAAGAAGCGGTGGAATGGCTCATTAAAACCATCAGGACGTTGACTACTAACAGTTCTAGAAGCATTAATCCTTACGACCGCTGGTCCGACTTGTTCAACAACGTTAGTGATAAAGTTGGAGTCTTGATTCAATAGAGGTTTGGTAGCTGAAGTTGCGGCTAAGACGCCAGAAGAATTTTGAGAAGTAGACTCTGCTGAAAAAGGTGAGTTACGAGCCAGTAAATAGCCGCCAGAAAAGGTAACACCAGTTCCTAGCACTAGTAGAGATAAATAAGTTGCTGCTTTTTTCATTTGTTGTTTGTTGTTTGTTGTTTGTTATTTGTTACTTGTTATTTGTTGTTTCTCATTCCCTGTAAGTACTACAATTATTAAGATAGACGTTCACTGTGACGTCTTGGTGACAGCAGTGTTGCGATGACGTAAAATCTCAAGATTTGGTTATTGTGTCTTGTCACTTATATTTAATAATTACTCAGCTAACAGAAAAATTCCGGACGGTGCAACTGAGTCTGCTGGAGTTTGTTGTCTAAAACCTGCCAATCTTGGGACTCAACGACTTTAATAAGCTGGTCGAGGTTGTGGCGATAGGTCGTGAGCGATCGCAACAGTGCCTCCCGATTGTAACGGGCCATCATCACTCCCAACTCTGGGTTGCCTCCTCCAACGCGACTGGTATCTCGAAAGCCAGAACTGCTTAATTGTTGCGCTAACTTTAACACAGCTGGCTCAGTCTCACTCATACAGGCGTCAATCAAGTTAGCACTAACCATCACCGGTAGGTGAGAAATCCAAGCCACTGCTCGGTCATGCTCTTCAGGACAACATAAGTAAACTTGTGCAGTGAGCGATCGCACAATCTCTTCGACAATTTTTACAGCTGTTGATGGAGTTGTCTCAACTGGTGTTAACACATAAGGGTTACCAGCAAATAAATTTGACTGAGCAGCCTCAATACCACTATCTGCTGTTCCTGACATCGGATGTCCTCCCACAAAATTAGACCAAAGGGGAGCAACTTCCTCAACTACCGCCTGCTTCACTGAGCCAACATCGGTAAGTATGGTTTCTCGAGACAGATAGGGAATTAACTGCTGGACAGTTGGCGCGATCGCAGCGATTGGCGTACAAATAAAGACTACATCTGCTTTTGCTAGTAACTTCAGATTTACACTGGCGTGATCCACCACACCACGCTCAATAGCTAACTGACAAGTTCGCTCTTGGCGAGAGACTCCCCAAATCTGGTGACCCAGTGCCCTCAAGTCCAACGCTAGCGATCCACCAATCAGCCCTAGTCCTACAATTCCAATATTCATAGAAAAATTCACTGGATTCTTAAGATTCAAATATCACTAAAATATAAGTAACAGGAAATACTAGTACCGCTGCGCGGAATTAAGAATTAAGAATTAAGAATGAAGAATGCTTAGAGAGTAACGATTCTATCGCTCTCTCTCCTGGTGGGTTATTTCCGCCGCGCTCTACTAGGAGCATATTGTACCGAGCCCTTACTAAATCTTCCACACCTCAATTTTTGTCTGGAGCAGATCTAGCACTGGCATAATTGAAATGGCGTCATTAGACATCTCTAGAAAAGAACCTAAAACCCTTATGGGACTTAGGTTAATATTGAGTTTTTGGAGATGTCTATTGTTGCCAAAGATTGCTCTAGTTGAGCAAAAGCAAGGTTAATTACCTACTAGTGTCAAGTTCTGGGGGCGTTCAGGCGCTACTGATTTGTGATTGAGGTAGAAGTCCATTCTTCTCTGCGTGCTTTTCTACGAGAGCAAGGTCAACCAAGCTGGCCTCACCATTTGACGATGGCAAGGTTAGTAGCGCGAGCCTTGCGGTTGGGGCGTCCTGCCTTGATTCAGACAGGAAGCACCGATATACAATATCGTTTGAGTTACCTGCTACCAGCACTAATCTGGTCTGGACCAGTGATTTTGGTGGCTCCTGTATCAATACAGCAGTGGTTGCTGCGGGTTGAAATTCCCCGTTTGCAACAATGGATTGGTACTGATAAAGCAATTTACCGAGGAGACAGTTTTCCGGATAAGCAGTTCTGTGGATTGCTGATTACTTCTCCAGAATCTTGGCTTACCGACCGCTTGTTCGGTAAAGCTTGGTTTCCCTCCGGTATCCCTACCTTGATTGATGGTGCTGATGACTTGGAAGAATGGACTTGTGATCAACTCCAAGCTTGTATTGGGCCAGGAGACTGGGATGAACTGATGCTAGCTTTTCCACAACAAGCAGATTGGATTCGGGATGTGCGTGTAAGGCTTACTAAAGCTCTATTTCAGCACCCTCCTAACTCTTATGAGTGCTGTCTGTTAGAGACGAAAGAACAAGATATCTTGCAGCAGCTATTTAAAGCCTTAGGGGCACTACAACAGCGAAATCTCTGTAGGAAGCTAAATGATAATGATGCAGTATCACAAGAATCTGAAGGTGTTGATCACTACCCCTATTTACCAAGAGCGTGGAAACATTTTTGGCAATGCTGGCAAAGCTCAAGTGAGCTGATGTGGGCAGCGATTGCGCGATCGCAGGGTTATTTTTCTTTGTACTGTAGACCAGTAGAGGTAGCAAAAGTCCTCAAGCCAATTTGGTCTATGCAGCCAGTAGTGCTAATTGGCTCAGCACTGGACTTGGATAAAAGCGCATCTTTTTACCGCCAGCAGATGGGATTGGGAGATTTGACTTGCTTGAAGTTCTCCCCCAGCCGACACAACGAACAGATTCAACTATATTTGCCCGATGGGTTGCCAATGCCCAACAATTCACGATTTCAAGATGCTTTGAGCCAGCAAGTTCGCTACCTCCTAAGTCTTAGTACTAATACCCAAGGTCTGGTAGTTATCTTAGTGGGAGATATACATCTTAAGGTTCAGGTAGGAACAGTTTTAGCTGCGGAATTAGGTTCACGGGTACAGGTAGAAAAATCAAATTTGGATGACAACGGTATCCTCATCACTGGCTGGGAATTCTGGCGATGTCATCAGGCTGAATTCCCAGCCCCTCAACTGCTGATTATTGCTACTTTACCGATTCCTTCCCTAGAAAATCCTCTGGTTGCTGGCCGAGTAGCTTTTTATAAGCAAAAACGCTTAGATTGGTTTCGCCTGTATCTTTTGCCTGTTGCTTTGAGGAAATTACAACGAGCGATTACGCCGGTAAGAGAATCCCAAGGCATTGTTGCTCTCCTAGACAACCGAGTGAATCATCGCAGTTACGGTAGTCAAGTGCTCTGTGTTCTCAGTCCCTTTGCGCGGATTAACTATTTAGATCCCAGTTGGTTTAGAGTAGGAGTCCCGACAACAAGCGGTGACCACTGGTTTTAAGATGAAGTATTAAGAATGGATAATACTGCAACGAGTTAGCACCAACAGCGTTATGATCAGTTGCATCTAGTCAAGGCAATTGATCATGGGTGAAGCCAAACGTCGTAAAACCGCACTTGGAGAGCAGTACGGTAAAGAGCAGAATATTTTTCCCTGGCTCCCGATTACTAAAAGTCAAGGGGAGCAATTTGTCAAATGGACGACTAGAGGTGCTTGGATTGGTATTGGTCTTGTTGTGATCTCGTGGCTGACAATCCGGTTTATTGGACCAGCACTTGGTTGGTGGCAAGTCTATTAGCATCTTCAACCAGCCAGGTTAATCGCAAGAGTATCTCATTGTTGCAAGAATACCGAATCCAAAACCTGTAAGTCGATATCTTGCCGCTACTCAGAAATAATATTTCCCCAGATACACCTTTATACTGTAGCTGGGGTTTTATTTAAATTATGAGTACAATTTGTTATGAATATATAGACTTTCATTATCTTTATATGTTTGGCTGGTGAGTTTTTTAATTGCTGAGTTAATCAATGTTTTGTTAAATCAGCTGGGTGTATTTGACAATGCCTGAAAACTTGTTACTTCAACCCTTTCAAAAACAATCTCACCCATTAAATTAACTTTTTCCGGACGCTTAGATTAACCTGTAAGTCCATCTTTAGGTAGAACCTAAAAAAAAAATTAAGATATAGGATGCAGGAAAGTTTTACTGAGTGTTGTTACTGATACATCACTAAAACTCTTAAGCAGGTTAAGCTAGTAATAATCGGCTAAACAGTCTGGATAAATCCTAACTTTAAAGGATTTGCCTATGCTGAAGAGACATCTGGTTTTGCCAGATGTTTAGATCATGAAGCAGTGATAAAGAAGAGAAATTTTAGTTTAGTTTTGGGAGTATAAATATGTTTGTAAGACTTGCAGAGCAACACCGTCAATTTGTCCAGGATTTGGTGATGAACCTTCAAGCCTTAGCCGTTGTCCTAGAAAAGAGAGGCTATTTAGCTTCCTGCTATACCTGCGGCGGTCAAATGAATAGTGCCTCTTTTATGGTTAGTTTAGGAGATAACCATCTGATTAGATTTTTGGTCTCAGATTATGGTATCACATGGACTGAAATGCGAGATGATAGAGAACTCATGAAGCTCGAAGGTGCTGAAGCAATAGCTCAACTCCAAGATCTTGCCAATCTGGTTAAATACAAAATTCAGTCTTTTGGGTCTCCCCCTGAAGTAAATAATTTAGTCTCAACTTAGTTCATCTTACCTCCTTGTATACATGATGTTTTGATTAAATATTAAATTATTCCAACATATAAAAAATATTTATAGAATCGAAGGATTTTATCCCTAGGAAAACCAGAGGCTCGACCTATCCTCTGGCTCAATGACTTTAATTAATCCTCTGCAAAAATGTAGCGGCGCAACTCACTAGGGTCAGGTTCAGGACTTGATTCGGCAAACTCAACAGCCTCATTAATAACATCCTGAATTTTTTGCCTGATTGTCTGGAGTTCCTCAGAGTCTGCCAGATTATGTTCTGTGAGGTAAGCGGTCAATTTTTGGATGGGATCGCGAGTGAACCAAAATTCTTTCTCTTCCTGGGATCGAAGTTCATCGGGATCAGCTAAAGAATGACCTCGGAAGCGATAGGTAAGAGCTTCAATCAGGGTAGGACCTTCTCCAGCACGAGCACGAGCGATCGCTTCTTGAGCTACAGATCTTACTGCGATAACATCCATGCCGTCTACTTCTACACCAGCCATGCCAAAAACACTGGCTTTTTTGTAAATCTCCGGCTGGGATGTTGCTCGCTCATGAGCCATCCCGATGGCCCACTTGTTGTTCTCGACAACATAAATAATTGGCAGTTTCCAAAGAGCTGCCATATTCAAACATTCAAAAAACTGACCATTATTGCAGGCTCCATCACCAAAAAAGCAAGCAGTTACCTGATCTGCATTGCTATTTCCCAAAGCCTCTCGTCTATATTTGCTTTGAAAAGCAGCACCTGTAGCAACAGGAATTCCTTCCGCAACAAAGGCATAACCTCCCAACAAATTATGTTGAGCTGAAAACAGGTGCATTGAACCACCACGCCCTTTGCTACAACCCGTCGCTTTGCCGAATAACTCCGCTATCACCTCCCGCGCTGATACCCCTGCACTCAAAGCATGAACATGATCTCGATAGGTGCTGCATACGAAATCTTCGTCTGGACGCAATGCCTTAATCACACCAGTTGATACTGCTTCTTGACCATTGTAAAGGTGGACAAAACCAAACATTTTGCCCCGATAGTACATCTCAGCGCATTTGTCCTCAAACAAGCGCCCCAGCACCATATCTTCGTATAGGAGTAATCCTTCTTCTTTGGTGATCGTGCCGGAAGCAATTTTAAAATTGGGTAAAGTTCGTTCCTGAACCATCGGTTTAGTAGTATCCTTGCGGTAACAATTATGAGAATAACCTGCAAACATTGCTAGAATTAGTAGCAGATGAAAGCAACCAGAAGCTAAAGAATAGTCTAAGTTGCTCTTGTTATGGAGTTGACAGTTCAGTAACTACAGTAGCTCTAGTTAGTAGGCTGTTGGCTAATATATGTTAAATCAGTTGCTGTGTACTGGGGAAGTAGACTGTGCGAATTCCGCTCGATTACTACCGAATTTTAGGATTACCGATCCAGGCTACTGCTGAACAAATTAGCCAAGCCTATCGTGATCGCACCTTGCAATTGCCGCGCCGAGAGTATTCCGAAGTAGCTATCGCGTCTCGAAAACAACTCCTAGATGAAGCCTACGAGATTCTTTCTGAATCTGAACAGCGCTCCGCCTATGATAATAATTTTTTGACCAAAACTTATGACCAAGAGCCAGACCAAGCATTAGGGGCGAAGCGCTCTAGTCAGGGAGTTGTGACTAACTCTAATACAGACTCCCATACCCCCAGTATCGAAATCAAAGATGAGCAATTTGTTGGTGTATTGCTCATCCTTCAAGAACTTGGGGAATACGAACTAGTACTGAAACTAGGGCAACCTTATCTAAGTGGTAGTGATAGTATTGGCTTGGATAAGGGTCGCTTAGGGGACCCGCAGTTAGTTAGAGCTGACATTATTTTAACTCTAGCGCTGGGCTGTTTGGAACTTGGTCGAGAGCAGTGGCAGCAGGGTCACTATGAAAATGCGGCTACTTCCCTAGAAACAGGTCAAGAATTACTTCTAACAGAAGGTTTATTTCCCAGTGTCCGAGGAGAAATTCAGGTAGATCTCTACAAGCTACGTCCTTACCGTATCTTGGAATTATTAGCCCTACCAGACGAAAATATTAGTGAAAGGCGCAATGGCTTGGGCTTGCTGCAAGATATACTACAAGAGCGTGGAGGCATTGATGGTAATGGTGATGATCAATCAGGATTAGGAATTGATGACTTTCTCCGCTTTATGCAGCAGTTGCGCGGCTATCTGAGTGCTGCTGAACAGCAAACTCTCTTTGAGACAGAAGCTCGTCGTCCTTCAGCTGTTGCCACTTACTTAGCAGTCTACGCTTTACTAGCAAGGGGATTTGCCCAAAGACAACCTGGCTTAATTGCTCGTGGCAAACAACTACTGATGCGCTTGAGCAAACGTCAAGATGTCCATCTAGAACAAGCAGTATGTGCCCTACTTTTAGGTCAAACAGAAGAAGCCAGTAGAGCACTAGAGCTCAGTCAGGAGTACGAACCTCTTGCCTTTATTCGTGAACATTCTCAAGGGGCTCCAGACTTACTACCAGGATTGTGCCTTTATGGAGAGCGTTGGTTACAAAATTCAGTATTTAACCACTTCAGAGACCTAGCTGACCAGAAGGCATCTTTAAAAGAATACTTTGCAGATGAACAGGTTCAGGCATATTTGGAAAATCTGTCAGATTCAACAGGGGAAGCTGATAATGAATGGGCTGTTGTGGAATCTCAAAAAAAAGCCTATGCAACTACAGTACCCTCAGGGGGAGCTACTGGTAAAAAACCGTTAACAACAAACAAATTGCCACTAAATATTAATGAACCAGTAACTGTTGCTTCACCGTTGACACGAGAGCCTGCTACTGTGACAGCTAGTAGGACTAGAAACTTTGGTGAGACTGCCGAGCACTCAGCAGTCTCAAGTGTCTCAAATATGTCAACAGCTCAAGGGATTGCTCCGGTAGCAACGGTAAGAGACTCCAAAGTAACAGGCTTCCCTACTGAAAAGCCACAACACCAACAGCACCAACCAATAAGTAGCTCTACGGGAAGGGGTTCGGTAGTTCCAGAGCCATCTAGTAGTGGGGAAAGTCTGGATGGTCTAACACCTGGTAATCTGCAACTGATATCTAGGAAGTCCAAGCCTTTCTCAAAAAATAAGCGTCAACTATTACCGACCCTTCTTGTTCTGATAGGATTGGGAGTCCTTGGTCTAGTCCTGATTGGACCATTGATGGGACGCAGGACACCGGAACTAGAGGGAGAGCAAGCACAAGTAGAGCTAGAGCAGCCTCCCGTAGAAATTCCTGAGCCGGATAGTCAAATAACTGCTCCAGAGGGTCTGTTGACGGAGGAAACAGCTAAGCAAGTAATTCAAAATTGGCTGTCTATCAAAAGCAATGCTCTTGGTACAGAGCACCAAATTGAGCAATTAGCTCAAATCTTAGTCAATCCAACTTTGTCTACTTGGCAGCAACGTGCAGAAGAGACTAAGCAAAGTGGTTCTTACTGGCAGTACAAACACGAAGTTGAAGTGAACTCAGTAAATACCAGCGATGCTAATCCGGATCAAGCTAGGGTAGATGCTGCTGTTAAGGAAGTTGGTTCTTTCTTTCAAAATGGTCAGCTTAGCCAAGCTGAATCCTATGATGACAATTTGCGAGTACGGTATGATTTAGTACGCAAAGAGGGTCAGTGGTTCATTAAAGATGTAAGTGTCTATTAACTGTTAAGTCTTGCTAGTACTGAGCGTAATTCACATTAATTATACCTTTTTGAGAAAACTCAGAACACAGACCAAAGAAAGAAGACCCCCAGCTTTCGCTAGGGATCAATGAGTAGTTAGGGTTTTTCTGGGTAGCCATGTGGGTTTGACCAGGGATTGATTGAGATCAGCTCTAAATGTTCTCTTTTACCTTACAGAATTTTAAGCAAAGCCCACGTGATTCATCCGTGGGATGTAGCGTCGGCGCTTTTAAGCGCCGTGATAAAATAGTCATAATTCCTACGATTTACTTGGAGTATGGGGTTCTAATCAGAAGTTGATTAGGTAAAACGCCGAACGTACTGTTAGGACATCGTCTGTTGAGTTTAACTGGGAAATACTGAATCGCTAGGGGTAAAATCCAGGATTCC
>JAAHGL010000239.1 GCA_010692635.1 Symploca sp. SIO2C1 | reverse complement strand
TTTAGTAGTTAGATTATTTTCCAAGTAGATGATACCACTGAGTTGACCTTGATTGAGGAGAGGGCAGCAGAGAATCGACTTAGGCTGATACTGTTGAATATAGTCATCTTGAGTAAAGGAACCCTCACTAGTGGCATTATTTAAAACCACAGTTTCCCGAGCACGAGCAACATAGTTAATAATTGATGTGGGTAGATGGTTATTGAGGGGAATAGACAGTAATACCTTAACCTGTTCCGAATCAATAGCTCCTGCTGCCTCAATCAGCATCGTCACTTTTTTGGACTCCCGTTTACTTTTAGTTGGTAACAACAAAAAGCCTTTTTCGGCTCCAGCATTTTGGATCAGACTCTTCATCAATTTTGCCAGTAAGTTATCCAGGACAATTTCTCCAGAAATTGCTTGTGATGCTTGCATTACCGTAGCTAAATCCAAGGTTTTGGCAAAATTACTACTAGTAGTACTCTTAGTGGAATCTTGGTCTTGAACTTTGATTTTGGGAGCAGCAACTAATCGGAGATACCGTTCCTCTAAATCCTTAACCTTAGCCGTCGCTCCCCATTTTAGATAAGCATAATGAGCCTCCAGCATATAGGCTCTAGCAATAGTAGTTTTACCTTGAGCCAAATAAAATTTACCAGCTAGTTCATTGGCGAGGGCTTCTTCTTGAAGATATTGATGTTCCTTGGCTAATTCAATCGTGCGATGGTAAAATTCTGCTGCTTGATTAACTCTACCAAGAACCCGGTATCGCTCTGCCTCCACCAGATAAAATTTATGCAAATGATTCATCGGGGCATGATGTGCCCATTTTTTCATTTTTTTCTGGTTACTAGCTACCTGTTTAATCAGAGGCTGGAGAGGAACTGACTGGGGATTTTGCTGATATATTGCTAATCGTGCCAAAGAATCGTAGAAATGGAACAGAGGTATAATAATCGTTCCTCTCAATCCCTCTAAATACTTTTGGGCAATTGCAGCATTTTCTACTGCTTGTTGGTAAGCACCAAACAGATAACAGAGGATAAGTTTGTTGAAATACAACACACAAATAGCCGTTAGATCATTGGCTTCTTGGTGTTGTACTAGCATCTGTGACTCTTGATACAGTTCACCATTCAAATCCCACTGATTATAGCGATCGCTTGGGGATTGCTGGTAATCTTGAAGATACTGATTTTGCCCCTTAGCATTCCTTTGCTCCTGTAAATTCCAGAGCACCTGCCGATATAGTTTATTCATCTGCAAGGTTCTTTCTTGCTTAAGTTGAGCCAGAACCTCACCGTAAGTCGCCATTTCTGTTTGTAGCTTGGTTAGTTCCTTGCCGCTGAAGTAAGAGTGTAAGCAATAATTGTGAGCCGCATAACCAGCCGCCTGTAAATCCCCCGTTTCTAATCCCGCAGCATAAGCCTCTAGCAGCGGTTGCAAAGTTGAGTTTAAATGTTCCTTCCAAGGCTTGACAAAGAAGTTAACATTTGCCCAAGTCTTAGCTTTAGTGAGATCAGCATTGCTGGAGCCTTGATCAAGATTAAATTGGGATAATAGATTTAAAGCCAATTGACCAAATCGATAGCCAGCATCAATATCACTAGCAAAATCGCAAAGAATTAACCCATAACTGCCATAAGCAGAGGCAGATACAGCAGCATTGCCATATTTAACTGATAAATTTACCTGCTTAAATACAATCAATCGCATCAGTTCTGGCATGGCAAAATAAGCAGCAGAAATGACACTGGAGAGAATACGCATTGCTGCTAACTTGTCAGGCTCTCTCATGGGAGGTAAGTTAACTAAATCCTCAATCCTTTTGCCTGCTAAAGCTAACTTGGTTACCAGTAAATCTCGCCCAACATGACATTTACTCGGCTTGGTGGGAAACTTCACCCCTAAAAGTTGGAGTACCGCTAGCGCTGTCTGTACTGCTTCGGTGAGTTGATTCTGAGCAATGTAGGCTTGAATCTTAACCTCATATACTTTCACTTTATCTAACAGGTTGTTAGCTTGATGCAATACAACGGCAGTTAATTGATCCTGCTGCTCAAAGTTGCCACTGAGGTAAGCTGCCTCCGCCGCTTCCACAAACAGTGCCAAGGTTAAGTCATAATGTTGCTCCCAGCTGGAGGAGGGAGTTGGGGAGTTGGGGGGATGGGGAGCTGGGGGAGCTGGGGGAGCTGGGGGAGTTGAGGGAGTTGGGGAAGCTTGAACTAAATTAGGAGTATTTTCTCCCTTATCTCGCTCCTCGTGTGCTCCCTGATCCCCTGCTGTTCCCCTGCTGTTCCCCTCCTGCCCCCCTCCTCGGAGGGGTTGGGGGTGGGTTCTACTCCCTGCTTCCTCATCAAGTAACCCTATGCCAATCTGAAAGTATTGGAGAGCAGGTTTATAGGCTGCTGATGCCTTTGCTTTCTTGCCAGCTAGCAGATTTAATTGAGCTAATTCATCTGTTTTTACTGCCTGTTCGACCGCCAACCTGCTGCTACTATTAATTAAGGGACTTCCTAGATTCAATTGATTAACAATATCAAAGATTTTTTGTTCTAGTTGATTGGTAGTTGTATGAGCTAGTAGTACTTCTCCCACTTGCAGGTGTAGTCCTTGTTTATCCTTTTCAGGAATCAGAGAATATGCTGCTTGTTGAATTCGATCATGGGTAAATTTATATTCAATAGTTATTGGTTGTGCTGGGGTGAACGAAATAGGAGGTGGGATTTCAATTCCCCGCGTCTCCGCGTCCCCGCGTCTCCGTGTCTGCTCAATCGTTTCCTCACTAATGACATCTAGCTCCAGCAACTTGTAGCTATCACCTAGGGATATAATCAAACCTTCTGCAACTGCTTGCCAGAGTAACTCAGCAGTTTCTCGTTGAGATTTATCAGCAACAATCGATAAGGTAGAAAGCTCAAATTGATTACCAATACAAGCTGCTAGTTGTAGTACCTGTTGGGTATTAGTAGGCAATTTTTGAATCTTGAGGGCCATCAGTTCGATGACATTATCAGTAAAGTTCGTCAACAGAATCTGATTTAAATCCCACTGCCAGCTGAGGCTATGGATGTTAAACTCTAATAGTCCTTCGGTATAAAGGGATTGCAAAAACTCATTCAGGAAAAAAGGGTTGCCCCCAGTTTTAGACAATACTAATTCTGCCAAGGGTTTAGCTCTTTCCGGTGTACATTTGAGCGTATCGCTAATAAGTTGATTGACGTGAGTCAGCTCCAAAGCACAAAGAGATAGCTGATTAACAATTGCTCCAGATTGTCTGATCTCATCAACCATCAGCATCAAAGGATGAGCCTCATTGACTTCGTTATCTCGATAAGCTCCAATTAAAAATAGCCCTCTTTTTTCTTCAGCGACAGGGGAGATAGTAGTAGAAGCAGTATTGTGATATTGGCAATCCGTTGCCGTCATCAATAGTTGCAGCAGTTTCAAGGTTGCAGTATCTGCCCACTGTAAATCATCCAAAAAGATTACTAACGGATGATCTGGTTGAGCAAAGACTTTGATAAAGTTTTGAAAGACTAAATTAAATCGATTTTGTGACTCAGTTGCTCCCAATTCAGCAACAGCTGGCTGTTTTCCAACTATCAGTTCTAGTTCCGGAATCACATCAATAATTACTTGACCATTGGAGCCAAAAGCTAACTCAAGTTTTGTTCGCCATTGGTTAAGTTTTATTTCATTTTCAGTTAGTAACTGTCTGACTAATTCCGAAAAAGCAGTAACTAGGGCACTGTAGGGAATATTCCGTTGAAATCTGTCAAATTTACCGGAGATAAAGTAACCCCGTTGTCTAGTAATTGGTTTATATATTTCAGCCACTAATGCTGATTTGCCGATACCGGAGTAACCTGCTACAAGCATGAATTGACTTTGTCTTTTGTCATTGGTTATTAGTTGTTGGTTGTTATTTCTGCTAACAAATGACCAATTACTACTGACTCTTTCAAAAGCTGCGAGTAGAGTTTGGATTTCTTTCTCCCTACCATAGAGTTTTTGAGGAATTTGAAACTTATCAGCAATATCTTGACTACCAAGGGTAAACTCAGATATTGCTCCGTGATACTGTAGTTGCTCCAGACATTTTTCTAAATCTGCTTTAATACCCCAAGCACTTTGATATCGCTCCTCAGCAGTTTTTGCCATCAGCTTCATCACAATATCAGAAACTACTTTAGGACAATTATCTTCCCCTATTTTTAAATGAGGAGGTACTGGATTTTTGGCAATATGACAATGTACCAATTCTAGAGGATCATTGGTCTCAAAAGGCAGTTGATTGGTAAGCAGTTGATAAAAGGTTGCTCCGAGAGAGTAAAAGTCAGTCCGGTAGTCTAGATAACGGTTCATTCTTCCCGTTTGTTCCGGAGATATATAAGCTAATGTTCCCTCTAAAACATTGGGATTTTTCAGGGTAGGATTTTCGCGAGTTAAGATAGTAGAAATACCAAAATCTATAATTTTAAGTTGCTCGGTTTCTCGATTGAAAACAATATTGGCAGGATTAATATCTTTGTGAATAATTTGAGCAGCATGGATCTTACCCAAACTCTGAGTTATCTTGATTGCAATGGCGAGAAATTGCCGTAAGGTTAATTCATAAATTCCCCCCACATGATCATTGAACAATTGCTTCAAGGATTCACCACCAAAATCTTCAAAGACGATTACCAAGGTCTTCTGATATTTTTCTAAGCTATAAGCCTTGACAACTCCATCAAGATTCAGGCTGTGGGTAATTTGATATTCTTGCTGATATCTACTAAGTTCTGATGGTCTAGGATAATCTTCCTTGAGTACTTTAAGAATTACTGGTTGTTTGTCTTGCTCTCGTATACCTCGATAAACCAAGGAATTTATTGTTTCATAGATTGGGGTCAGAAGCTGATAGCCAGAAATGCTAATCATTGTTATCTTTTTCATCAAGATATGTAAAAATAATGAACTCGCTCCTGTTCAGCAGGCTGAGCTAATACGAAAACCATATCAGTTGGTAGGGGTAAAGTTGTTCTACACCCCTGCTGGTAATATAATTTAGTTTGCCAAAGATTGATCCAAAGCTTCACTAAGCAGGGTGAGGTGAAAAAAGGTGTGGGAGAGCTTTTTTGAGTAATGAGTAATGAGTAATGAGTAATGAGTGAAGAAACTTTTGCCAAATCCTCTTTCCTTCTACCTCCTACCTCCTCCCTCGCCTCCTGCCTCATGTTTCTTGAGAGCCTCCCAACTGGCGGCGCACCGCCCCCTACAAATGAAAGAAACAAGCCAAATCCTCTTCCCTCCTGCCTCCTGCCTTCTGCCTCCTGCCTTGTTTCTTAAAAGCCACTGTAAATTTCTTCACCCCACTAAGCACCCATAATGAGCAGACAGATGCATCTTCCCTTAAAATTCAATCTGAAAAATTAGTATTTATTATTATCTGACATCAATCCTGAGAAAGGTTGGTTTTGTAAATATTTGTAAAAATAAACCACTCGTTTCATTTTTACACCTATAGCAATTAGCACCTCAGGATTCAGCTTTTTAGCTCAGGTGTGATAGCTGAGAAACAAGTCAGTTTTCCTTGGAGCCTTCTGCCTCCTGCCCTCTGCCCTCTGCCTTCTTTCTGAGGAATGGGAGTTTAGTGACATCCAGCCGGTAGAATAAGATCTCGGCAGTTAAGAAAAACAGGTTCAGCCAGCTAGTGAAGCTTTTTGTTTACCACACCCCCGAACTAACTCCGACAACTCATGTCCCCGACTGTGCAATTGTTATTGATGTCTTGCGAGCCACAACCACAATCGCTACAGCTTTAGATGCGGGAGCTGAAGCAGTTCAAGCCTTCAGCAATATTGAACAACTTCTGCAAGTCAGTGAACAATGGCCATCGGACAAGCGCTTGCGAGCCGGTGAACGGGGCGGTGCACAAGTGGCTGGTTGTGATATGGGTAACTCTCCCCTCGATTGCACCCCAGAAAAGGTTAAAGGACGCCGCTTGTTTATTAGTACTACCAATGGTACCCGTGCTTTACAGCGAGTGCAGGAAGCTCCACTAGTTCTAGCTACAGCTTTAGTAAATCGTCAAGCAACTGTGCAGTATCTGCTTGCTCAGCAGCCAGAGACAATTTGGCTAGTAGGCTCAGGTTGGGAAGGAACCTACTCCCTAGAGGATACTGTATGTGCTGGTGCGATCGCTTATAGTCTAGTTGAACAAACTAGTTATTCAGAAGAGGAGCTTTCTGGCAATGATGAAGTCGTTGGTGCTCTGTCTCTTTACCACCGATGGCAAAACCAGTTGTTAGAGATGTTCCACCAAGCCAGTCACGGTAAACGTCTGCTACGCTTAGATGGTCATGCTGATTTAAAGTATTGTGCCCAAACTGATGTTCTCAACGTCTTGCCTATTCAGCAAGAACCAGGAGTTTTAGTTAAAGGTTAGGCTTTCTTAAGAAACACGCTCATGCGCTAATGGCTAATGGCTAATGGCTAATCGCTAATCGCTAATCGCTAATCGCTAATGGCTAATCGCTAATCTCTGAAGAAACAAGGCAGAAGGCAGGAGGCTCCAGGGCAGAAGGGAAAAGGATTTGGTTTGTTTCTTTCATTCGTCGCGGGTGGCAATCGCTGCCCCCCGCTTGATTGGCAAGTTATTTGTTTTTTTACAAACAACCAACAACTAACAACTTGCTAACACTTGCATCCCCCGTGCTGTCTTCCGGGGGATGAGTTAAGTTGTGATCAACGCGATCGCATCAAAATCAGTTCCTGGATTAGTAATAGGATTTCCCTTGGTATCAACAGCCACCAATTTCACTGTAACTTCCAATGAGCCTCCTAAGCTGCGTATGGCTTCTGTCACATCTACATAGGCACTGAAAGGTTGTACATGAGAAGGACGCCTAATATCAAACTCATCAATGGGGCCGCGATCCGGGGCACAGTGTCCTTCTTCACCCTGACATTCCCCATGCCCGAATAAAAATAGCGAACCTGCGTAATTATCATTTCCCTCCATTGGGGTGCTGGCATTAGCATCTGGTTGATTAAAGAACACCCGAACCTCAAAAGAACTCCTAGGATGCATAAGATTTTGGAACTCAAGCTCTGCTTTTTCAAACTCAGGTTCTATCGCACCCAATGCAAATCCGACGATGGGAGAATCCCCAAATTTTTCATCAGCAGGGACAATTGGCTGAGCTTCAGCGGTTAAGTAATCATATCCCAGCCTTCTGATATCCCAAATATCTGCTGTAGTTACGCCAAAAGGTGTAAGCTGTGCTGTCCAAATCATGTCGTTAGGAGTAATGTTGGGATGTGCAGCCTGCCACTCTGCAAACAGTCGGTCTATATTGCAGTGGTGAGCCCAGAAGATAGGGTCATAAGCTGCGTAGGAAACTATTCCCATAACTCCGCCAACCCAACCATGGATAGCATTATGAGGATTTTCCAGCGCTGTTGAATAACTGGTATAGGTGCTATTTACTCGCTGTGCTCGTCTGACTGGCCCAACCAGTCTACGGAATGTACTAAGAGGACCTGGATCTCGGAAAGTTTCTGTAAATTGTGAACCAGGAAATTCAATATTTGCCTTGAGGAGAGGATTGGGATTTCCGGAGGGATCGGTTTCATCAGTATAAGCCCTGGGCATCCCTTCCTGTTGCGTTATTTCAGATGTCCAGTCCCAATACGGAATCGTTACCCCCGGAACCTGCTCTTGAAGTGATTTTTCGAGCATGAGCATATATGGACGATGCCACACTGTAAACAAAGGATCTCCGTGAGCACAATATACAGGAGTTGGAAAACCATGAACCCCTGCAATATATTGGTAACTCCGATCATCAGAAGCTCTCATTTCATATAGCCTTGTGAAAGCTTCCCTCAAGGCTGCCAATTCATCATCTGTCAAGTTACGAATATTTTTCCGATAAGAAATTGTGCTTGCTCTTAGTCTGCCGGTAGCTGTTCTTGCTGAAATAGGAGTTCCTGCAAACAGAAATGTTGAGGGAAATCGTGCAGCTTCGGGAGTAAACTTAGCTAGAATCTTAGCCATGGTTGGAAATTTTTTGTTCTATTCAACAATCTAGCATGTCACTATATTAGGTATTAGGTATTAGGCATTAGGATCTATCCCATGAGAACGTAGAAGTTCCTCAAGACGTTGTGATCGTAATTTTTCAGCTTCAGCCCGTTGCCTTTCAGCTTCAGCCCGTTGCCGCTCACCTTCAAGTTGTTCTTGGGCAATGTTCGAGCACTCAGTTGGAGTCAAAATCCACTCCTCTTGATCATCATACCAACGCAACCACAGACGATTCTTCCTGTCGTATTCTCCTGTCCACAACCCTAAACCTAATTCCAATTGCGGGATCCAAATTCTTGGTTGAGTCAGCTTCAACTCCTGATAAACACCATTTCTGAGGGCAAATGCTCTTAGTTGATCGTTATAGCGGTCAAACACCACATAATAGGGTATCTGTAAAATTTGCTCATATACTTCCCATTTAGTCGGAGGTTCATTGCTATTACGTATACTTGTACCCAAGTCTTCTTTTTCTGTCCCTGGTGACAATAATTCGACTACCACTGTTGGAGCCACCATTTCTTGCCACATCACATAACTTAAGCGTAAATCTTCATTCTTATAAAATCTTGATATCCCTACTACCCCAAACCAATCAGGTCGTTTATACCAAGAATGGTGATTCAGATCATAGTAGAGGTTCAAATCACTACCACTAAATATCTCCTCTGGTGAGTAGTTAGCAGGACGAAAAGTCAAGCGCAACAGTTCCGGTTGTAAATCATGGAATTCGTCAGGCAAACCAGGTTCCTCGGGATTTTCACTAGGTAGATCGTACATGGTGGGGAGGGTTTCTCGAGGCTCATGAGGCGATTGAGTTTGGTGATAGTGGTACTTAGTTTGCATCTATTTGTTGCCTAAACCTTTTACTATCTATGATAGTGCGGCTAGGTTTTAGGTTTTAGGTTTTAGGTTTTAGGTTTTAGGTTTTAGATTTTAGGGAATTTTTTTACTCCCTGTTCCCTACTCCGGGTAAGCGAAAAAAGTGTGGGGGAATGATCAAAAGATGCTGAGATGCGGGGATGCGGAGAATTGAAATCCCACCTCATATTTCCTTCACCCCCCTACTCCCTACTCCCTGTTGCCTTGTTTCTTAAAAGATTAGCCATTAGCCATTAGCCATTAGCCATTAGCCATTAGCGCATGAGCGTGTTTCTTCAGAGTAAAGTAGGATATTTTTTGATTAGGAAATCTCCTAGCCATTCCAAATTGCCCCTAACACATCTTCCGGTTTGATGTCAGCAATCCAACGGGTAGGGGATTGTAATCCAACACATTGCTCATTATCAGGTAGCAGTTTTTTCGCCTCAGTTGAACCAAACAGAGCAATGGTGTAAGTACCAACTGCTATAGCTAAATACATGGGAGTGCTATCAATACACAAGAGCAAATTAGCTCCGGCAATGATTGCTGACAACTTACCAACATCTGTTGGGGTTGTGGTTTTCAACTCAGGACAAGTTTGGAGCATCTCCTCAATGAATTCTCCATCCTCTGGTCCTTGAATAAGTACAATCGGCAAATCTGGCTGCTTTTCTTGGATGTCTTCAATAATCTGCTGCCATTTTTTGACTGGGTAAACCTGATCGATGCCTTGTGTTTGAGACAAGTTAGTAGAACCACCATGAATCAGAATGTAACCATCTTGAGCTTCTAGTCGTTCCTGCTCCTTTTCAGCCCAGGCAAGGTCTTTTTTCAGAAGTGCCAATTTGGGTTCTGGACAGGGAGAACTAATGTCTAAACCTTGTAGTAAGTCATAATACTTGTGGGCAGCATACTGCTCTGTTTTCTCAGGGACAGGATTACTCAAAAACCATGCCCCAGCAATAGTTTTGTAACCAATACTAACGGGAATGCCACTCATCCACAGTAACAGCCCGATTGACCACTGACTTGCCAAAGAAAGGACAGCATCGTATTCGCGATCGCGAATTGTACCTAACAAGTTAGCAAAATCTGCCAAACCGTTACGGTCTTTAAAATCAAAGTTCAGTACTTCATCAACAGACCCTGAAACCCGATAAGCACCCTTGGCTTGCGGTTCCACAATGACATCTATGTCGGCTTTGGGGTAATACCGCTTCAGTTCATCTAGGGTGGGAAAAAACAGAATTTGGTCGCCGATTCCACCAGGCACTAGGGCTAGTATTCTCATCTAAGATCGGTTGAGCTTATGGATCAAGATTAATTCTAACTTGATAGGTGGGAAGACCTAAAGTTAAGACTATCCATAAAGTAATAGGAGAAAAAATCATGCATTTACTAATCCCAGCAGCAGGTATGGGGAAACGGATGGGGAGCGATCGCAATAAGCTTCTGTTAACACTTCTGGGTAAACCTTTGCTGGCGTGGACTCTCCTAGCAGCAGAAGCAGCTGATGATATCCATTGGATTGGAATTATGGGACAACCAGATGATTGGTCAGATTTTAAGGCAATCCTTGCTGAAGTTTCCCTATCTAAACCAGTGCAGCTGATTCAGGGAGGAGAAACGCGCCAAGAATCTGTTTATAACGGCTTGCAGGGATTGCCATCGGAGGCAACAAGGGTGTTAATTCATGATGGAGCAAGATGTTTAGCAACACCCCAGTTGCTGAATCGCTGTGCTGCTGCCTTGCAGAATTGTTCTGGTCTCATTGCTGCCATACCAGTAAAGGATACGATTAAAGTGGTAGATGAAACTGGGTTGATTCAAGATACTCCAGACCGACGGCAGCTGTGGGCAGCCCAAACTCCCCAGGGATTTGAGGTGCAGCTGTTGAAACGCTCTCACGAACAAGGGCGCAACTCTGGCTGGAAGGTTACCGATGATGCAGCGTTATTTGAGCGGTGTCAGCTCCCGGTGCAAGTAGTGGAAGGGGAAGAAACCAATCTTAAGGTAACAACCCCTGTAGATTTAGCGATCGCAGAATTTATCCTCCGTCAGCGTATTTGAGGGGTAATTAGGTATTAGGTGGTAGGTGGTAGGTAGGGTTTGCTGAATAAGTAACAAGTAACAAGTAAAAAGTAACAAGTAAGAAGGAATGAAGCATTTATCCTCGTTTTGAGCACTTGTATTCCCCAAGGTTACCCAGGGATTTCCCATGAAAGTGCAAGGTTTCTGGAGCCCATCCATAAAAAAACCTTGTACCATCGTAGGGAAACACCCGCTTAAATTCCGAATATGAGGTA
>JAAHGL010000238.1 GCA_010692635.1 Symploca sp. SIO2C1 | reverse complement strand
TCTAAGTTGCAGTCTAAACTGTAATTATCACATTAGGAAACAAGAGGAGAATTATCCCACTTCCAAGATTACGCTTGTGAGTGCAAATTTATACCATACCCTCATCCCAAAGACAAACAGATGAGTTCGTGTTAAATGGATTGGTCGGCTAGTTTGACCTAGCCTAGAAATAGCTTATATTTTATCTTATTACTCCATGCCCTTGATCATCCTAGTTGCAGATGACAATTTAGGTACCCGTCTCTCTGTCAGTGATTACTTAGAGATGGCAGGCTACTCAGTGATCGCGGCTGAGGATGGTCAACAAGCACTCTCGATGCTCGAAACTTACCATCCTCACATGATTGTCACAGATATCAATATGCCTCGAATGGATGGGTACGAGTTGGTGCGGCAAGTTCGTCAGAAACCAGCGTTTCGCTTGTTACCAGTTGTCTTTTTAACTGAGCGCGGTAGTATGAAAGAGCGGATTCGTGGCTATCAGTTAGGGTGTGACTTGTATCTACCAAAGCCTTTTGAGATGGAAGAGTTAGGTGCGGTCATTCGCAATCTCCTAGAACGAGCGACGATGATACAAGCAGAGTTACGCTTCTCCTCAACTAAACCAGCTCAAGGGATACCAGAAAAATCAACTAAGACGCCTCAAGAACAATCAGCTCCAATTAAAAGTATAAAAAATGGACAGCAAGAAACGACTGCTCCCAAAATTAATACTTTCCACCTAACCAATCGTGAACAGGAAGTTTTGGATTTACTGACTACAGGTCAATCCAATGTCGAAATTGGCAGTACCCTTCACCTCAGTCATCGGACAATAGAAAAGTACGTCAGTAATCTCCTGAGAAAAACGGACACCAGTAAAAGAGCTGAACTTGTTCGGTTTGCCTTGGAGAATCGTTTAGTAGAATAACAGATTGAAGGGTAAAGGGAGCGGAATTGATTCTCCTTTGTTGACCTCTTCCCTTTGAACAATTCTTTTTGTGATGAATTTAGCCTCTTCCTTGTCAACAAAAGAACCCAAGTTGGTGAGCACTTGGGTTCAAAAAGATGTCCTTTCAAGCATCTGAAAATACAAAGATGTGAGAAGCATTAATGCTAAAAACTTGTTTAGTCAATTTAAAATGTCTCTCTAAAATTTTCTCTGCTATAGGTTAAGTAATGCTTATGTCATGTTTAAGTTTTTCGTTAAATACTCACGATTGGGTTAATATCCTTGAGGCTTTTGATCTGCTTCCTTTCGTAAGGCATCGCCAAGCTCTCCGCGAAATCAACCACGATTTTATCGAATGCTCACCCATGAAATAGCGACTCATTAAGGATTATGAAACATGGTAGTAGATACGGAAAAACGTACATCAGCGAAAACAGCTTTGCGTCAAGTGCTTGCTGCTTGTGGTGGAAAGACTAAGGATGAAGCTGTAATTGCTGCAATTGATAATTTACATCAACTGAATCCGACAACAGCACCAGCACGTAGTAGGGAATTACTAGATCATCAATGGTTGTTAATTAACGCACCTAATTTTCCAGGAGGAGAGCAACTTGCAGATGGTAAGTATGCTTACACTCTTGGTCGTCTTGCTTTTAATATGTTTCAACCTACAGGATTAAAACTAGTCATTGACCGAGTTCTCCAACCTATATTGCTATTGGGAGATGCTGAACAGCAGAGTCACGATATTATTGTCGAATTTACGACCATTGATGAATCTCTTCCCCAAGTGAGGGGAATTGTGCGTAACCAAGGAGTTTGTTATCCCGTTAGTGATACGGTGCTGCAAGTACAATTTACAGGAGGTATTTTAGCCCCCCATCCATCAACAAATATCAAAGATTGGCAAGCAATTTTTACTGAACAACACCAATCTTCACAAAAAAGTTGGCAAGAAAAATTGATGTCTGGTTTTTTGAAGTTGATGTTCGGTTTAGTACCTCCGCAAGGGATAAACCCAGAGACGAGAGAAGTCGCCTTTACTATGAAGCGAGCGCCCAAAGGTCGTCTAGAAATTCTCTATCTGGATGAAGAACTGCGAATCACTCGTGGGCAAAAAGGTACAGTATTAGTCTGTCAGCGCAATTAATTTGACCCAAGTTCAATTTGTCCTCTATGACTGAAATTTCCAGCCAAGAAAAATAAATTTGAGATAGTTAAGAAACCTATTATAGGAGTTCTTGCATCCGTGAGGTACAGATCCAATTCCCCATTCCCCATTCCCCATTCCCAAAAACCAGGATCTTTGTACCTCATCTAAATGAGAAACGCTATATTTTTGCTCAATGCCTTAGCGCCTAAGTGCTAACAATGTGTTCTAGTAAACCTTCGCAGGCATCTAGTAGCAAATCGATAACCTTGTTAAATCCCTCTGTACCACCGTAGTAAGGGTCAGGGACTTCTCGCTCCCGATGATTGGAAGCAAAATCACAAATGAGTTTTACTTTGTCTTGGTACTTCCCCTGAGGGTCTAGAAAGAGAATATCCCGATAATTATCCCGATCCATTGCCAAAATCAGGTCAAAGGTTTCAAAGTCAGACCGCTGAAATTGCCGTGCTTGACCTTTGAGTATTATTCCCCTACTTTTAGCTGCTGCTGCCATACGTCTATCAGGGGGGGAACCAATATGATAACTGCTGGTACCAGAAGAGTCACAGACAATGCTGTCACTAAGATCGGCTTGTTCAACCAAGTGATTCATAATGTTCTCAGCTGATGGAGAACGACAGATATTTCCAAGACAAACAAATAGTAACTTGCAGGGCATAGGTATAATATTTATCTTTGTGTACGCTCTCCTATAGCATTTAATGAGTGAGTACTAATACTCAAATTACTCATCGTCCTAACCTTCATTGCCAACATCAAAGGGCATTAGAAGTAATTTTAACCCTTCCCTGCTCAAGGAAAAAGCCAAACTAGTGCTAGTTAGACAACAACTTGTTTTTCATTTTCACAATTTAATTGTACAACGGCTGGAGCCGTTGTTATCTGAAGATTGTGCGTCTAAATGGTAAATTTATTACGCCGTAAATGCCAGGGTTTCAGACCCATTATTATTGATGATTTGAGGAAAGTATTTTGATGTTCAAGTCCCGTCGTAGCCTTTATTATCGAAAGCGCAACCGCAAACCATTACCGCTTATGGTAATCATTGCTGCGATACCCCTAGTTTTGATTATCTTGGAATTGTTGGCATGGCTGCTCATTAACTTTACAGGCAACGGCGCTGCTTTAGTGGCTTATAAGGGTGAACCAGCAGAGGATAACGCTTACCGCCTCAAGTTTCTTAGTCAAGACAAACAGCCTTACGACGGTATATTAAATAAAGGAAGCCTCGCTGCATATAGAAATTTAGGGGGAGGTTATAGTTTAGTAGGAAATCAACAAAGCGATTTTTGGCGTATTAATGAACAAGGCTTTCGCGATGATGATCCCATTCCCTTGGCAAAACCCAAAGATGAAATTCGGATTTTCCTCTTAGGTGGTTCTACCGCCTTCGGCCAAGGGAATGCAAACAACCAAGCGACACTAGCCAGCAAGCTGGAAACTCGTCTCAACGAACGGATAGCACAACAGAGGCGTTCTCCAGAAAAATATCGACCGACTTTTTTGCCTGTTTATAGACCAGAACTAGTAAAAGCACTAGCTTTACCACCGAAGATTAAAGATGGTCAATATCGGGTAATTAATGCTGCTGTACCAGGTTATACCTCTGGTAACGAACTGGCTCAACTAGCTCTGCAGATTTTGCCCTATAGCCCAGATGCCATCATTGTTTTGGGTGGATATACAGACTTGATGCTGCCTAGTAATCAACTGGAAACAGATATTCCTAAAACCGAAGCTTTCCTCAACAATGCGCCTGGGCATTTTTGGACTCACATAACTCAACAATTGAAGAATGCGATCGCACAAGCTCATCTGGTTAAAGCTACACAAAAATGGCTCTTAAAACCAGAGCCATCAATAAACCAGCGGAGTTTGGTAGTAAGCGATGGTACTTTGCTACTAGAAGAACATCTTGCTGCTGATGAAGCTGAACTCAAGCGCCGAATAACACGGTATCGCAATCATTACCGACAAATGATTCGCCTCACGACAGGAGCAGGTATTCCTTTAGTGGTTGCCATTCAACCGGAAATTACTGGTCGTGATCAGACGCAAATGTCACCAAAAGAACAGGAGCTTGTACAGAAATTAGGGGATCTATACCAAAAACGGTTGCAGACTGGTTATAGCGCATTGCTAGAAACCAGCCAGGAATTAGAGAAAGCCTTTCCCAAAAATATGAAAGTTTTAAATTTTTACAATCTCTTCAAGGACTTTCCTAACCAAGCCTTCTTCACTGACGCAGTTCACCTAACGGAGGAGGGTAATCAAGTGCTTTCAGACCGCTATTACCAGACTTTGACTGCTCTACCCAAGCTACAGGTGACTCCCCCCAAAAAACCCTAATCGGGGTGAGCGAAAAAAAGGGTGGGGAGATAGGGAAACAAAGGAGATAGGGAAACAAAGGAGAACTAATGATTTGAGAGGATACTTGGCTCTTCAATTCCTTCCCTAATTTCGCTCACCCCCTAATCGGGATGTGAGATGGGGAATAGGGAACAGGGAATTAGGAAAAAATTTTTTCCTGGTGTTCCTCTATTCCCTCTCTTTCAAGAAACAAGGGAGCAGGGAGTAGGGAGCAGGGAAGAGGATTAGACCCTTGTTTGTTCTCATTTGTAGCGGGCGGTGCGCCGCCCGTGGGGCGGCTCTGAAGAAACACTTCTGAAAGGAAGTGAGGGAGCAGGGAGTGTTTCTTCCCTTCATAGTGGGTGTCGCCGCGCCCGTCGGGCGCTTTCTAGAAAATTACATCCCTGGAAGATTTAAGCCACTTGTGAGTTCTTCCATACGTTCTCGCATGGTGGCTGTTGATTTGTCATAGGCATCCTTCATCGCTGTCGTCACGAGTTCAGAAAGTACTTCTGCTCCTTTGCTAACAGCATCTGTAGAAATTTCTACACGACGGGGCTCCTGATTGCCACTCAGCACCACCTTGACACTGCCATCATTTGATGAACCCTCTATTTCCATTTGCTCCAATTCATTTTGGAGTTCTTTGGCCCCTTCTTGAACCTGTTGAGCTTTTTTAAACGCTTCGGTAAGTTCTTTCATCTTGCCTAAACCGAAACCGAATCCTTTTCCTTGCGTCATAACTAGTTGACTTTATCTGAGTTGGATAGGTATTTGACACTCCCCACGGCTAGAAGCCTGGGGATTCTAGTTTCATCGACGTTTCTTGCTTCGACTTGTCTTGCGACCAACCAAAGTAGAGGAAATATCTCCACTAGCGTTAGTTTGGGGATGCCCTCCCCTACCGTTTACACGACTTAAAATTACTTTGGCAGCGTTCACATCACGTTGCTCGACGTGTCCGCAATGTGGACACGAATGGGTGCGGGTGCTGAGAGATTTCTGAACTCTCACACCACAATTATTGCACTCAGCAGAGGTGTAATGTGGTGGTACTGCAATTATTTCCCTGCCAAATTTTTCTCCAAAGTATTCGAGCCACTGACGGAAGTTGTACCAAGATGCATCAGTAATACTCTTAGCTAGCTTGTGGTTTTTCACCAGTCCCCTCACATTCAAATCTTCCAAGACGACCTTAGCGTTAGCTAGGCATAAGTTACGTGCAACTCTCTTGGCATGTTCATTCCTTTGTCTTGTTACTTTCAAATGCTTCCTAGCATAAATACCACGAGCTTTTTTCCTGCCAGTTGAACCATTCTTCTTTTTGTAGATATTGCGTTGAGAACGTTTGATTTTGTCCTCAGATTTCCTTAAAAACCTAGGGTTGGGTTCATGATGACCGTTGCTATATATTCCAGTACCAACACTTCTTCTATCACCTCCTTATTAGATAACAATATATTCTTAATCAAAAAAATGTCTGACGGCGAATAAATTTGCTACGGGCTTACCCCATAACTAGAAGCTAGGGGCTTGTTCCCTATGACTTTTGGTCATTGGTGAACTCTTCCAGACCTTAAAAGCACTAGTGCCTCTAATTCTGGATTCCTAGTCTCACGACTAGAATTTTCTGCTTCACAGGGAGTTTAACGACAGTTAACTATTAATCTTAGTACTCCTTAAGCGTTTGAGTGATATCCCTACTCATTCTGGAAAAAATGATAAGAGGTGAGTAGATATTTTATTACAGTTCTTTACCCCAGTTGAAACTCCCCTAATATTCTCACTTCTGGTTCTAACCAAACAGACCAGTGGTGTTCTACTTGTTGCTGAACATGACGGATAATTTGGAAGATATCGTTGGCTTGAGCACCACCACAGTTAAGAATAAAGTTTGCATGGCGCTGGGCAACTTGGGCACCACCAATTTGGTAGCCTTTAAGACCAATTTGTTCAATCAACCAAGCGGCTGCATGGGAATCAGGGTTGCGGAAAACACTGCCACAGCTAGGTAAATGGTAAGGCTGGGAAGTGCGGCGTTTTTCTAAATGTTGGGATGTTTTTGCTTGAACCAGTTTAGGTTCGACACCTGGCTTGAGTTGAAATGTTGCTTGAGTTACTAGACGATGACCACCTTGTAGATTTGAAGTACGATAGCTAAAGCCCAACTCTTGAGGAGTTAGTTTCTCAATCATCCCAGATCTTGAAATTGTTTCTACATTAACAAGTAAGTCTGCTGTACAGCTGTTGTGAGCACCAGCATTCATTACCACTGCACCGCCAACTGTGCCTGGGATACCCACTGCCCACTCCATGCCTTGCCAGCCACGTTTAGCTGCTTGCCATGCCAGACGTGCAATTGGTTCACCTGCACCGACCGTTACTAATCCTGTATCATTGTCAAACTCGATGTGACGTAGGTAGCGAGTACAAATTACTAAACCGGGCAAGCCTTGATCACTTACTAGTAGATTTGATCCTGCTCCCAACAGAGTCATAGGTAATTTTTGATGGTGCACCCACTCAAAACTTGCCTGTAGGTCTTCTAAACTTCGGGGGGCGACGTACCATTCTGCAGGACCTCCGACTCGAAATGAAGTGAGGCTTGCTAGAGGGACTTTGGATTGAAGGGGACAGTAGGTTCCTGGCAGATAAAGCTGTGGTTGGAAAGGAATCTCGTTACGCTTGGGGGCGCTGGTTTGCGGAGTATTATAGGACAAAGTCATAATGAATACAAGTGAAAAGAATGCCAATTGGTCGCGAGGCGATTGAGTTGGTATCCAAGCAGTTTTCCTGCTAGGAGCTAATCGAACTCAGAATTTCTGGCTTAATACTGACCTACTAGTATTTGTCAGCCTTTTGATAAAACTCCATCAGCTGCGGAATAATCTGATTAAGATTACCAGCTCCTAGAAATAGGGCAAGATCTCCGGGTTGTAGGATTTCGGTCAGAAACCTTGAAACTGACTCTAGAGTTGGTTGGTAATACACCCTCTCGTGATGAGTTGCGATCGCCTCTCGCAAATGATCACCAGTAATTTCTTGTAAGTTTGGTTCACCAGCACTGTAAATATCGGTGATAACAACTAGATCTGCTTTGTTAAAAGATTCTGCAAATTCTGACAAGAATGTCAAGGTTCTGCTGTAACGGTGGGGCTGGAAAATCGCAACAATTCGTTTTGAGTCTTGGACTTGTAAACGTGCTGCAGCAAGGGTTGCTTGAATTTCGCTGGGGTGGTGGGCATAATCATCCACAAAACAGATGTTATTGCACTGACCCCGAGCTTCAAATCGGCGTTTGGCTCCTTCAAAAGTAGCAATTCCTGAAGCAATTACATCAAACTCCAAACCTAGATGTCTTCCTACAGCGACTGCTGCTAGAGCATTGCTAAGATTGTGTTGACCTAGTAACTTCAGGTGCAGCTCACCCAAAACTTCATTGCCTTCCCAAACTCGAGCAGTGGTAACGTTCGCGTCATAAGATACCTCATCAACGCTGTAGTTAGCACCTGTGTCTCGATGCAGGCTATAGCTGATAGTAGGCTTAAAACGCGATCGCAAAGTTTCACAATCAATACACCCCACAAGAGTTTGACAGCGTTGAACAAAAGTCTGGAATATTTCAATTACTGCTTCTAAATTCTGGTAGTGGTCTGGATGATCTAGCTCGATATTTGTAACTACACCAATCTTGGCGGAGAGTTTGGCTAAAGAACCATCAGATTCATCAGCTTCAGCAACTAAATAGGGACCATCACCCAAGCGTGCATTTCCTTCCCAAGCATCCACCTCTCCTCCCACAACAATGGTTGGATCTAGACCTGAATGCAACAGCATATACCCAATCAAACTACTTGTTGTAGTTTTTCCATGAGTCCCAGCAACAGCAATACTATGGTAATCTTCAATCAGAGCCGCAAGTAAGTCCGAGCGATGAAAAATTGGGTAGCCTTTCTCCTGGGCTGCCCTATACTCGGAATTAATTGAATTAATCGCACTAGAACAAATAACTTGAGGTAAGCTTGATGAAATTTTAGAGGCAACTTCTGGCTGGCTAGTTTGGGAGAATCCAGAAGTTGCTTCCTGAAATGGCTTAATGCCAATGACTGTGGTAGATAATTCTTTATAAATTGGCTCTGTCTTCGGTAGGAAAAATTCTAAATTAGTTGGGTTATGACCTTCAAGAAGGTGAGCACCTACTGATTGCAGACGTTGAGTAATATGCGTTGAACGGAGGTCTGAACCAGATACAGGTATTTGACGCTTTGCTAAAACATAGGCAAGGGCTGACATGCCAATTCCACCAATGCCGATGAAATGAAATGGCTTTCCACTAAAATCTACAATATTCGTCATCTTAACTCCTTACACACCATACCACACAAGCCTACTTTGCCAATATCACGCGCTATCATATCAAGAATTGATTTTTCAAGATATAGCAAAGTAAAAATTTATCAAATTTTTCTTGCTTTGCATACTCTGATGACCGTCATTGTGCTATAGCTTAACTGGATCTTTACAATATCTTGTTCCATGATTGGATCTTTTTACCCACAGATGGTAAAACAGATGCTCTAGATTATTAGACACCCAAAATTCTTCTGACTCCGGACAATTTAGCCAGGAATAACGGTGACAAAGATCAACTATGTACGTAAACAGCAGAGTTAGCTAACGAATTTACTCTGTTAATCGGTTAAGGTTGTTGGTCAGTTGATCAGATAATCTATTCATAACTATATAGTTAACAATATAGGGTTAGAAATTTTCATCCTTTGCGATATGATCGGGGTCAGCTAGAAGATACTAACTGAGCTTGAAGAGAATAATAAAGAGGGCAAGACGTAGTGATTAGAGTAGCGATCAACGGGTTTGGACGCATCGGACGCAACTTTGCCAGATGCTGGTTAACCAGAGAAAATAGTAACTTAGAGTTAGTGGGCATCAATGATACTTCTGACCCAAGAACTAATGCCCATCTGCTGAAATACGACACCATGCTGGGTAGGTTAGATGCCGACGTCAGCGCTGATGATAATTCTTTGATTATTAATGGCAAAACCATTAAATGTGTGTCTGATCGCAATCCGCTGAACTTACCTTGGGCTGATTGGGGCATTGACCTAATCATCGAATCGACTGGGGTTTTTGTTACCAAAGAGCGGGCCTCCCAGCATATCGTAGCGGGAGCCAAAAAGGTCCTGATTACTGCCCCAGGCAAGGGGGGTGATATTGGTACTTATGTGATGGGTGTCAATCATCAAGACTATGAACACGGAAAGTATGATGTGGTTAGCAATGCTAGTTGTACGACTAACTGTCTAGCTCCCTTCGCTAAAGTGCTAAATGATAGCTTCGGTATTGTTAAGGGAACAATGACCACTACCCACAGTTATACTGGTGACCAACGCTTATTGGACGCTAGTCACCGGGATGTCCGCAGGGCAAGAGCTGCTGCGATGAATATTGTACCGACATCCACAGGAGCTGCCAAGGCTGTGGCTCTAGTCATCCCAGAACTCAAAGGCAAACTCAATGGTATTGCTCTGCGGGTACCGACACCGAATGTGTCTGTAGTTGATTTGGTAGTGCAAGTAGAGAAAAGCACTATTGCTGAGCAAGTAAATGAGGTGCTCAAAGAAGCTGCAGAAGGTTCACTCAAAGGCATTTTGGCATATAGTGATGAGCCCCTAGTTTCATCAGACTATAAGGGTTGCGATGCTTCTTCTATTGTCGATTCTAGTCTGACAATGGTAATGGGTGGTGATATGGTCAAAGTTGTTGCCTGGTACGACAACGAATGGGGCTACTCTCAGCGTGTTGTAGATTTGGCTGAACTAGTTGCTCAGAAATGGCAGAGTTAGTGTAGAAGGGTTGAACTTAACGGTATATTAGTCAAGTTTAAGTAATTCTACGGAAGTGGCGGGAAGCCCATTTCTTCAAGAGATGGGAAAGATAGCCGCCCGCCACTTAGTTGTTTGTTATTTGTTATTTGTTATTTGATTTCTTGACAAACAACTAACAACTAACAACAAATAACACCAAATTCCCCGTGCTGTCTTCCAGGGGATGAGTTAATTAAAAGCAGATTTGGTATTAATAAAAAAAACCGTGGTACTATAGGCGTTCCACGGTGTTCAGCATGAGGAATCTTGACTGAAATTCAATTGTAGAAGCAACTGATTAGTAGCAAAGTGCTGGTTACGTTTTTGGTAACAGGATTACTTTTAGGGAACTCCAAGAAATAAATTATCCAATTTTTGGACTAAATTCGCCTGTATTACTCCTTCTGCTCCCTTGTCTTAGGAGTAGCCACTGATGGCACGGGATCATAACCCCCAGGATGAAAAGGATGACAGCGTAATATGCGCCGTATCGCTAACCAACTACCACGCCAGCAACCAAAGCGATTTACCGATTCTAGGGCATACTGCGAGCAAGTGGGTTGAAAACGGCAGGTTGGGGGAAATAAAGGAGAAATAAAGGCTCTGTAGCCTTTAATCAACCCGATAAGTAAAGTTTTCATCAGAATACCTCCGTTGCGGGAAACTCCGTGTCTTTAGACCGGGGAGTGTCAAACAAACCCTTGCCTTGATTAATTATCTATTGTTCGCCACAATAAAGGTACATTTTTGATGATATGTTTTTAGACTACTTAGGGTTTGCTGAATAAGTGTGGAAGCTATGCTAAACAAAGCTTTCAAGCATTTTGCAAGCGAAATAAGTGCAAGTAAATTATACCTTTTGGCTCAAAAAGCTTGCACAATTGAAAAAATCTGGGAGCTAATCGAGGGGTAATTCACTCATTACTCATCACTCATTA
>JAAHGL010000237.1 GCA_010692635.1 Symploca sp. SIO2C1 | reverse complement strand
AATCAGAATATAAGTGACAACGGGAGTAATTTGTGTTGGATTTTCATCCCCTATTGGTACCATAAATGTCCTTCAACTCTGTAAGTAGGGAGTAGGGAGCAGGGAGCAGGGAGCAGAACACACCCCCAACCCCTCCCAGGAGGGGAGCAGGGAAGAATCTACTTTTATAATCTGGTGACGAAAAAATCTTTTCATCGGGACTGCCTTGGAGCCTCCTGCTATAAAGCCCTATTGTGCCATTTCTGGGCAAGAATGATGAGTACCTGGACGCTAAGGCTGCACAGGAGAATGCCAGAGCGATCACAGAAATTACCACCTAACCCTCGATAAGGGTGAGCGAAAAAAAGGGTGGGGATATGGGGATATGGGGATATGGGGATATCAGGAAACATGGGATGAGCTTAAAGCCTTAGACCGCATTCGATTGCTCTCAGGGGAAGAGTATCACGTCCTCGTCCCACCTGCGATCGAAGCCATATAATTAATTTATAGGAATTCTCACATCCATGAGGTACATCTCCAATTCCCAATTCTCAATTCCCAATTCCCAAAAAACAATAACTAATGTACCTCACAAGTATGAGAAACGCTATATAATTTTCTCTCGGGAGGATTGCAGAATGACTATGAGATTCATCAGTCCCAAAACTGATTTTGCTTTTAAGAAAATCTTTGGCGGCAGAGAAAGTAAGAAGGTACTGATTAGCTTCCTAAATTCTCTTATTTATTCAGAAAAGCCAATAATTAAAGATTTAGAAATAATCAATCCTTATAATTCAGGAATGATTGAAGGTTTAAAAGATACTTATTTAGATGTTAAAGCAGTATTAAATAATAATTCAATCGTCATTATCGAGATGCAAGTAGTAAATATAGCATCTTTTGAAAAGAGGGTCATCTATAACTTGGCGAAAACCTACGGGAATCAATTGAAGTCAGGAGAAGGATATTCTAAATTAAATCCAGTGATAGCTTTAACAATCACCGATTTTAAATTATTTGATAAAATCGAAGATGCTATAACATTTTGGGTTTTCAAGGAGCAAACCAAAGCAATAGATTATGCCGAAGAGGAGCTCAAAATGGTCTTCTTAGAATTGCCAAAGTTTCAGAAGAAGCTGGAAGAGTTAGAGACAATCACAGATAAATGGATTTACTTTATTAAAGAATCATCTTCTCTAGAAGCGATACCAGCAACAATGGAGGAAGTTCCGGAGATAGTCCAGGCGCTAAATATAGCAGATCAGGCAAATTTAAGTATAGAAGAACTGGAAGATTTACACAAACGGGAGATCTTTTTTGAAGACCAACGGGGTGTTTTTCTTAAAGGGATGGAAGAAGGGGAAGAGAAAGGAGAAATTAAAGGAGAAATTAAAGGAGAAATAAAATTAATCCTGCGTCAGTTAGATCGACGCTTTGGTGATTCATCTCAGGTGGCTAACCTCCTACAAAACCGTAACTTATCCTTGGAACAGTTGGAAGATTTAGGAGTCGCCATACTCGATTTTGGTACGATTGAAGAGGTGGTGAATTTTATTGAGCAGTTGGTAATAGATAACTCTTCTGAGGAAAAACCGTGACTCTTACTGTACCCATAAAAGCCATCCAATTTAATCCTGGTAGTAGTGCCACGATAAATAACCTTACATGGCAAGACTTTGAAACAATTCTTGGTGAACTTGGTGAGCAGCGCCGAGTACGCCTAACTTACTACCAAGGAAACCTAGAAATTATGTCCCCCCTTGCAATTCACGAGAGACCCCATAGGATTATTGCTGATATTGTTAAAGCTATATTAGATGCTCAGGGGCGCGACTGGGAAGATTTTGGCTCAACTACCTTTAAACGTCCTGAAATTGCTGGAGTTGAACCGGATACCTGCCTTTATATTCAGAATGCATCTCAAGTGCAGGGTTGTACCCAAATGGACTTAGATATTTATCCACCACCAGACTTAGCTATTGAATCCGATGTTACTTCAAAAACAACTCTGGAAGTTTATGCGGCTATTGGTGTTCCTGAAGTCTGGATTTATCGCAAACAACAACTAAAAATTTACTCCTCTGCTGATGGCAGTTATCAAGAACACTCTATCAATCCAACCTTTCCCAATTTACCCTTGACTACATTGATTCCTCAACTCGTACAACAAGCAATTAATGAAGGAACAAGCCGAATGTTACGAACATTAAGGAATCAACTGTAGTTATTTTGCGATCGCTTAGTATCCTTAGGGAATTGCTAGTTGCTAATTGCTAATTGCTAATTTCTCCCCTAGCTCCCCTTTGATTTACTCTCCTGTAATGGATAGTCCCTCAACCCAAATTCGGGGACACACGCCACCGGGAGTTAGCTCTGCCTCTTTTTCGACAAATACAATTGATTGGAGGAGTTCTCGAAAATCTCCAGCAACTGTAGCTGAATCAATACTGGTTTTATTTCCCTTATTCACTAGCCAACCATCAAAAGGTAGAGAAAAAGAGCCTTCTAAGGAACTAACTCCTGCATGGAGAGCCTGAAGATCATCAATAAAAATCACATTTTCCGCCGTATCCAGACTATACTCCTGTTCAGCAGCGGCTCCAGGAAAAATGTGATAAAAGTCGGGACTAACGGTTACCTTGGCACCAATATTAGCATGACCTGTGGGTTGAGCATTTAGCCTTTTGGCAGTACCAGCGCTATGGAGGAAACTGGTTAGAACTCCCTCAGTAATTAAGGGAACACGGCGGGTAGGTGTTCCTTCTCCATCAAAATAACTGGCTCCTATATTTTCTGGATGTAATCCATCATCACAAACAGATAATAGAGGAGAAGCAATTTTAGTTCCCAGGGATTCAGGGGTAGAGAGACTTTGCTTATCTAGGATACTCTGAGCATTGAAGAGGTTAGAAAAAGCATTCAACAGGCTCAAGAAAGCTTCGGCGGAGAACACCACGAGATATTTACCAGACTTGACTTTTTCGTAGTTCAAGTGACTAATAGTTTTCTCAGCTGCTTCCTTAAGGCAACCTTGAATATCTAGTTGCTCTAATCCTCGGTGCATTTTAAAAGCACCGGCACTACGGGGTTTTTTTCCTTCTTGTTCCGTTTTACTGTAGAGATACATTGAGGCGTAGGAGCGAGCTTCATACCGCAGCGCACCTTCACTGTTGAGATAAAACCGCTCGATATCTCTTTGGGATAATCCGTTGTAGGGTACACCTGTAATCGCAGGGTGAGCATCTATCAGCTGCTTTTCTACTCCTAAAAGGGTTTCTAGTAGCTTGGCTACCGGTGCCTGTGAGACTTGTTCTTGAGGAACTTCTGGGATAGAAGTGGTTGCTTCTGGACTAAAATCCGGTGCATGTTCGGTAACACCAAAACTACTCGCTTCGTAAGCAGTTTTCAAAGCTAGTTCCATCCCCATCGGATCTGTATCTGTAGTAGAAGTAATCCCTACTGTCTGGTTTTCATTCCAAACCCGAACAGTTACACTAGAGCGATTAGAAGCTTTGACTTGTTTTGGCTCTCCTTGATCAACTTCAACACCAGTTTCATCAACGGATGAACCATAGATATCGAATTTCTTGATGCCTAGTTTGTTGGCAATTTCTTCAGCTTGAGTTGCCAGTTCTTTGATTTTTGTCATTTGGGAATTGGGAATTGGGAATTGGGAATTGGGAATTGGGAATTGGGAATTGAGAATTGGGAATTGGGAATTGGGAATTGGGAATTGGGAATTGGGAATTGGGAATTGGGAATTGGTGAGTGTAGATATCTTCCTTGTCTCCCCACACTCCCCATACTCCCTCATCTCTAAAAATCAGCGTCCACCAACAGTAATCGAATCAACCTTTATATGGGGTTGTCCTACCGTTACATATACGCTGCCGCTAATGGAACCACAGAAACCAGCGGCTAAGCCTAAATCACGGGAGCACATGGAAATTTTATTCATGATTTCCTTCGCTTCGCCAATCAGGATCGCTCCCTTGAGAGGTTTGGTGATTTTGCCATTTTCAATCAAATAAGCTTCATCCACACCAAAGTTGAACTCCCCTGTAGCACCAACGCTGCCGCCACCCATCTTTTTACAGTAAATACCTTTATCGATAGAGGCGAATAAGTCTTCATTGGAGTAGTCTCCGGGAGCAATGTAAGTATTACGCATCCGGGAGGCTGCGGCAAAGGTGTAGCTTTGGCGACGCCCGCTACCAGTTCTGGGGTGTCCCGTGCGCAGGGAGCCAGCACGATCCGCAAGGAAATTCTTCAGGATACCATTTTCAATTAATAGGGTTCTTTGAGCTGGCATACCCTCATCATCCATATCAATTGTCCCAAAGGCATTTTGCGATCGCCCTTCATCCCAAGCTGTTAAGCTTTCGTGGGCAATCTTTTCTCCTTTTTTATCAGCAAAAGGACTAGTTTTTGCTTCAATTTGGGTAGTTTCCAAGAGATGTCCACAGGCTTCATGGAAAATCACTCCACCGAAGGCATTAGCCATGATGATGGGGTAAGTGCCTGATTCAACATAATCAGCGTAAAGCATCTTACCTGCGGAAGTGGCGACTTCTTCAGCAGTAGATTCGTAGTCCCATACCCTGAGGAAACTTGGATCACTGGTACTACCAGCTCGTTGACCAATGGAAGAACGATGAGCTCCATCAGCACATAGTAGATTGTAGCCTACAGATTGGGTTAAGCGAATATCTCTGGCAAAGGTGCCATCACTAGCTGCGACTAAGACTTCCTGCCAATCCCGAAAGTAAGCAGCTCGTCTTGCTTGTACATGAGTTGCTTTCCGTTTAAGTGCACCGTTGGCATCAAGGAGGACTTCTCCCATTTCCTGCATGGAACTACTAACCGGCAGCCAAGCATCTTTACCATTGGCGGTAGCGTAATCCCTAAATAACTCCAGATTGATTTCTGGGATATAGGCATTGGGAGCGGGTAATTGCAATCCTTGAATTGACAGAGCTTTTTCTAAAGCAGCTTTGAGTCCATTAAATGACAAATCATTGGTGCTGACATAGCAATCAGCTTTACCACGAAACACCCTGACTCCAGCACCTGTAGAAAGACGGGGGGAAATGCTGGTAATCAGATCATCTTCTGCTAAGCAGCTGATATAGTTGATTCGTTCGAGGAAAAATTCAATGAAGTCAGCACCAGCTGCCCTTCCTAATCCCAGGAGGGTTGCAAGAGGCGCTCTCCAAGTGTCATCGAAGCGATCGGCTGTGGATGTATATTGTAGGGTGGGTAATTCTTTGGTAACAAGTAGAGTACTTGATGGCATTGATAGCTTCCTGGTGCTAGTAGGACATAGAGGGTTGACTTGATAAATCTCGTACTTGCCAGTCTAACAAATTTACAATTAGGCAAGATTTGGGCACCGTTAGGGACTTCCGTCTGATACCAAATCCGGTTTAGCTAGACCACTAACAAGTTAACTCCTAGTGGCGATAGCGTCGAATGGAGGATTTGCGCTCAGCTTTCAGCACTAGCTCAAAGCAATCGCATTGTCAGGCTTTGGAGTTTTGCACCGGGAACTAGTCTAAACTCCAGTTTTCTTATATTATTAATGTAATAATTCATATTATATTTGTAAATACAAGCATTAATAAAATATTTTGCCATATTACACAAATGCGCTACGTTAATAATGTGATACGTTACAGAGGTAGCCTGAAATGATAAAGAGGATGATTGAGTGGCGGCTTAGGGTAGTGATGGCTGAGAGAGATGTGGGAGTAGGTGAACTGGCTGAAAAAATAGGGATAAATAGAGTAAACGCAAGCCGGTTGAAAACAGCAAAAACCATGCCAAGGCTCACCGAGCAGACTTTGGATGCTCTGTGCAAAGCTCTAGATTGCCAACCTGGAGATTTACTTCGTTATGCGCCATCCACCAAAGAAGAGCTTGAGCAGACATGATTAACCCTCAGAGCATCAATCTTTTAGGACTTCCCTCAGTGCCTCTAGAGATGCGATCGCAATCAACATCACAAAAAAAATGACAGTACTTACAAAACTAACCAGCAAAGACCTCGAGAAACTCCAAGCGGAGCATCCTGACTATCGTATGGAGTTAGTAGACGGGAATATTACGATCATGAGTCCATCAGGGTATGAATCAGATGAAGTAGCTGCGGAAGTAGTTGCCCAATTACGCAACTGGGTTAGACCTCGTAAGTTAGGACGGATAACGGCTTCAAGTGCTGGCTTTGAGCTCCCCAACTCTGATGTAAGAGCGCCTGATGTTTCATTTGTACTGGCAGAGCGAATGCGTCGTACCTCCCGTTCTTTTGCAGAACTGGCTCCTGATTTGATGGTTGAGGTTAAGTCTCCCACGGATTCCCTCCCAGCTCTCAGGAAGAAGATTCAGAACTTCCTTTCTCAGGGAACAAAGGTGGGTATTCTGATTAACCCTGATAGGCACAGCGTTGAGATTTACCGTCCTGGTGAAGAAGTGGTGGTCTTGGGTGATGGTGATGTTCTGACCGTTCGCGATTTGCTTCCAGGTTTTGAGGTAGCAGTTTCCGACTTGTGGTCACCTGAGTTTTGAAGTAATAAGCAATTAGCAATTAGCAATTAGCAATTAGCAATTAGCTTTGAGCGTGTTTCTCGAGAGTGAAAGTTACTCTACCTCTAACGGTAGGATTTCTTCCCCTAACTGACGAATAATTGTCGGTGTTGACTGTTCCTCTGGCTCAAAAATAGCATTGAGTCCTTGTTCAAGATTATCTGCCATGACAATGCGGTTGTTGTAAACGACAATTACCTTAACTAAAGTCGGTAGACTGTTGCGCTCAGCTTCCAGGTATAACGGCTCAACGTAGAGTAAAGATTGCTCAATGGGAATTACCAACAGATTACCTTGAGTTGCGCTTGAACCTTGACGATTCCACAGAGATATTTGTCCAGAGATTGTCGGGTCTTGATTAATCAGCGCTTCAATCTGTTCTGGCCCATAGATCAATTCCTGCTTGGGAAACTGATATAAAAGTAGTTTGCCATATTGAGCACCATCAGAGCGCCCAGCTAACCAAGCAATCAAATTGTTGCGCCTCGCTGGAGTATAGGGGTGGAGCAGAATAAACTCTTCTGATGTCTCTGTCGGCAGTTTCATAATCAGGTAGTAAGGTGCCAACGGTTGCGCTTCGGCACCATAAATCTCCTGGGGACTCTGCCACAAATCTTCCCGGTTGTAAAAGACTTGAGGGTCGGTCATATGATAGATTAACAACCGCTCAGATTGTACTTGGAATAAGTCCTCAGGGTAGCGAATATGACTGCGAAGAGCCTCTGGCATTGCTTCTAAGGGTTTGAAGAGATTAGGGAAAATCTTAATCCAGGTTTGAATAATTGGATCTTGGGGATCAGCAACGTAAAAATTGATATCACCATGATAGGCATCAATAACAACTTTTACAGAGTTGCGAATGTAGTTGAATTCATGTTGACCAGGGTCAGAATAGGGATAGTGATTGCTGGTAGTATAGGCGTCAACTATCCAGTAGAGATAATTGTCAGTACCAAGCCTGTTGTCATTACCAATATCAGCACTCACAATATAGGGGTCATAATCGTAGCGTAAAAAAGGAGCGATCGCGCGAATCCTCTGGTTAATATTGCGACGGAATAGTAACTTTGTTTGAGGGGTAAAATTACGAGTCAGTAACATTTGCCAGTCTTTAAGATATTGAGCAAACAATAACCGACGCCAAATCGAGTCTAGAGCAATCCCACCGTTACCATCGTAGGTGTTATAGACGTTATCATCATCGCTGGGGTAATCCAATTCCCCTGTTTTAGTTGAGGTCATCACATAGGTATTAGTTAACTCTCCGAAGTAAATTCGGGGTGTGCTAGTGGGAATAGAGTCCCGAATTTGTTTGCTTGATGTCCATAACGTCCCTGCTTGAACAGGATCTGCTCCAGTACCGATATCCTTAACAAAGTAGTCTGGCAATCCCCCCTTATCAACTGTATTGACTGGAGAGAGGGTAAAACCATAACCGTGAGTATAGATTAAGTGTTTGTTGACCCAAGTTTTTGCTTCTTGAGGAACAGTGTTGTAATCTAGCTCCCTCGCCGCAATAATTACTTGTTGTTTTTCTGTTGTTTTTGGGAATTGGGAATTGGGAATTGGGAATTGGGAATTGGGAATTGGGAATTGGGAATTGGGAATATCTACCTTGTCTCCCTCAGCTTCCTCCTCCCCGCGTCCCTGCGTCCCTTTTTCTTCCTGCTCTACCTTCAAAGTGTAACGATCAATATCAGCGTCAGGAAATTTATAGTAGAGTCGGATTTGTTGTAGCTGACGATTGGTTTCTAGGATAGGGCGCGTATCCCAGAGGCGGATGTTGCGAATTGTTAGATCATTTTCTTTTAACTCAGTCCTAGTAAGTTTACCTTCTGGATCAAAAGCTTTAGCTTCAATATCATCCAAGTCAAAAGCTGTTCTAGTCAAAGCAATGCTACGCTCAATGTAAGGTTTTTCTCGTGCTAATTCGCTGGGTTGAACGATAAAGCGCTGCACCAGAGCTGGTAGAGCTACACCGACTATTACTTCTACTACTAGATAGAGTCCCCACAACCCTATGACTAGCCAAGCAGTTGTCTTGAAACGTCGAAACGAGAAAATTGTTCTTGACAGAAAAAAAATAGCGATCGCTAAGGCTAGAATACTTAAACCTGTATTAACGTCTAATTGAATATTGACGTCGGTGTAACCAGCGCCGTAAGAAACTCCACGATGGGAATAGAGCAATTGGTAGCGAGAGAACCAATAACGGCAAGCAGCTATCACTGCTAAAGGAGTACTAAGTCCAGACAAGTGACGTAACTGATTTTGAGAAAACCCGGAAAATTTACCTTGAGAGAGGCTATTTCCTGAAGCTAAATAAATTATCACTACTGCTACTAAACCAAAAAGAAACAGTCCCCCTAGCCAAAAATCCAATAACTGCCAGACAGGTAAGCTAAATATATGGAAGCTAATATCATGTCCAAATTGAGGCTCTGCCACTTGAAAAGCAGTGGGATGGAAGTACTCCAAAACCCTGCTCCATTGGCAAGACAGTAAAACAGACCAGAACAAAGAAAGTACAATAGCGATCGCACCTAAGCAAAACAGAGGCTTGATCATCAGCGCTACTATAACAACAGCAACAAAACCTAGCTGCCAAATTTCCTCTATCCCAGAAGGCTGTGGTAGCAACAGTTCCTTGAGGGACATCCAATTAAAAGAAGCCGGAAGTGGTGGGGTAATATGAGGAGCATTTAAATCTGGCTCCCAAAGGGAAAAAGTGATGATGCTGTAGTGGAGCAGCATCAAACTGACAAGGGTGCATAAGAGTAGAATTACTAACAGTAGCGATCGCAAACCCAAAGTTAAGGGAGGAAACCTGTGATGAGTTTTTGTTTCCTTCCCCGTTGCTGATGCTATACCAATCCCTTGACTGCGGCGATACAAAGGTGGATTTTGAACTCCCACAGACAAGTTTAGCGTTGCCTGCCCCACTGGTTGAACTTTGTTGCTAGTTTTGTAGGAGTAAGTTTGCCTAGACTGGTAATCCCCAAGAGTTTTGCCTTTTTGATTAATATTTGCACCCGTTGCCAAGGCATCCTCTTTTTTATGCTTAAGTCGGTTTGCCAGAAACAGGTTACCTAGTAAAAACCCAGCCGAGATGAAGCATACAAGGAACCACAAACCTACTTGAGTTTGGAAGCGCAGGAGGAATGAGCTGAGATAATCAACTTCCTCAAACCATAAAATTTCTGCTACCAAGTTAGCCAGCAAATCCCAAGCTAGCAAAAGTCCCAGTAGTACAGTAATAGAGCGAAAGAATTGGTTCCAGAAACGTCTAGACATCATAGATTTTATTAGCCAGCTGTCGCGATCGCAGAAGTTAAAATGAAACCTTGGCTGGTTTTACTCCTTGTTGGTGCTATTTTTCGTCCATCTATTTTATATTTTCTCTCCTAATTGATGAGAGCTCCTAATTTCTTAATTTGAGGCAACTCTAACCATAATATTTTTGAGCGCATCTTTATGAATCCATTGTTTCGTGTGTTTCTTTGGGGTTTCTGCTTTTCTGGGGATATTCTTGATGTCTTGTTGCAACCCACACCAGTGGTTCTGTCAATGCCAAAACCGTTTGTTCAGCAAATAATTACAGATGTTGCTCAGTCAATTCCGAGCAAGACAACTGATTTTAGCCATCACTTTCAGGATTTAGGGGCAGAAGGGTCTATCTTGATTTATGATTCGGGCAATAACCAGACATACCAGCACAATGCAAAACGCAATGAGACTGCATTTTCGCCAGCATCAACCTCCTGATTACACTATTCGTGCGAAAACGGGCTGGGCACTGGAAGAGCAGGTTGGTTGGTATGTTGGCTATCTAGAACGTGACGAGAATGTTTATTTCTTTGCAGCAAATATTGATATTCAAGATCAAACAGATTTACCTAAGCGAAAAGAAGTGGTGCGACGATGTTTTAAAGAGTTGGGTTTGCTTTGAAGAAAGCATCGCACTCCTATAAGGCTCATACAGAAGTTGTCTATCTTGTCAAGAATGTGTTAACATAACTTACATAAGAGGTTGCCAACTGTTCATTCAAAAATAAAAACCTCTTTACGGACGATTTAGATTTAGAAGGTTACTGAAATGTGAATTTACCAACCCACAGCCGGGAGTAACTCACAGCTTAACTCAACTTGTCCTTGTGGTTGTTTTTTCGTTGCAATGAGGCTGGTTGAGAACCTTTGCCTCAAGAGTTTCACTCCGGCAACTTTTAAGGCAGGTTAGTGTAAAAAAATTTTTGCCACTTTAAAAGCCTCAACCCTAATCCTCCTCTATGCAAGTAGAGGTGGAGTAGAGATTCCCTGTTCTCATAACAACAGAGATAAGGGAAGAGTTCAATATCAGCAATGACAAAAACTTAAGGCACTAACAAGATACTAGTTTACTTTTACGAGGAGACACAACCATGTTACCGAATCTTCCCGATTTTTCTTTAAGCATTGAGCAGCAGTTTGACTTACGCAAGTATCAGGAGTTAGCCAAGAATATCCCGCGTCAAGAATTAGAGAAGTTATTGATTGATGCCATTCGTCTGAAAATGGCTCAGGAAAATCTGACTAAGGGAGTGATCCAAAAATGCTTTATTAGTTAGGAGCTTCTGACAAGGGAAATTAATTCAACAATGGATAATGAACAATGGATAATGGATAATTACCTCTCCTTGAAAGAAGAGGATTGACAATCAGGAAAATATTTTCTTTTTATTTTCTTCATAA
>JAAHGL010000236.1 GCA_010692635.1 Symploca sp. SIO2C1 | reverse complement strand
TCGGGTACAGAAAGGAAAAATTACAGGTCGAGTTAAAGACACTATGGTTGCTGGTAATGTCTACACTGCCCTTAAACAGTTAGTGGCACTAGGTAACGATGCTGATTGGAATGGACCTTGTTACACCCCTTCCCTAATTTTGGAAGGATTGTTTGTAACATCTAGTGAGTAGTTATTTGTTATTTGTTGTTTGTTATTTGTTGTTTGTTGTTTGTTGTTTGTTGTTAAAGAAGCACTCCACCTTAACAAAAATATCGACAACAGAGGTCATTTGACTAATGACCAATGACCAATGACCAATGACCAATGACCAATAACCAATGACTAATGACCAATAACCAATGCTAAATTATCTTCGCCAATGGCTAATACCCAGGCGACGCCTTGCAATTAGCTCCGCTACTGTAAAAAGCGCGATCGCTGAAGCCTGTTTGATTGGTGTAGTATCAGGACTATCAGCCGTCTTACTTAAGCAAAGTGTCAACTGGTTAGGATCGTGGCGAGTTCACGCTTCTGAAGTACTACCTGCGATTTTAGCTTTACCTGCTTTTGGGTTCTCTTTAGGACTGCTATGTGGGTTGATTATTGAGAATTTGTCAGTAGAAGCAACTGGTAGTGGTGTTCCTCAAATTAAAGGTGCTCTTGCTCAATTTCCCATTGTCCTTAATTTAAGGATAGCTCTGATAAAATTGGTGAGCAGTATTTTGTCCATGGCAGCTGGTTTAACTTTGGGAAGACAAGGACCAACTGTACATATTGGAGCAGCTTTGGCAGCTCAATTCAGTCGTTGGGTGCCTACCTCTCCAGAACACCGCCGTCAGATGATTGCCGCTGGTGCTGGTGCTGGCTTAGCTGCTGGTTTTAATGCTCCTCTTGCCGGGATTATGTTCATCCTGGAAGAGTTGCTAAAGGATCTGTCTCAACTGACTCTGGCGACGGCAATTCTAGCGTGCTTTATCGGTGCTGTCATCTCACGGTTATTGGGTGGACGTAGTCTGGATCTTAACTTGGAACAAGTTGCCCTTTCTAACAGTAGCTTCACTGCAGTGGAGATTCCTTTCTATTTATTATTGGGTATCTTGGCTGGGTTACTAGGAGCTGTATTTCATCAGGGAATTCTTGCGATTCTTAACCTTTTCCGAGGCTTGAGGCTCAGTTTGCCACTGAAAATTGGTTTAGCAGCTATGATTTGCGGCTGCGTGGTGGCTCTACTACCTCCAGATTTCCGCAACAACAGTGGCTTGCGGGAGTTTCTCATTACAGGAGATGCCACTTGGGAATTTACTAGCCTTGCTTTTGTTGCCTACTTTCTTCTCACCCTGGTTTCCTATGGTTCTGGTGCACCAGGAGGTCTGTTTCATCCTTCTTTGGTATTAGGTGCTGCTCTTGGTTACTTGGTTGGGATAGGTGAGTTTCAGCTACTGGGAATGGATAATACCACTACCTATGCTTTGGTAGGGATGGGAGCATTTTTTAGCGCTGTCTCCAAAGTCCCAATTACGGCGATTGTGATCGTATTTGAGATGACAACGGACTTCAATCTGGTGTTGCCTTTAATGATCACTTCTGTGGTTTCCTACTTACTTGCCAATAAGTTGGCAAAAGGTTCCCTTTATCAGCAGCTCTTGGAGTGGAGGGGTTACACTTTGCCAACTTTAACACCAGAACAGGGTTCATTGAGGGGATTAACTGCATCAGATTTGATGCAGCGACGAGTAGAAACCCTGCCGAGTCAAATGAATTTAAAAGAAGCAGTGCAGGCTTTTAGTAACTCCCATCATCGTGGCTTTCCAGTAGTAGAGAATGATCAGTTGGTGGGTATCATAACTCAAACAGATCTTGCTGAGGCACTCCAGATGAAGACTGGAGATTGGGGACTAAAGACTGAGGAAGAAAAGCTCGAAGCAGGAAAATTTGTGCCAAACAATCTTACTGAACTTTTAGAAGAGACTGAAGCTCACCGACTTGCTTTGGCAGAACAGAGTGATACTTTGAATTCTAAAGAGAATGGTTCACAAATACTAACAGAAAATGTTCAGACGAGAACAAGTGAGTGGCACAAATCAACCTTCAGCCAATCTGCCAACTCTAATTCTTGGTGGAGGCAAGTAACTCTAGCAGAAATTATGACCCCAAGACCGGTAACAGTCAAACCTACTGATTCTTTAAGTCATGTTCTCTATCTGCTCAACCGTTATCAATTGAGTCGGTTGCCAGTGACGGAAGAAGATAAGCTAGTAGGAATTATCACCCGTGCCGATATTATTCGTGCCGAAGCTGACAAACTCAGCGGTGAAACTAATCAGGTCGGGTTAGCCACTGAACCTAGTTATATAGTCTATCAAACTCGTGCTCCTGCGGTTGGGAAAGGACGTCTTTTAGTTCCCTTGGCAACACCTGAAACGGCACGAGTATTGTTGCGCCTAGCTGCTGCTGTTGCTCGCGATCGCCAATATGAATTAGAATGCCTGCAAATTATTACTATTCCCCGTACTCAGAATCCCAGTCAAACTCCAGTAAATACTACTAACAATCGTCGCTTGCTCCGTCAGGCAGAGAAGTTAGGACGAAAATGGCGGATTCCTGTCCATACCCAAGTTCGGGTATCTCATGATGTAGCTCAAGCAATTCTTGAAACGATTAACGAGCGACACATCAGCATGATTTTTATGCATTGGCAAGGGGAATCAACTAATAGTCCCACTCACATCTTTGGCAATGTCGTCGATACCTTAATTAGGCAAGCTCTCTGCGATCTAGTGTTGGTAAAATTGGGTCACAAAGAGGAAGTAATGGCTGATGGTACAATTGTTGCCTCTTGTACCTTGCCTTTAGCTTGGCAACGTTGGCTAGTACCAATTGCTGGAGGACCTAACTCTCAGTTAGCGCTACAACTGATACCAGCTTTCACTACTTTTTCCTTTGCACCCCAAATTAATTTAGCTCAAGTTTTTCCTCCCTCTGACTCAGAACCTGATATTACCCTTTTGCAACGAGCAGCCTCTTTCCTGGAAGAAAAACTAAATTATCGAGTACCAGCGATTCCGATTCGTGCTTATTCTGTATCTGAGGCTTTAATTAATTTAGCTACTAGCCAAAGGTCTGATGTGATTGTCTTAGGAGCCAGTCGGGAAGGACTATTGCAGCAAGCTATTCATGGCAATATTCCCGAAGCGATCGCACGGGCGGTAGGTAGTACAGTAATTCTGGTGCGTAAAGCTCCCGAGTAGTGTTTATTCACAATATGTTACATCTTTGACATCCTCCCTCCGCTAACCTCTAACGAGGTATAGCGGGGGATTCCCAAGAGTTCTTGGTTCGCTAGTTCATCGAGCCGACTTAGAACAAGAGCGTCTCCGTTCTTGAGCCAGAGGCCTGTTTCTCCCTGCGCTTTCGAGCTTTTGGCTCCAGATTCGGATAATTTGAGGAACGGATGCTTTTGGCAAAATTGTTCAAGGTTAATGTAGGGCCGTATTGCATACGCCCAATCAATATATCTCGGCACTGAAAAAAGCTCTCCCATTCCTATAAGGAATGAGTTTACCACCATTTTTTATTAGCAGTAATTTTCTAATGTCGATACAGAATGAACTTTGATCGTAGCTTTTTCTTGAATAATGAATTCGCTTAGTCCCACATTTGCTGGTCTGTCTGCATCAATTTCTTGCCAGTCACTGTGTTGTCCCCAGTCATAAGTGTATCCCAGTTTCGTCCAAGGATAGTTATTCGTCATCAATTGATTCAAAAACCAATATTTATAGCTATCAGAAATCGGTCGAAACCAATTTGGTATAAAACCTAATTCTGCTTCACTGTCAGTAATTTCAGGATCTGGGGTTGGTCTAAATAAATCTTTAGGCTTGACCCATATTTGTGCAAATTTTCGTTTTTGGTATGTTTCCTCTTTTTCTGGAGTTAATCCTAAGACTTGATTAATTCTGTAAGGTAGTGGTACTAGTGTATTCCTATTATATTTTTTACAAAAATTTTGCAATTCTGGAGCAACTGTCACCCAGGTATCCCTGGTATTTTCCATAAATTTACCCATATTTTCTTCGTATCCGCCCCATGTTGTCCAAGTCACCACTAAGACAGGATCATTAGACTCCTCTATCGCTGTCAGTCCCTTCCAAATTTGTTCCTGTTTAGCAATTTTTGTATTGGCAAGTCCATGACAATAAGCTTTAGCTTCGGGATATTCAGATTCTGGGTATTGTTGATAACATTTGAAATCCGTATTGTTTTGCTCTGAAATATTGTTTTGTTGCGCATTGGCTGGTAATAAAGAAGCCAAGAAGATTTCAGTGTAACTGAAACTTACTAAAGACAGTAGAGCTAACAGAAAATATTTTTTTGCTTTCATACTACATTGATTGTCCGCGATCGCATTTTCGGTCATTGCTACAATCATTTAGTTATACCAATTTTCTCTCTTTTGTGATAGAGATTCTGCAAGAGGGGAAAGATGAGAGAAAATGAGATGACAGAAAATGAGATAAGAGAACATGAAATGACAGAAACAGCAGTAAGCAAACCCAAGCGGTTGGTTTCCCTGGATGTATTTCGGGGAATTGCGATCGCCAGTATGATCCTAGTGAACAATCCTGGTAGCTGGAGCCATGTCTATCCACCCTTGCTACATGCTAAGTGGCATGGCTTCACACCAACAGATTTAGTATTCCCCAGTTTCCTGTTTATCATCGGTGTGGCGATGGCTTTTTCCCTAGCCAAGTACACTAAAGACAACCAACCAACGGCGGCAGTTTACTGGCGCATTGCACGAAGGTGTGCTCTTCTGTTTGCCTTAGGATTGTTTCTCAATGCTTCAACCTTAGTTCTCGATTGGCTGCTCAATGGCAAATCAATAGATTGGAGTACCTTTCGGATCATGGGGGTATTGCAGCGTATCAGCCTAGCATACCTACTGGCGACACTAGCAGTTCTCAATCTCTCAAGAGTCCAACAATGGATTTTGGCAGGAGCGGTGCTGGTGGGATACTGGGGGGCAATGGCACTCATACCAATACCTGGTTATGGTGCGGCTGACTTTTCTCCTCAAGGTAATATCGGAGGCTATATAGACGGACTCATCTTAGGAACTCAACATTTATATAAAGGTGGCCCTTTTGATCCCGAAGGACTGTTTAGTACTATCCCCGCAGTAGTAACTGTTCTATTAGGCTACTTTGCGGGACAGTGGTTACGTATTCAACCAGTGAAAAGTAATACTAGTATTCAACTAGTACTAGCTGGACTCAGTTGCCTAGTGGTGGGATATTTGTGGGGTTTCCTGTTCCCCGTTAACAAAGCGCTGTGGACAAGTTCCTATGTAGTGTACAGTGCTGGTTGGAATTTACTATTGTTGGCAGCTTGTTACGAAACTATTGAAGTAAGGGATTGGCGTCGGTGGGGATTGCCTTTTGAAGTGATGGGGTTGAACGCTATTTTCTTGTTTGTTGGCTCTGGTATGATTGCCCGCATCCTGCACAAAACCCACATTGGTACTGGTGATGAGGCTCCGAGTACCTACGCCTGGATTTACCAGAATATCTTCCAATCTTGGGCTGGTGCCCTCAACGGCTCCTTAGCTTTTGCGATCGCAACTGTGTTTTTATGGTGGTTAATTCTCTACGGTATGTACCGAAAAAGTTGGTTCTTTAAGGTTTGAAGATTGGTCATTGGTCATTGGTCATTGGTCATTAGTCATTGGTCATTGGTCATTCGTACAAAAACTCTCCGACTAATACTTCTTCTGTTCAGTTCGAGTACATTGAGATTAGTCAATTCAGATAGAGAGCTCATTGGTGACCATTCCCGAACAGTTATAACAGAGTAAAAATAGTCAATACTTCTAAGGATGGAAAATTAGTCAATCTATAGATTCTCGCTCAAAACGACCATAATTCAACAATGGATAATGAACAATGGATAATGGATAATTACCTCTCCTTGAAAGAAGAGGATTGACAATCAGGAAAATATTTTCTTTTTATTTTCTTGCATTTTTGAAGAGGTCTTAGACCAAATTAACCAATTATCAATTATCAATTATCAATTATCCATTGATAAAGAATTTAAGCTTTGTTTAACGAACAGTCTCAGCCTGCTATTATTTGCTCCAATGTCTCACCGCTTTCGTATTATTCTGGTTTTGATTGGAATGGCAGTAGCGATCGCTACTGGTTTAGTTATCTTGAATAAGATTAACTCATCATCGGAAAACCAACAGAAACCATCTCCTAAAGAATCCCCAATAGACTCATCATCGGAAAACCAACAGAAACCATCTCCTAAAGAATCCCCAATAGACTCATCATCGGAAAACCAACAAGCGCCATCTCCTAAAAAATCCCCAATAGACTCATCATCGGAAAACCAACAAGCACCATCTCCTAAAAAATCCCAAGATGATGATCTCCAGCGGGAAAATCCTGAGGAACCGGCGGCTCCCCCAAAAGCGCCTAAACCTGTAGAGAAGAGCCGCCCTTCTCAGCCAGTTCAGAAACCAGTGCCTCAGTCTCTCCCCAGAGAATCTTCCCCGCCAGTAAAGTCATCCCCTTCAACGGTAGAGCCATCTCGCTTACCAACACCAGTAGAGTCCCCATCCTCACCTATTGGTGATCCGGAACTACCTTCAGTGGAATCCAAACAGACACCAGGATCTGTGCCTGATGCATCTGAGATACCAGAATCAAAGCCAACACCTCCATCTGCACCCAACAAAACCTTGGAACTAATGAAAGAACCAACAATCCAATCTCTCCCCTTGGAAGGACCACAGAAGAAGAAGCCTCAGCCGGATCAAACAGAAGGGGAGCAGAACTAGTACAAGAAGGCAGAAGGCACCAACCCACCCCTAACCCCTCCAAGGAGGGGAACTCCGAGGCAGGAGGGAATAAAGCTTGTGCAGTAAGCTGTTTCATCTTGTTTAACTGGCAGGTTCTTTCCGCAGCGCTGCACTAGTACAAGATTTTCCTTGATTTCAATCCTCTTGTTTGAAAGAGAGGCAAAGGAGAAATTCCCAATTAGCAATTCTAAATTCTAAATTCTAAATTCTAAATTCCCAAAAGCTTACTGTTGTCACAGGTTGCGGTAGTCTAGATTAGGTGAGTTTATTCACTGCTTTTTGTCTAAGATCGTCCTATGACCTCTACCGTTACCAGTCCACCCCGCATAATTCGCATTGGTTCCCGCAAAAGCCAGTTAGCTCTAGTTCAAACCTACTGGATACAGGAAAAGCTGCAAGAAGCTTTCCCCGACAGACAGTTTGAAGTCCAGACGATGAGTACTCACGGGGACAAGATCCTAGATGTTGCTTTATCCAAGATTGGGGATAAGGGGTTATTTACCAAGGAACTGGAACTGGGGATGCTCAACAATGAAATTGATTTTGCCGTACATTCCTTAAAGGATTTGCCGACAAACTTGCCAGAGGGATTGGTATTGGGAGTAGTGACGGAACGGGAAAATCCTGCTGATGCTTTAGTGTTACACCAAAAGCATCAAGACAAGCAGATTGATACCCTACCAGCTGGTTCCGTTATCGGCACTTCTTCGCTGCGCAGATTGGCTCAGCTACGTCACCATTTCCCCCACTTCACCTTTAAAGATGTCCGGGGTAACTTGAATACGCGACTGAAGAAATTAGATGATGGTGAGTATGATGCACTAATTTTAGCAGTAGCGGGATTGGAACGACTGGACATGAGCGATCGCATCCATCAAAAATTACCTCCAGAAATTTCTCTTCATGCTGTGGGGCAAGGTGCTTTGGGTATCGAATGTCGTGCTGATGATGCAGAAGTATTAGAATTACTCAAAGCAATTGAACATCAACCAACTGCTCAACGTTGTTATGCAGAACGCTCATTTTTACGGGAACTAGAAGGTGGTTGCCAAGTACCAATTGGTGTTAACACTCAGCTAGAAGGCACAACTCTAACTCTCACTGGTATTGTTGCCAGTATAGATGGCAAGAAATTAGTGAAAGATACGGTTACTGGGGAAGCAACTAATGCTGAAGAGTTAGGTGTTGAACTTGCTGGTAAACTGCGAGAGCAGGGAGCACAAGAAATTTTGAACGAGATTTTTGCGGAAATTCAGCGGGATTCTAAATAAGTAATAAGTAATAAGTAACAAGTAACAAGTAAAGAACTCCCCAAGAGCGCTTGAAACTGCCAATTGAATGGAAGAAAAAATTCTGTTCCCTGCTCCCTGTTGCCTGTTGCCTGTTGCCTACTTAAAAAGTCAAACTGTGAGTTAAAATATGCAAATTCTATTTGTTGCAGCAGAAGCAGGTCCCATCGCTAAAGTAGGTGGGATGGGAGATGTAGTAGGTGCATTACCGAAAGTCCTCAGAGCAATGGGACATGACGTCCGCATATTTATGCCCTACTACGGCTTTTTGCCAGATAAAATGGAGGTTCCTGAGGAACCTATCTGGTCTGGTTCTGCTATGTTCGAGAATTTTACTGTCTATGAGACAGTTTTACCGGGAACAGATGTACCCTTATACTTGTTTGGTCATCTTGCCTTCTCCGGTCGTAATATTTATGGCGGCGAGAACGAAGATTGGCGTTTTACTCTATTTGCCAATGGTGCAGCAGAATTTGCTTGGAACTACTGGAAGCCTCAAATTATTCATTGCCATGACTGGCACACAGGCATGATTCCCGTCTGGATGCACCAATCTCCAGATATCAGCACTGTCTTCACTATCCATAATCTTGCTTATCAAGGACCGTGGGCTTGGAAGTTACAAAAAATAACTTGGTGTCCTTGGTATATGCAAGGTCATAATACTATGGCAGCAGCAGTACAGTTTGCTGATCGGGTAAGCGTAGTTTCCCCTACCTATGCCCAGCAAATCAAAACTGCTGAATATGGTGAAACCTTAGAAGGCTTGTTGTCTTTTATTAGTGAGAAGACAGTGGGTATAGTTAATGGTATTGATACTGAAAGCTATAATCCAGAAACTGATAAATATATCCCTCAAAATTTTACTGCTGATACCATTGAGTTACGCCGTGCTAACAAAATTGCCCTGCAAGAGGAAACTGGACTAGAAGTTAACTCCAATACCTTTCTCATGGGTATGGTGACGCGGCTCGTAGAACAAAAAGGCATTGATTTGCTCATACAAGTATTCGATCGCTTCCTAGCTTATACAGATAGTCAACTAGTAGTTTTGGGTACAGGGGAGCGTCATTATGAAACCCAATTGTGGCAGATGGCATCCCGTTATCCTGGTCGCATGTCGAGCCAACTGCTCTATAATGATGCTTTAGCAAGACGTATCTACGCTGGTACAGATACCTTCCTCATGCCTTCCCGGTTTGAACCTTGTGGTCTTAGTCAAATGCTGGCTATGCGTTACGGTTGTGTCCCAATTGTGAGGCGTACTGGTGGTTTAGTGGATACTGTCTCTTACCATGATCCTGTTAATAAAGCTGGAACTGGTTACTGTTTTGATCGCTATGAGCCCTTAGACTTCTTCACCTGTATGGTACGTGCCTCAGAAGGATTCCGCTTCAAAGAGCAATGGCAGGAGCTACAAAAACGGGGTATGAATGAATACAACAGCTGGAATAAATCAGCGGTTGATTACGTCAAAATGTACAAGGAAGTCCTAGGTTTACCTTTAGAGGAAACCGAACCGGAGGAGTCCCCAGAAGCGATCGCTTCTGTTGCTGGATCGGTATCAGAATCTGTTTTGGAAGAAGCGTAAAGGGGAAGGGGGAAAGGAAGAAGAATCAGTTCTTATCCCTTTAACCTTACCAGCAGAGAAAATGAGTTTACATTAATCTGCTTGTTACTGAGTTAGTCTAGATATTAGGGTATAAGGCTATATGGTAGCGTGCTAAAAAACTTGGAGCAGTCGATGTGATAGCTGGAGCAGATATCAAAAAACTACCCTCTTATGAGCAACCACCTCTAACTGAAGTGGCTTGCAGTGTATTGTTTAACTCAATTGAAGGATTGCTTTCTCCTTATCTTGGATTGTTGTGGCAAAGATTTCAGCCTGAATACCCATTTTGTGATGATGCAGCTCCAATAGATCCCAGAATAGAAGTCTTTGGTGAACAAGTTATTGAGCCGATGGTGGAACTCACTAATATTCCACAACTACCGAGAGTGTGGCTTATCAACAATGATGGGACGAGAATTATTCAAATTCAGCGAGATCGATTTGTCCACAACTGGAGAAAAAATAGTCCAGAAAGTGAGTATCCAAGGTATGGAAATCTTATTAAAGGATTTCAAGAGCATCTGTCAAACTTTGATGCTTTCTTAGCAGAGGTTGAGCTAGGAAAGATTCAGCCACTCCAATATGAGCTAACTTACGTTAATCAAATTCCACGAGGGGATGCTTGGTCAACCATTGAGGATATTGGCAAAGTTTTTCCTGATTTTGCTTGGAAAGCAAATCCTCAGAGATTTCTTTCCCATCCCCAAAATATTAGCTGGACTACTGTTTTTGAGTTACCTGATAAACTTGGGAGATTACGTGCATCAGTTAAGTATGCAGTTCTCAATAATCATCCAAATCTTGTATTCGAGCTGACTGTGCGGGGAATAGGAAGCTATACTTCGCGGGAGGCATTGCAAAATTGGTTTGATATAGGGCATGAATGGATTGTGTGTGCATTTGCTGACTTAACAGACGAGGAGATTCAAACAAAAATTTGGAAGCGGAGGGGATAAAGTCATGAGTGCAATTGTTTCCCAATTGGAAGAATTGGAGCAAAATCAAGCAGAGTTCGAGACAATTTTAACAACTCTCATCAACCGAGAAGGAAGAAAATTTCCTGGTGCTCCTATTACAGTAGTTACCCCTGTGCATTCGATAGCGCAAACTTCGGTTAAGCACTTTAGTAGTAGAGCTAAAAGCTATTATCTTCCTCAACGCCTTCAAAACTTGGCAAGTATGCCTGTAAAGCCTTACCAATACCAACTTAGAACTATTGAAGAACCATCAGAGGAATTTAATGCTGATGATATAGCTGTACACACATTAGCACGACGTATTGCTAGACAAAATGTTGGTTTCGTTCAAGTTTCAGCCAAAGGAAGGTGTGGTAAATTTTTAACTTCACCAACAAGCGATTTATTGACAAGCCTTCCACACTCACCATCTAAACTTCATGATTTTGAAGCAGATGAAGATGAGCCAGTTTGGAGAGGTGTTTTTCCTTGCTCACGTACCACTAAAGTTCTATTCTCAAAAGAGATTGACATTAAAGTAGATGAATTACCAGCTTGGAAGCCCCATATTGTAATTGATAGTTATCGCCTCGAAGATGATGATGAATGATTCTTGGTATGAGGCAGTAGAGGCAAATACCAAACTAACTCAGGGTGACATTATTTT
>JAAHGL010000235.1 GCA_010692635.1 Symploca sp. SIO2C1 | reverse complement strand
TAATGAGTAATGAGTAATGAGTAATGAGTAATGAGTAATGAGTAATGAGTAATGAGTAATGAGTAATGAGTAATGAGTAATGAGTAATGAGTAATGAGTAATGAGTAATGAGTAATGAGTAATGAGTGAAGAAACTTTTGTCAAATTAAGGTGTTAGAATTGCTTGCTTTCCTTGGGGAGAAGCTAAATAACCGAGAAAAGCTTGAACCTGAGGACTTGCAGGTTGCTGGTAAACGTAAGCTAGGGTTCTTTGATAGGGGTAATTGACAGCTTCAGGAGTCAAGCCATCCACGGCAACTGTTCGCACTGTTGTTTGATTAGCGACTTGAGCATAGGTAGCATAGCCAATACCATCACTTCCCAAGGCTCTAAGTAGAGGGGTGGTGGCATCCCGCTCCAAAGTAGTAATGTTAGGTGTGTTGCCAAAATTCCCCCCATTAAGTACTAGTTCCTGAAATGCTTGATGGGTTCCACTTACTGGAGGACGGTTGATTACCCGAATTTCTGCTGGGTTTCCTCCTACTTCTGACCAATTGGTAGTTTTCCCTGTAAAAATTCCTACTACTTGATCTTTAGCCAAACCTCTTTGGAAAGTATTTTCCTTGCCAACGACGATCGCTATAGTATCTTTAGCTACAGGTACAGCTGCTAATCCTTGGTTTTTTTCCTGGAAAGTAAGGGGACGAGAAATGGCGGCGATATCTGCACTACCTTGTAACACCGACTGAATTCCCTTATCTGTCCCTCCCGCTTTTGTATCAACAGTTGTCCCAGAAAATTGCTGCTCAAAGTTGTTTTTGAGAGCTTGATTAATTTGTACCATGCTGGTGGAACCCTCAATTCTCACGATTGTCCCATTAGGCACATTGGTAGGGGGAGTAAAGGCGGTGTTGGAGTTAGTAGGAGCAGAGGGTTGAGCTATCTGTGGCTGTGGGTTTTGGTTATTGTTGCTACCGTCTCCGCTTATACTACTAAGATCAACGCCAGATTTGCGGGTAAACCACCAAAAACCACCACCTAATAAAGCAGCTGTGATTAATAGGGCTAGGATTAAAGTTGGTGTTTCGTTTTTTTGTGACATCTCTTTTTAGGAATTTAGAATTGGGAATTGGGAATTGGGAATTGGGAATTGGGAATTGGGAATTGGGAAGTTCTCCTTTATCTTCCCCAGCTTCTTCAGCTCCCTATCTCCCTATCTCCCTATCCCCCATCCCCTTATCTCAGCCATTGAACGATTACCTGAGGTAACTCAGTTCTACTTCTACTAGTGGGGTTAATACAAACATGCCTAGTAATTGCCTTGGCTAAACACCGCTCTGATGAGGAAGCTGCCACAATTTGATAGTCAATCTCAAACTCGGTGTCATTCAGCTGCTGGGAATTTAGATGAATCAACAGTTGGTCTCCATAAAACATAGGCCGAAAAAAATCTGCTGTACTATGAACTATGGGAAGAGCAGTAGATCGATTACTCAATAATGCCTTGAGACTGATGCCAGCTTCGGCTAGGGATACTTCATAGGCTTCATGACACATTACTAAAACATTAGCAAAGTAGACAACACCAGCAGCATCAGTATCGGCTAAGTAAACAGTACGTTTATAGGTGAATGGCATTGGTTAATTAAGAATAAGGAATTATAACTGTTTATCCGAACTTGATATTATTAAATGTTAATTTATCTAAAATCCAGTCAAAAGTGCCATTAGATTACAACCGATATAGCCAACTACCAAAGGAGGTTGCTCTTTCAGAAGTGAGAGAATTTCACTCAGGGTTTGAGGTAAAGCAGAGCCATATATACACCACAATTCTTCTTGAAGTTGACAGAGAATGCGATCGCCTGCAATATCATCTGTACCTGGTCGTAGAAGCCAGTGGGTTCTCAGTACTTTAAAATGGTGAAGGTCGTCGCTTTGTACAACCTGACAAATTTCCTGTAAAGCTTGCTTCACTAACTTCTGTGTCACCACTTCCATGACCATTGGTTGTAATGTAAAAGATGGTTCATCGGTGCTAAACTGTTTTTCCAGTAGCGATCGCGACTCTAAACCAGCAATTCCTGTTAACACAGCGGATGGATCAGGTGAATTGAGTAAATGGGTTTGCAATCGACATAAGGAAATCGGTTCTTGCCAAATGGCTAACCAGTAGACAATTGAGAGCTCAGACTCAGAAAGTCGGTTCAATTGCTCAGTGAGTAAAGCTTGCAAGCGATCGCCAACCATCAAGGTATTCTGGTTAAGAAACCCTGTGATGTTCCCACCAAAAATAGACTGAATCAACGGTGCTATCGTTTTCAATGCTAAGGGATTACCCCGGTAAAGTTTGCTGAGAGCCGCTAGTCCAAATTCCTTACCTGTGAATCCTCCTGCTTGCAGTAGTTTCAGTGCTTCAGCCTGCTGTAAGCCTCGTAAGGTTAAACAGCGAACCTGTTGAGAATTAGCAACAATCCCTTCCAATTCTGGCAGTGGCTCACGACTGGTGATTAAAATACAACCCGGATGATTGTGAAGCCTCAACGAGCGTAAAAACTTCCAATATTTTCTAATGTCTTTGTCCCTATGCCAGACAGCATCTAGTCCATCGAGAATCAGTAGACAGCGGCGCTGTTGCAAGTGATGTCTCAGTTGCTTTTTTCCTTGCTGAACATCTTGCATAACCTTTTGCTCAAAGGTGTTCAGCAAACCGTCGATTAGATTAACAAAGGATGGCTCATAAGCAAGCGATCGCCAAATGATACATTCAAATTCTGATTGGATGCGATCGTTTAGAGCAAGTGCTAGTGCTGTTTTGCCAATGCCACCCATACCAACAATTAGCACTAGCTTACAATTATCTGTGGTAATCCATTGCTCTAACTGGCTCAACTCTTCGGTACGTCCATAGAAATACTCTAGATCTGGCGCTTCATCCCAATCAATAAGTGGAGAATCGAGTTCAGGTAAATTAGCTGTTAGGTTTTCCGAAGGTTCTGCAATCGCTTCCCAATCACTAATACCAACAGCTTGACAAATTGCAATAAAAGCCTCTTTTTGAATCCGTTCACCTCGCCAAAAGCGCCGCAAGGTAGCTCTAGAAGTATGAGCGTCTTGCCACCAACAAGCTGTGCTGGTTTTCGTCCAGCCGTGACGCTTCCTGGCTCGGTCTATAATTGTTAATCCCTCGGTGGATGCTTTTAGGGAATCAGTCATACTGGCATGAGCTTCTCAGGATATTTTTATTCTGACTCATCTCATCCATTGGAATTAACTAGCTGCGATGTCGCTCAGGATAACTAAAGGCAGACTTGTAACGCGACGAAATCCATAGTCGTTGGTTAAAAAAATGTTACAGCTATGAGCTATTGCAGTTGCTGCATGAATGGCATCTGGCGTTTTCAAGTTTGTTTGGGAACGCATTTTTGCAGCATCTTTCAAAATTGCTCTCGTAATTGGCATCAGTTGCATTTCTGTAGATAATAGTAGCCTCTCATAAGCATTAACAAGAACTACATCAGCATTTTTTAGAGGAGCAACCAAGGTTTCCAACAATGCCAGTTCACTGCTTATAAGTTGGATATCGGCTATTGCAGAACGCTGCCACAGAGATCGTAGAAGTGACCAGTAAGTTGGATGTTTTTCTATACTGTAGATAATAATTTGAGTATCTAAATAAACAAGACTAGATTCTGGCAGATTTAGTTCTCCCACCGACTACGTTCCTCCTGGAGATATTGGTCAGCTTCTTCAGGGGTTTTAAATAGTCTTTGGCCGGGTAATTCATCTAGAATGTCTATGGCAGAGCAGTGCTGGGAGGCTTTTTCTCGTGAGGTTACAGATATTTCTACACCATTAGTTCCAACTAACTTTGGCTCAGCATTCCAGTCTCGTGCAAAAAGTTCTAACTGTTGTACTTCACTATCTTCTTTTAATTTTCCTCTTTGCTTACCTTTGCCTACTTCAGTAGGTCTAGTAATTATTCCATTTCCCCTATCTTCCAGTAATCCTGTAAAGTAAAACCAGGGCAGCATTCTACTGATATAGTCACTTGATGATTTAGGAATAATAGAGTTTTCCTTGTGAGATATATCAGCGATCAATTCCTGCAAATACCACCGAGTTATAGTTCTTCCCGGCTCTAATCGTTTGTAAACCTCTTGTGTAACTACGTGACATTTTAATGTTTCAGCTAAGTAGTCAATAATTTTCTCCCTTTCAAATGTCAATAAAGGCTGTTGAGCAACAATTTTGCCTTCATATTTCAATATCATGTGAAAAATTTGCAAGTCTAAAATAACACCATTTGTTGTCTCTATTGAAAGTCCTGCTTGACTGGCTAATTTATCACGATTTATTCCTTTGCTTCCTTTTTGTTTTACTATCTCGAATACCTCTAGTATAGTAGTAATAGAGCTACGGATTCGGTAGGTCAAATAACGTTCAACTTCCAAAGGATGAAATTGAGATAATTGTGGGTATTTGTTATTATAATAAATAGTATTAAGTCGGTTTATATTTTCTAACGAAGTAGACTTATCTCTTTGTCGATGTAACAAATCTTTGACTGTTATCACCAAATTATCTTCATCAAAACGCTGAGGATGTTGGGTAACAATTGCATCAAATTCGTTGTCAATAGCACAAGTTAGTTCTATTGCGGATTCGTAATCAAGAGTGGTTTCTCGTGCTTGCTCTCTGATGGTGATGCTAACAGGGCAAATTTTAACAGTTTTTTTAATCAAACAGACTTTTTCTTCAGCTTTATCTTCGCCTTCTGAATAGAGAAGATCAAGGTAAATAAGATCTAAACCTCTTTGAGTGATGTACCCTCGAATCTGTCCTGAATTCATTAACTCCCATATTTGATTTGCATCTTCAACAAATCCAGGACGATTCAGCAAAACTTCGTGAATGAGATGATAAGAAACTAAAACTTGCATCACTCTTACTGCTCCTATTTCTGATACTCAATATTCGTTTCGCTTGTAGAGGTTTGGGGAGGTTTTTCTGTACTCAGTCCCCGGCGCAGAGTTGATGGTGACAATTCTTTATATTTGTTTTGCTTGCTCTGCTGATGAGTAGCTGAGCAACTTTCTGTAGCTCCTAAGTCAGGTTCCCACAACATTAAGTCTCCTGGTTGACAGTTAAGAGCCGCACAGAGTTTTTCGAGAGTTGATCGTTCCAGCCTTTCTGGCATCTCCTGAGAATTCTTCAACTTTGAGATGGTGACAGGATGCATTCCTGTTGCTTCCGTCAAGTCCTTATTTTTCAGATATCGCTCAGCCATCAGTACATTCAAACGCCATTTGACAGACATAGTTCTTCCTCAATCAGAGCAGTGCCTTAGTTTGTATGCTGGCTGGTATGAGAGCCAGTCTCTTAGCTAATTCCTCTTATACGACAACTATACTAAAACCAGTATACAAAATTTTAGTCTCTATGTTCACATAATTAGCCTTTGCGACTAATTAAATAGTGATAGAAACTAAAAATATAACTACTGAAGATAAACTAATGAATAACCTGGACAGTTTCAAAACTCTTCTGGAAATACTCGTCTTGGTTTTAACACTTTCGACACAGTTCCCACTCTTGGGATTAGTCACTGCTGTTTTTGCTATCTACTTTCTGCTTTCAGAAACCTATGACGAAGATGATACTGGTAATAACTGAAAAGTTTTCACTCCTCGAGTCGCTAGTAACTCTTCTTCAGAACTGATTGGGCGAGGGGGAAAGGTTTTGAGTAATTCAAGATATGCACTATAGCTACGTGAACCACTCGTCATTTTTCCAGTTTTGTTTGTCATAGCACTAGGAATGACTTTACCTTTAGCGATCGCATATTACATAATTTGCTGATACCGTTGAGCAGCCGCCTTTTACAACTTATACAACCAAATGTCATTCTGAGGTGATAGTGGAATAAGTAGGTTGGGTGGAGCGATAGCGTAACCCAACACTCCTCAGATATTCCGTTGGGTTTCACTTCGTTACACCCAACCTACAGTTTTAGGGGTGTCGCGCCACCATACAAGTTGAATGGGAAATAGCTTAACAAGAGCGATCGCATTTTCTCCAGAAAAAATTGGCACTGAGTCAATTACTGAGTCAACAACTGAGTCAAATACTGAGCATTTTCTCCCTATGGATGCTCTTAGGCTGAGGATAGAAAGACAAAAGCCTACTACAGGAGCACTATCTATCATGCCAACTCAACGTATCCATCGTTTGATTGTTGAAGACGACAAAGGACGTACTGAATATCCTTTGGGAGCGTCGAGCTATTCTATAGGTCGAGATAAACGCTCCGATATCCGCCTCTTCTCACAATTTGTATCCCGCCACCAGGCAACTTTAATCCAGCAATTTCGAGCAGATGGCAGTTACTTTTACCAAATTGTTGATGGTAATGCCAAGGGTAAGCCAAGTATAAGTGGCTTATTGCTCAATGGTCAAAAATGTAAAGCCCATTATCTCCAAGATCAAGACGAGATTGTCTTTGGTCCCCAAGTTCGAGCAACTTACTATACTACAGATACCAGACCTACTGTTCCATCCAAACCAGCAAAGTTAGGTGGTTTATACACTCAATCCCCAGAAGGAAATCCGTTGGTCTTTCCTCTCAAGCATACTGAAGTGCAAGCTAAGGTGACGGGAAATATCTCCCGGGTGGAGGTAACACAAACCTTTGAAAATCCCTTTAATACTGCCTTAGAAGCCACCTACATTTTTCCCTTACCTGATGAAGCCGCTGTCGATGACATGGAGATTCGTATTGGCGATCGCACGATCAAAGGTAACATCAAGAAACGCATTGAAGCTCAAAAAATTTACGAGCGAGCTAAAAAACAAGGACGCACTGCAGGATTACTGGAACAGGAACGGGATAATATCTTTACCCAATCCCTGGCTAACATCAAACCCGGTGAACAAATTGATGTGGTTATTCGCTACACCGATAGCCTCAAATTTACAGGAGGTGATTATGAATTTGTCTTTCCCATGGTAGTTGGCCCCCGCTACATTCCAGGAACGACGATTGAGACTAATACCGTAGGTGGTGGTTCAGCTCCTACCCCAATGACACTGAATCAAGATACCGATTTAGTGCCGGATGCTTCCCGTTTAAATGCCCCCATCCTAGCACCTGGAACTCGTTCTGGCCATGACATTAATGTGACAGTAGACATTGATGCTGGGGTTGAGATTAAAGATGTGCATTCTCCATCACACCAAATTCAAATTGAGCGTGAGGGATGCCAAATGAGAGTTACTCTTTCTCGGAGAGATACGATTCCTAACAAAGACTTGATTCTACGCTACCAAGTTGCAGGCGATCGCACTCAAACTACAGTACTTTCTCAAGCAGATGAGCGCGGCGGACATTTTGCAGTTTATCTGATTCCTGCAATTGAGTATCCTCAGGAGCAATTTGTCCCCAAGGATGTAGTGTTTCTCATTGATACCTCTGGTTCTCAGCATGGTGAACCTTTAAAGAAGTGTCAGGAGTTGATGCGCCGGTTTATCAACGGACTCAATCCCAACGATACGTTCAATATTATGGATTTTTCCGACACCACTCACCAACTTTCTCCGGTTCCGCTGCCGAATACGGAGCCAAACCGCAACCACGCCTTAAACTATATCAATCGCTTAAATGCTGGTGGTGGCACTCAACTGCTGCGGGGGATTCAGGCGGTATTGAATTTCCCAGAAGTCGATCCAGGAAGGTTACGGAGTATTGTCTTACTAACTGACGGCTACATTGGTAACGAAAATCAAATCCTGGCAGAAGTTCAGCAATATTTAAAACTAGGGAATCGCCTCCACAGTTTTGGTGCAGGCAGCTCAGTAAATCGTTTCCTCCTAAATCGGATTGCTGAAATCGGCAGGGGAATTTCCCACATTATCCGCCACGATGAACCAGCTGATACGGTAGTTGAGCAGTTTTTCAAGCAAATCAACAATCCAGTGTTGACTAATATTCAACTAATTTGGCAAGGGGAAGGCGAATCTCCGATAATTTATCCAGCTACTCCACCAGATTTGTTTGCTGAACAGCCGTTAGTGCTATTTGGTTGCAAAAGCGATCGCACTGCTGGAATACTTCAAGTTACCGGGAATATTGCCGGAGGAGATCTCTACCAGCAAAGTTTTGACCTTAACTTTGAGGATACGGGAAATCCTGCGATCGCTCAACTATGGGGTCGTGCCCGGATTAAGGATTTGATGAACCGAATGCTCAGGGGTGAGACTAAAGTTGGTGTAGAAGCAGTAACAGATACTGCTCTGAGGTATCAACTGTTATCTCAATATACTGCTTTTGTTGCAGTAAGTGATGATGTACGGGTCAATCCCAATGAAGGTTCAGCTTCTGTGCAAGTTCCTGTAGAAATGCCGGAAGCTGTTAGCTATGAGGGTATTTTTGGGGATGTGGCTCAAAGTTATGCACCAGTCAAAAAGAGGAAAACTGTTTCTTACTCTGCGCCTGCTGAGCCTATGGATGAATTTGATGATATCACTCTCATAGATCCTGGCATGATGGAGGATCATGAATCTGATGATGGGGATGTGTCGTATTCGCCTGTGTTTGAGTCTGCACCTGCACCACCGTCGACTAAAAAAGCTTCCTCAGCTCGCCGAGCCCTGGGCTCACGCTCGTCGTCTCCTGCTTCTCCTCCCCCATTAATGTCTTCCTCTCCACGAAGGGCTGCCCCCCAAAGGTTCAGGAATCGCTTAGAAATTATCAATTTTATTGTACCCGATAAATATGTGCTCGAGCTTCTGACTCAACACCTGCAATCTATACAATTACCTTCAGATGTCAGTGGTGAGCTTGCCTTTGAGTTTTACATTACCAAAGGTCGCGTGCAACAGCTAACTATTGATGAGCAAGCCTCATCTGTAAAAGATGAAAAAGCGATCGCAGCAATTCGGCAAGCTCTCCTCACTTGGCAAGCTCCCGAACTTCTATTTCGGAAACAAAGGTATCTGTGGAAGCGCTTCTCCTACGCCATACGAACCCTCACCGGGCAATCCGATCAATGGCCGCTTAATAAAGTTAGTGTAGTAGTGCGGATTTAGCTCAATACTGCTCAGGTTTTGAGCTAAATCTGCCAACCTGCCATTTTGAGTAAATCGCGAAACCCTGTAGAGACGTTGCCTGCAACGTCTCTACAATCTGGGGATGACGGGGGCATATGATTAAAAGTCTAATTCGCTAGAGATTGGAAAGCTCAATTTCCTCCCGATCCAAAGTAAGTTTTAATAGCTTACGCAGAACTCGTTGTACATGAAGATGTTTTCCAGGCTTGACTTTTGTTAAGGTACGAAGCAACAGTTGCTCTTTCGCAAAGTTTTCCAATCCTTCCACTTGTGTCGGTTCTAGGACATCTGGCTCATCGGCTTTTAACTGTTCCCCTACCTCCTGGATTATCTTGCATAAATGCTCCAAGTTACATTGATTAGACACGGAAATGTCGACCGTTGCATAAATATAGTCTTTGGAGTAGTTGACAATTGAACCAATTTCTCCATTGCTAATAATCTGTAATTGACCATTAGGATGTCTGATACGGGTTGTTCTGAGTTCAATTGCTTCCACTGTTCCTTCAACAGTTCTCTCTTCTTCTCTCCCAGCCTCAATATAGTCGCCTACCAAGTAATAGTTTTCAAACAAGATAAAAAATCCGCAAACAATATCATTGATTAGGGCTTGCGCTCCTAAACCAACGGCTATCCCCAAGATACCTGCACCCGCTAAAATCGGTCCGGGGTCGATTTCAATCAACTTAAGGATAGAAATTACAGCACAAAAGTAGATTAAGTACTTCAATAAACTCTTGGCTAAGGGGATGAGGGTTTGTCGTCTTTTCTTCTGTAATTCAGTCAAATTTTTCGGTTTCAAAACCAACTCTTCTAGGAAGAAGTAGGAGACCTGGATTAATGCTTGGCTAACGAAGATAATGACAATTATTTCAATAATTGTGTTAGTATAGTTAGCGATCCAAGCGATAAACTCTATTTCTTGAAACACCAGGTTTGCTATTGAAACGTAGATAATATACTGTAGGAATTTTTGTAAGAGAATAATTAAATCACGGAAACGTTCATAGAGCCTTAAAATATGTCGTTCATCAGAGTATTGAACACTGAAATGATCCAAGGTATCAATTCCAATCGAAATCGCTTTAATTACCAGAAAACCTACTGTAATACCTAGATAAACTTTTAAAGGAATATACAAATAAACTCGAACAATATCTGGAATTTGGAAAATTTGAATTAATAGGAGTACAGTAGTCAGCCAGATAATAATAGTAAGGTTGTTTTTTAGGTAATTAAAAAATTCAGCAATGCTCTCATCATTGCTCTCAACATCATCATAATTTTGGGCGCTTATACTAACCTTATCTATTAATTTATTAAGCGGAGGAATACTAAACTTAACCAAAAGCAAAATCATCACACTTTTTAAAGTGTTAATGGCTAGTGTTGACCAAAATTGAGGTGGAATAGTCTGAATTAAATTCGATTGAACTTCTTGAACACTTATGTTCTTATAAATGAAGAAGCTGTTCACCCCAATCGTTAAGAGACACAACAATAGACCAATCAAAGTAACAATTTTTCTGATAGTCTTATATTGTTTCCTAAAACCCTGAGTATAGTCCTTAAACTTACTCAGTGTAGTCAATTTGTTAAAAACGATTCCCAGAATCCAGTTAAGTAGTATAGTTACAAAAATTAGTATGCCAACTTCAGCAACGATAATTAAAATATCCATTGTTTATTTAGTAAATATTTTTAGTTTAATATTTGGATGCTAATTATGTTATAAGTCATAAAACTAGTTTAGCTCGTAAGTCAGGCTTTACTGAACGGCTGACTGGTGGTTGGAGCTCACTCTGTGAAGTTTTCCTTGAGAAATGCACACCATAAAACTGTGAACAACATCGAATTGTTCATATACAGTAGTATGTGATGGGTTAATTTTATATTTATGCATTGTTGGAAAATTGTGCATACAACTGAAAAGTTATGTGTTGCAGCGATTGCAATTTGTCTCTAGGAAGAATTGATTTATGGCTATTATTCTGTTTTTCATAGTACGATGAAAGACACATGGTTTAATCTAAAGGAGTTTTTAATAAAGCTTAATAAAAATTTATCCTTATCCAAAAACGACAAAATCAATAGAGCTTTGAGATTACTTGATAAAAATTATTATCCCTCACCATGAGGACAGACATTCCCATTTTGTAATTAGGAGAAACCTCAATGGCGATCGCAACTCACCATAACCATAATCCTCTTCACTGTCAAACACATAATCCCCTTCATTGTATTGTTCCTTCATATATGTTGCAGGAGCTAGCACAACAGGGTAGTCCAATACAACAAGAAGA
>JAAHGL010000234.1 GCA_010692635.1 Symploca sp. SIO2C1 | reverse complement strand
ATGCAATTTCCTTGCATCTTCTTAACCCATAATCCCCTTTAAAGACTATTCTAAACTCCTAAACTCCTATTCTCCTGACTCCTGACTCCTGACTCCTGACTCCTGACTACTTATTCAGCAAACCCTAGGTAGGTTGGGTGAAGCGGTAGCGTAACCCAACGCTGGAGAATATTCCGTTGGGTTTCACTTCGTTCCACCCAACCTACAGTTGAGAAACTGTATACTTAAAGCTTGCCCAGTTCAAGGCTTTTCACTATGAACGTAATCAATAAAGTAAAACCTGGGTTCTAGCCATAACTTAAGCCAACCATAAAACCCTAAACCCACAATAGCAATCAGCATTAAAGGTAAACCCCACCGCAGTCGCAGTTCATCCGGCATCAAGGCTACAACGACTACAGTTACCGCAAAGTCTGCTAACAAAAACATTTGTAAACGCTGAATCAGCTTCAATGTATTTCGACAACTACGACAATGCTGGGTATGCTGTTTGTAGCGGTTGAGTATTTCCTGTCGATTTTCACTAATCGGCGGAAACTCAGCAAGGGTAATACCAACTTCCTGCCAAGGCAGCTTGCCACCACAATATTGATCAAACCATTGGCGAAACTCAATAACCAGACGATCCGCACTAGTGGGCATTTTGTAGGCAGTTTTCCAACTTTGAGTTTGTTGCTTTTGTTGCAAAAAGCGCTCTTGGTAATGGAGCAAAATCATGTCTCCATCTAAAACTAAGTTACGAGTTTTGATATGGTTCCACCAACGGGGAACTAGAGCATGGAGAGTTTTGGCAAAGTTACGGCTAAATTGAGCTACAATGCGGGACTTTCCTGGAGATACTGGTAGACAATAGGTAATTAATCCCAACTGCTTTTGTTCCTTACCAATACGAATGGCATACTCTAAACGACAAGGAGGTTCAAAAGTAATGGTAGTGTTAAAGCGACCTTCGGTAATAACTTGGAGTAGCTTAGGACTAGACTCAATGATAGAAAAAGTTATGGGATTGGCTCGTTCCCGATTTCCCTGTACTCCGTGATGAGCAAAGGGAACATGACTCGGATCTGCGACATTTTCGATTAAGGTTTGCCAATCATATTCTAGATCCCGTACAAAGGAAGACCAAACAAATCCTTGAGAAGCATCTATTTGAGGTGATAAGGGTAGGGGAGTTTGAGCAGCTAGTGGGGATGAGTTGGGATCTGCCCAAACCCAGAGCAAATCATTAGCTTGCCGAGATGGAAATACGACTGCACAGAAATTGTCTTGATTTTTGGTAACTAGTTCAGGGGTTTCTGCTTGAGGAATGCGAGTGCAAATACCTTTCTCATCGAACTGCCAACCGTGATAACTGCACATGAGGTTACCACTTTTTTTGTCAATAAGTCCTTGACTTAATGGTGCAAGGCGATGGGGACACTGATCTAGAAATACTTGATAATCTTCGTTAGATTGCTGCTGCCAAATTACCAAGCGCATTCCCAAAAGGGTGACAGCAGTTGGCTTTTTAGGGTCAAGATCTTCAACGGGTGACAAAGGATACCAATTTTGAAAAAAGTTAAACTCTGGTTCCATTGCAGAATTCCCCAAATAGCCCTTAGCAGAGTGATTATACCAAATCCAGGTTAACTAACTCCTTTATCTCAAAAAGCAGGGGAGCTAGAAGAGATAAGAAGATATTGCCCATTAGCAATTAGCAATTAGCAATTAGCAATTAGCAATTAGCCATTATCAATTAGCCATTAGCCATTATCAATTAACCATTAACAATTTCCCGCAAAGTTTCTGATACAGAGCGGTGCTGCCAACCTAATTCTTGACGAGCTTTAGTCGCATCCACACGCACACAACGATCATATATGTAATGAACTCGCTCTCGACTTATGGGTGGCTGCCATTTCAGTAAGCGTCCGATAGGATCCAGTAAATTACCGACAAATCTCACTAGGGGTTCGGGAGCTTCACGGGGAGCAGGAATACCAGTAATTTGACTGAGCTGATTAAACATCTCGCGAGTAGTGAGTTCTCCAGCAGAAATAATGTATTTTGCTCCAGGTTTACCCTTAGCTGCTGCCAGAATCATTGCTGCTACTAAATCATCTACATGGACAATACCCGTAATGCGATCGCCTCCTGCCCATAATTTTAGCTTCCCAGAGCGAAATTGCTTGATTACTGGACCAAAATGGGGGTCATCAGTACCAAAAATGCCTGATGGTAGGATACTAACTACAGGTAAACCCTGAGTAGCGAATTGATCTACTAGTTGTTGAGCTTGGTATTTGGTGCGATCGTAGGCAGAGGAAAAGTCAGTTTGTGTACGCTGGAAGGTTTCATCAATCATTCGACCTTTAGTATCCCCAAAGATGCCGATAGTGCTGCAATAAACCATTTTCGATATACCAGCAGCTTGAGCGACTTCTAGTACTGCACGGGTTCCTTCAACATTCACTCGCTCCATTTCCGGCTCATTGACTAGCCCTAATTCCACATAGGCAGCGGTGTGAAAAACCCAGTCTACCCCAGTCATCGCTGTTTTCAGAGCATCTGTGTCGGTGATGTCCCCATAAACTAATTTTGTCTGGCAACCAGCTAGACGTTCTAAATTGCTAGATTTGCGCACCAAACTGCAAACTTCATGATTTTGCTGTTCTAATATTTTGACTAGGTGAGAACCGGTAAATCCATTGGCTCCAGTGATGAGTGCTTTCATAAATCCAAGACGCTGAAAAGCCTAGTTTAAAGTTTCAAGCTAAACTTCTGGAATAGGGAATTTTAGCTTGTAGATATTAAGCATACCTGTGTTCCTTATAAGATGTTCCCTTTCCCAAATTTAAAAACCAACACCTCGGGTTCTGTAATGCCTAGTTCTTTAGCTCTTGCCTCTGGCTCAATTATCGAGAATCGGTATCGTATTGTACGGGAATTAGGGAGCGGTGGTTTTGGACGTACTTACTTAGCTGAAGATCTTAATCGCTACAATGAGCGTTGTGTGCTCAAGGAATTTGCTCCCCAATCCCAAAGTAATAAGGAGTTGCACAAAGCTCAAGAGTTATTTCAGCGGGAAGCTGGTATGCTCTACCACCTCAAGCATCCTCAAATTCCTCGCTTTCGAGAATTGATTCGGCTCAAGTTAGAAGGTAATGACTCCCTACTATTGGTGCAAGACTATGTGGAGGGTTTAACCTATAGCCAACTATTAGAGCAGGGTAAGCGATTTAGTGAGGCAGAAGTTATTCAACTACTTAGACAGCTGCTACCGGTTTTGGAGTATCTCCACTCCCAACAAGTAGTTCATCGAGATATTTCCCCAGATAACCTAATTCACAGGAGTTCTGATGGAAAACCAGTTTTAATCGACTTTGGTTGTGTTAAGCAAGTAGTAGTAACAGCTACATCCCACTCTTCCCCTATGGGAGTAGGTACTGTAGTTGGCAAAAAGGGTTATGCTCCGGATGAGCAGTTGCGAGAAGGGAATGCTTATCCTTGCAGTGATCTTTATGCTTTGGGGGTAACGGTTTTAGTCTTGCTCACTGGCAAACAGCCTGGGGAGCTGTACGATCTTTCTAAAGGAAATTGGAGTTGGCAGCAAGAAGTTAGCTTGAGCTCGACTCTAAACTCTGTATTAAAGAAAATGCTGGCATATCTACCCCGCGATCGCTACCAGTCAGCGAAGGAAGTACTCGAAGCTCTGGAAAACTATAACCCCTCGCAGACATCTGGTGTACCTGTACCTGTAGCTACGAATCTTCAGCCTTCCCCACCTAAGAGTATACTTGGTCATGCTCAGACCCTAGTCGTAGCTCCCGGCAAGAAAGTTTTAACGACTTTCACCTCTTTCTTCAATAAAAAGCAGCAGTCTACTACCAATGAGTTGCAGGTTATTAGAAAGGTAATGACAATCGCCTTATTGACTATAGTTGCGATTGTGGGTATTGCTAAATTAGGTTCTTCTTTACTACAGTTGCCTAAGTTCAAGTTGCCAGAGATTCCGCCGTTGCCGGAAATAGACTTGCCGGAGATCGATTTACCCAACGAATCTAAGCCATCCCTCAATGCCTCAGAGCAAGAACGACAACGGAAAATCGTTCAGCGAGTCAAAGCACTCAATCAGGATGAAGGCATTTTTTATCAGCAAGTTAATGAGCTATTTTATGCCCAACATCCAGAAATACAAGGGCGCAGTCTCACTAATAAACCAGAAGATGCCAAGTTGCGAGAGGATTGGTATCAGGTTGCTGAGGAATTGCTCGAAGAACTGGAACAGCGTTAAATTTAGATCTTGCACTCTTGTCGAAAATTGATCTGTGAAGGTAGGGAGCAGGGAGCAGTGATAAGAAATGAGTCCTACATTGTAGAGACGTTGCATGCAACGTCTCTACGGGGTTTTCGCTTATCATTCCCTTCTGCCCTCTGCCTTCTGCCCTCTGCCTTGTTGCAACCAAAGTGTAAGTATTCAACCAAACTTGATATAACTCGTCGGTAATCTGCATAAACCACTGCTGGCACCACCAATAATGAAATAGTTGGCTCTCTTTCTTGCTCTGAGTAAGAAAAAGTCAAAAATTGACAATGGACAATGAACAAATGGAACACTTTTTTCTGCCGAAGACCTTTGACAGTAAGGAACTTTTGCCTCAATCTAAACTGAAATGACTAAATCAATTATCAATTATCAATTATCAATTATCAATTGATAACAATGCGTGATTACCAACAGCTCATTAACAGGTTTTCTCTGATCATCCACATCAGACAAAGCCGTCCTGTCTATCAATCTGACCCCAAATTGCAGAATATCATGGAATATCTTGTGGAGTCTGATCCAGAGGCAGGAGTTGAGGATTGGGCCCGCTACTTCTTGAAAGCATTAATTGATACTTCAAAACTCCAACTTTTGTTTATTGTTAATGCTACAGGTTCTGTAAACCTTTATTTTAGAATATTTAGATTTTTTTGTCAAAGATTATTATTTGCTTATTTACAACCTACTTGTTTGCAAGCTGCACAAATCATCAATAATCAGTTTAAAGGCTACCCCAATATTCATTTACACTATCCTCTAGAAGACTGTTTTATTATTGCTAGTGAGTTTGCTCATAAATCAGCGCAATTACTGAAAAATTTTAATTTCCAGTCTAACTCTAAGATTCATGCTTATGCCCTGAATGCTCTCAGACGTATTATTAAAAATCAAATAGCAGATAAAATCAAATTACAATCTGTGAAGCTTTCTGATTACGGCTTATTGCGGAGTTTAGATAAAAACAGACTGGAACAAATTCTCCAAGCAGAGGGAATTTGGGGAAAATCACTGGTATTACATTTACTGACTTGGCAATCTTTTAAAGAATTATTTGAGGAATTTCAGCCGCCGACAAGTAGCGATGGTAGTCATGTCTATCGTTTACCAACTACATCTTTGAATAATCAACAGTTGAAGCAAATTGCAGTTCGATACAACCAGCAACTGCGACGGTTAGACATTCACGCCATACCAGCCAATGATCTGGAAATAAAACAGAAGCTCGAAGCTTGCATTCAGGCAGCACGAACTTGCCAAAACACAAGCTTTGTACCTTTAGGAGATGATGAAGTTAGCGTTCTAGACTCTAATCCTTTGGAGATCGTAGTTGACGAAGAACGCCAGAATGAGTTGCTTCAAGTAAGAAATATTATTTTACAGGAATTTGCAGCTCTAGACTTTCCGGCTCAACCTTGTCTCAGGCTTTGGTTAGGTCTAGGAATTAATCAAAGTGACTTTTTGTCTATTTTTAATTTAAAAAAGCAGTACCAACTAGCTCGTAAGTTTCAGGGTTATCTGAAACCGATTCTTGCTGGATTAGTCAGGTTTTATCTTCTAGATACTTCTCGAAGTACTCTAACGAATAAAGAAATTAATCAATTAGCCAGCAATAATCTTAATGCCCTCAAACACTACCTAATCACTGACAGTCAGGAATTTTTTGGTCAAATTTTAGAAGTAGTGATCAATGAAAGACTTAGTGCTCAAGAAAAAAGGTTGCTCATCTGCCAATTACCAGAACTAGGTGAACTAACAGAAATGACAATTGTGACTCAAATAAAAGAATCCTTTAAAGAATCAGTGTTCAGAAAATTACAAGTGCAGCTGAGTGACTTTGATTCAGCAGATCGAGCTATTACTCAATTTATTGGCAAATGGTTGCATCAAAATCAGGCACATTTGTATTGAATTTAGGAGGTAATAAAATGAAATTTAACTTGAGCTTGGATGATTTATCCTTGATTTACCCAGAGCAAGTATTTCTGGAATTTTCCCCAGAGAAACGGGAGCAGCTATGGCAACAAACCCAGAGGCAAAATTACTCTAACACTGCTGCTCGTTGGAATGCTTATTTGAATTGTCTTTGTTTGAATACTTTTTTAACTTATCTAGAAACTGAACCCGATGTACCAGGAATACCGAAGGTGTGGCATCAACTGGCTGATTTACCCAGTGTTTGGGAGGTAGTCAATGGTACGGCGGTTGAGTTGGATAAGGTTCGACTAGTGCTAATTCCCAGTGAAGCAAGTACTTTTACCGAGTTGCGGGTACCACGAGAGTGGGTTGAGCTGCCTGAGTGGGTGGGTAATTATTATCTGGCGGTGCAGTTGAATCTCGAGGAATGTTGGCTGCAAGTGTGGGGATATGCGACTCATCAACAGCTGCAGGAGAAAGGAAGATATGACAGGATGGATGAAACTTACTCGGTGGATGCTGAAGAGTTAATTGAAGATTTGACTGTAATGTGGGTAGTGGAGGAACTCTATCTCAGCAGTAAGCATCAAGTTCAACCTTTACCAAGGTTATCTTCCTTAGAAGCAGAAGCTTTATTAGAGCAGCTGAGTCAAAAAACCCCTTATTCTCCTAGGTTAGATGTACCGTTTGTGAAGTGGGGAGCTTTGGTGGCAGATGATCAATGGAGGCAGGAGCTTTACCAACGCAGGCTCAAGCAATTAGTTTCAATAGTTGAACCTAGGGAGGTTACCATTAACTTAGGAGAATGGTTCGAGGATATATTTAAAACTGGTTGGCAGTCTCTGGATAGACTGCTCACAACAGATTCAGAAAATTTAGCTTTGAGTTTCAGAGGAGATAGATCTACTCTGAGAGAGGTAAGAAATGTTGCTGTTGAGGGAATTAAGCTGATTGATTTGGGAATGGAATTGGGAAATCAATCAGTAGCACTTCTAGTTGGTTTAGTACCAGAAGCGGAGCAAAGAGTGGGTATCCGGGTGCAGTTGTATCCAGCAGGAGGAAAAGATTATCTACCACCCGATATCAAACTAGCTTTGCTCTCTCAATCAGGAACCAATCTTTTGGAAGTACAAGCACGAATTCAAGATATTTTAATTCAACTGAAGCGATTTACCTGTCCCATCGGCAAAGGTTTTAGTATTCAAGTAGCTCTCAATCATTTTAGTATTACAGAAGAGTTTGTCATCGAATTGCTTCCTGGAACAGTATCATGAGTGAGTTAGTTACATTGAATCTGGGTAACGGTGACTTACAAACTGGTTTTCCCTCTGTCATAGTTCAGCTACAGTCACAGAGGCAGACTGTAGATTGGCAACTTACCCGCAGTTTACCAGCACAACCAACAATTATTGAGCTTTACCGTCGTTGGCAGTTGCTCTATGAGTTACTCTATGAGGCTCGTTCTATCGGTGAGCTACTTGTTGACGAACCGTTACGAAAAAAGCAAGATGATGAAGGTATTATAATTGATCCGGAGCCTAACGTAAATCGTGTTTCCGTAATTGATTTCTATGAAGTTGGTCAAGAGTTAAAAAAACAGATTGATAGGTGGCTTGATGCTGAGGAATTTAGTGACATCTACCGGCAACTCCAACAAAGATTAGATCGTAATCAGGAAATTCGTTTCATTATTCAAACGGAAAACAACGAACTTAGACAGTTGCCTTGGTATATTTGGCGATTTTTTGAGGATTATCCCTATGCTGAAGTTTCTATAAGTCCCCCCAATATTGATGGAGGAACAACTGCAGAAAATGATACAGCACAGGTGAGAATTTTGGCGATTCTCGGAGATAGCACTGACATTAATATTGAGGTAGACAAAGATTCTCTAAAAAATTTACCAGATGCGCAGACAGTCTTTTTAGTCGAACCCCAAAGACAAGAAGTCAATGAGCAACTGTGGGCTCAACAGGGATGGGATATCCTATTTTTTGCTGGCCATAGTGTAACACAAGCTGATGGTGAAACTGGTTGTATTTATCTAAATTCTACTGAGAGTTTAACGATTGAGCAATTAAGCAAAGCCCTCAAAGAAGCGATTAAGCGAGGTTTGCAAATAGCGATTTTTAACTCTTGTGATGGGTTGGGGTTAGCACGGCAGCTAGCAGATTTACAGATTCCCCAAATGATTGTCATGCGGGAGCCAGTGCCAGATAAAGTGGCACAGGAGTTTTTGAGGTATTTTCTTCAGGAGTTTGCTGGGGGATGTTCTTTTAATTTAGCGGTACGCAGAGCGCGGGAAAGGTTACAGGGGATAGAAGACAAATTTCCCGGTGCTAGCTGGTTGCCAGTGACTTTCGAGAATCCAGCAGTGGTACCGCCGACTTGGGAAGGGTTAAGAGGATATTCCATCCCTCCTGCTCCTCCAGTTGAGGAGAAACCCAATCCAATACCCCCCCCTCTCCCATCAAAAGTGCCTGCCTTGTTAACTATCAGTTTTATCAGTGTGGCGGTAACTATCTTACTGATGGCAGTGCGATCGCTTGGTATACTACAGTCTTGGGAACTAAAAGCATTTGATCAACTAATGCAGTTACGTCCAGTAGAGGGACGTGATGAGCACTTGTTAATTGTTGAAGTTTCTCAAGAGGATATTGAACAGTTGGAGGAGCAATATCCCTTAAGTGATGGGATGATGCTACAGCTGCTGAAAAAGTTGGACAAGCATCAACCCCAAATTATTGGTTTTGACATCCATCGAGATCTACCAGAATATCAACCTACAGCTGATTTAGTGCAGTACCTACAGCAAAATCAGCATGTGATTTTTCCCTGCGCACACCCTGAAGAAAAATTTCCCGGCATTAAACCGATTCCTGGTATTACTCAAGAGCAAGTTGGCTTTATGGATGTTGTCGAGGATCCAGATGGCATTATTCGTCGTCAGCTGTTAGCGGCAACTCCTCCTGGGCAATCTCCCTGTATTGCTACTTATTCCCTCAATGCTCAACTAGCACTCTACTACTTAGAAGCTCAGGGATATACCCTCAAATTTCCCACTCCTGACTCCTGGCAAATTGCTCCTGTGGGTTTTGACATCTTAAAAGCTAAACCAGGTTTTTATCAACAAAGGGAACTCATTCAGGGACATCAAATACTGCTCAATTACCGTACTTTTAACTCCCTTGATGATTTAGCGAAGCGAGTTACCCTTACCGAAATTGTAACCGAGCAGGTAGAACCCAAATTTATTCGCGATCGCATTATTCTGATTGGTGTTACAGATCCCATTCTTGCCAAAGATGAATTCAACACCCCTTACAATCAGGAAATACGAGGCTTGTTTTTACATGCTCAAATGGTGAGCCAACTAGTCAGTGCCGTTGAGGAGCAACGCCCCCTGTTAGGATTTTTACCTCTTTGGGGTGAGGCACTTTGGGTAACTATTTGGTCTCTTGTAGGGGGTATAGTCATCTGGAAATTTAAATCACTCCTACATCGAGGACTAGCAGTAGTGGCCTTAATCATTTTTCTAGACGGCATTTGTTTTATCTTGCTATTAGAAGCAGGTGTTTTGTTGCCTCTTGTACCATCAGCCTTAGCATTGGTAATTACTGGCATAATCGTGGCTGCAGATACTACATTGATCATTAGTAATAAAGGTAAGCAAAATCATGCTTAAATTGCCAGCTACTCTAATAATTGCCTTAGTATTACTGGTTGATATTTCCAGTTCCCTGAAATTAGTGCAAGAAGGCAGAAGGGAAGAAAACTTGTACAGTAAGATTTTTAACCCTTTTTCACGCTTTGGTTATTTCCACCAAGCTGCACCAGTACTGGCACAAGATAGCAACCTGAACACACAAGTAGATAATCGAAAGCCACTGCCAGAGCAAGGAAAACCTACTGGCACGGATATAGCAGGCACTCAGGTTCGACAACCACCTCCAGATGGAGCTATGCCTACTGGAAGAGAACCAGCAGGAACTCGTGGTCCTTGCTTCCAGGGAGATACAGATTTTATTATACCTTTTACGCCTTTGTTGCCGGTTATTGATTATGAGTTTGCTGGCTTAACGCTTACTGAACATCCAACTTTTTGGTTTTATATTCCCTATCCCACGAATCGCGTCAGTTTAGGAAAGTTTTCCTTAGAAGATGAACAGAAGAATAGTATCTATGAGACTCATTTAGAGCTTGCTAAAACACCTGGTTTCATTAGTGTTAGCCTACCGACTACAGCTAAACCGCTAAAGAATAATCAGCAGTATAAATGGACTTTCATGCTTTATGGTGGCTCTGACGAGTCATATGTTTTTCATCAAGGATTGGTACAAAAAGTTGATATCACTAGTCTGAAAAGTCAGTTATCGACAACTACCTTGAAAGAACGCATTACCTTCTACGAAAGAAACAGAATTTGGTATGATGCTGCTACTGATTTACCCCAAATCCATAGTATTCCTGAGGCTTGGGCTGCCTTATTAAGAGTTATTGGTTTAGAACAACTTGAGCAAGAGCCTCTAGTTGGTTCAGCCTTGTCGATTGAAGAATCTGAGTTCGATGCCAGAATTGGTAGAGAGCAAGAATGTGAGATATCTGTTCAAGATAGGTAGGGCTTGCTGATTCAACAATTGATAATGAACAATGGATAATGGATAATTACCTCTCCTTGAAAGAAGAGGATTGAACTTAAGGAAAATATTTAACCAGAATTAGATGTCGGGGGGAAGTATTCGGCATTGGTGTCAACTTAACGTAAAACTCATGCTCCACAAGGAACTTAAGTTCCTTGCTCATAGCTCAAGTCATCTTTAGATGACTCAATCTTCCCAGAAATCTTCAGTCCACAAAGCGTGGACTTTAGCTATTAGCCGGTGAACTTGAGGATGTTGTTGGCGAATTGGTTGGGGGTTGACCCCCCTCACAAGGGTAGGTTTTTTACTGTCGGGTTGGGACAAGACAAGGTGGACAAGGCAGACAAGGTGACAAGGGAGGAAAACCGTACCAATTTCTGTTCTGTTATCAAAAATCCAAGACGCACCAAAAGCCCAGTTTTTCGTGAAAAATCTTCCTTGTCTACTTTCCTACTTTCCTCCCTTGTCTCATCTTCAGCGAAATATTAAAAACCTACCTTTGTCAGGGTTGACCCCCTCTAGCTCCCCCTTAGTAAGGGGGAGGACAAGATTTCCCCCCTTAGTAAGGGGGGAATAAGGGGGGTAGCAAGATCTTGACCTATTTCGGTGAGAATCTTGTATACACGGTAGTT
>JAAHGL010000233.1 GCA_010692635.1 Symploca sp. SIO2C1 | reverse complement strand
TCCCAACAAAGTCAAGCCGCTCAAGCGCTCTACTAAATTACTCGTCAGTGGGTGACATCCTGGCCGACATTCTGAGCACCGTTAAGCCTTGCGGCTATAACGGGGGACTCCTGTCGGAAGAGGTTGAAGATCTCAAAACAAGGAATAGGATTCAGTGCTCTAACTTCCTTACAACAATTCAATTAATTATTCTGTAGTCAAAGTGACATAAAAGATAATGTATTCCTTAGGATTGCCAGATGACAGCATTTCCTATAATATGGCTATTCCCTCGCTCTGCCGCGATGTGGTTGTCAGCAGCCCAAATAAGTGAATTCCTTACTAACAAGTTAAGACCCAATTATTATCACAAGTCTCAGCCTAGTCAAATTTAACCTTTTGTTTACCGAATGTGTAGCCCTTATGTCAGCTACAGAAAATAGTTGAGCAGATAATTATTACAGGAGTGACTATAGAAACTATACCATTAGCGTAGATTGTGGCTAATTTCTCTGGCAATTTGGTCTAAGCAAGGTATGAGTTTGCTAAGGGCTCAACACCCTTAAACCCTTCAACTTTATATCAGGAAAAACGTGAATTATTCAATGGATAACAGGAGCATCAACGACAAACAACAACATCAACTGAGCCAGACCTTCCAGGCGTTGCCACTGCATAAAGGTAAGCCTTATCCTGGTCAACGATGGTTAGTGGAAGAGCGGGATGCATGCGGTGTTGGGTTTATTGCATCTCAACTAGGGAAGCCAAGTCATAGGCTGATTGAACAGGCTTTATCTGCCTTGGGCTGTCTAGAGCACCGAGGTGGTTGTAGTGCGGACAAAGACTCTGGAGATGGATCTGGTTTATTGACTGCAATTCCTTGGGAATTATTCAAGCCTTGGTTTGCCGAATTGAACATAGAGATGCCGCCAACGGAGCAGTTAGCGGTGGGTATGGTTTTCCTGCCTCAAGAAACGAATTTACTCAACCAAACCCGTAAAATTGTTGAGGAAGTCTTAGCTCAAGCAGGGTTGAGTGTTTTGGGTTGGCGCATAGTACCAGTGAAAACTGAGTTATTGGGAGTTCAAGCAAGAGCAAATCAACCTCGAATCGAACAAGTAATAGTACATTCCCCAAATCAACAAGGAGACGAGCTAGAGCGTAAATTGTTCAAAACTCGGCGTCGAATTGGCAAAGTTTTAGAGTGTAAAACTAGTATTAAGTGGTCTGAGGATCTCTATTTTTGTTCCTTTTCTAGTCGCACGATCATCTACAAGGGCATGGTGCGCTCAGCAGTGCTAGGAGAATTCTATACAGATTTAAAAAATCCTAATTATCAAAGTGCCTTTGCCGTTTATCATCGACGTTTTAGCACCAACACGATGCCCAAATGGCCACTAGCTCAGCCAATGCGGTTGTTGGGACACAATGGGGAGATCAACACGCTATTGGGCAATATCAACTGGATGATGGCGAGAGAGGCAGACTTAACCCATCCTTGCTGGGAAACAGGGAATGGTAAAGGTTCTAACCGATCCTCCCTAGATGACCTCAAACCGATTGTACGTTCTGAAAATAGTGACTCAGCAACACTGGATAACGTGTTCGAGTTATTGGTGCGCTCTGGGCGTAGTCCGATGGCAGCAATTATGATTATGGTGCCAGAAGCTTATCAAAATCAACCAGATTTGGCACAATATCCCGAAATTGTTGATTTTTACGAATACTACAGTGGTATTCAGGAGGCTTGGGATGGTCCAGCGATGTTAGTGTTCGGTGATGGCAAGAAAGTAGGAGCCACCCTTGATCGCAATGGACTACGACCTGCTCGTTATAGCATTACCCGAGATGGCTATGTCATTGTGGCATCAGAAGCTGGTGTCGTAGAGTTACCAGAAACAGAAATCATAGAAAAGGGTAGACTTGGACCAGGGCAAATGATTGCTGTGGACTTGGAAACCCACGAAATCCTGAAAAATTGGGAAATCAAACAGAGAATTGCTACCCAGGAACCCTACGGTAAGTGGCTCCAGCAGCATCGTGTGGTTTTGGAAACCCAATCCTTTGGCGATACTCCCTGGCTAGAGACTTCGGAATTACTCCGCCAGCAGACAGCCTTTGGCTATACAGCTGAGGATGTGGAGATGATTATCCAGACAATGGTTACCGAAGGGAAAGAACCCACTTTCTGCATGGGAGATGATATTCCCTTAGCGGTGCTCTCTGGTAAACCTCGCTTACTTTATGACTACTTCAAGCAGCGCTTTGCTCAGGTAACCAATCCGCCTATTGATCCTCTGCGGGAAAGTTTGGTGATGTCTTTGAGTATGGAGCTGGGTAAGCGAGGTAATCTGTTAGAAGCAAAACCAGAGTATGCCCAGTTATTAAAGCTCCAGACACCAATACTTAATGAGGCGGAATTGGAAGCAGTGAAAACCTCAGGTTTTGCCACTGCTCAACTATCTACCTTATTTGAGATTGCTGCTGGTCCTGAGGGACTAGAAACAGCTGTGCGTCATTTGTGCAATCAAGCTGCTGAGGCTGTCAGGGAAGGGAAAAAGATTCTGATTTTGAGCGATTTCCTTGGAGATAACTCCGCTACCAAAATTGGAAGTATACTCTCGCAAAGCTACAGCTACATTCCTCCTTTACTGGCAGTAGGTGCTGTTCACCATCATCTTATCCGTCAAGGACTACGGATGAAGGCCTCGATCATTGCTGAAACGGCTCAATGCTGGAGTACTCATCACTTGGCCTGCTTAATTGGTTATGGCGCATCAGCAGTTTGTCCTTACCTAGCTTGGGAATCTGTGCGGAACTGGTGGGCAGACAACAGGACGCAGAAACTAATGGCACGTGGCAAAATTAATAGTCTTACCATAGAAGAGGCTCAAAAAAATTACCGCAAAGCATTGGAAGCTGGCTTGTTGAAAATCCTCTCGAAGATGGGGATTTCTTTGCTGTCTTCTTACCACGGAGCACAGATTTTTGAAGCGATTGGTATTGGTCCAGATTTATTGGCATTGGCTTTTAATGGGACGACATCCCGACTGGGTGGCTTGAGTATGCCTGACTTAGCTCAGGAGGTAATTGCTTTCCACCAACGGGCTTTCCCAGAATTGACAACCAAAAAACTAGAGAACTTTGGTTTTGTCAACTACCGTCCTGGGGGTGAGTATCACATGAATAGCCCCGAAATGGCTAAAGCTCTGCACAAGGCAGTTTCGTCCTTTGTCCGCGCACAATCATCTAACAATGGCAAACAAACTTCTGACAATCAACAAGCCTATGACCATTATGACGTATATCAGAAACTCTTAGAAGAACGACCGACAACGGCTCTGCGAGATTTGTTGGACTTCCATAGTGACCGAGCTAGTATCGAGCTTAAGGAAGTCGAATCTGTAGAAGAAATTGTTAAACGATTCTGTACTGGAGCCATGTCCCTCGGTTCCCTCTCCCGAGAAGCCCACGAAACCTTAGCTATTGCTATGAACCGGCTGGGCGGTAAATCCAACAGCGGTGAGGGTGGAGAAGACCCAATGCGCTTCAAAATGATTAATGATGTGGATGAGACGGGACATTCTGTCACCTTCCCCCATCTTCAAGGCTTGCACCAGGGAGATATCGCTTCTTCGGCAGTTAAGCAAGTAGCATCGGGTCGTTTTGGGGTAACACCAGAGTATCTGATGAGTGCCAAGCAAACTGAGATTAAAATTGCTCAGGGTGCTAAGCCTGGGGAGGGGGGGCAGTTACCGGGCAAGAAGGTAAGTCCCTACATCGCTATGCTACGACGCTCTAAACCAGGAGTAACTCTGATTTCACCCCCACCTCATCACGATATCTATTCTATTGAAGACCTAGCTCAACTGATTTTTGACTTGCATCAGATTAATCCCCAGGCTGGAGTATCGGTGAAACTGGTGGCCGAAATTGGTATTGGTACTATTGCTGCTGGAGTAGCTAAAGCCAACGCTGATATCATCCAAATTTCTGGTCATGATGGTGGCACTGGTGCTTCTCCATTGAGTTCCATTAAACATGCAGGTATTCCTTGGGAACTAGGTTTAACAGAAGTACATCGGGTACTGATGGAAAACCAACTGCGCGATCGCGTCCTCCTGCGAGCTGATGGTGGCTTAAAGACTGGTTGGGATGTGGTAATGGCAGCATTGATGGGAGCAGAAGAATACGGCTTCGGCTCAGTCTCCATGATTGCTGAAGGCTGCATCATGGCGCGGATTTGTCACACCAACAACTGTCCTGTGGGGGTTGCCACTCAGCAAGAAAAACTGCGCAAGCGTTTTACGGGTATTCCAGAGCATGTAGTCAACTTTTTCTACTTTATTGCCCAAGAAGTGCGATCGCTCCTGGCAAAACTAGGCTACCGCTCTTTGACAGATATTATCGGTCGGGCTGATCTGTTGAAAATGCGGGAAAATATCCAGCTAACTAAGACATCTATGCTGGATCTTAATTGCTTGCTCCAATTGCCGGATACTCGGAATGACCGCAGTTTCCTCAACCATGGAGAGGTTCACGACAATGGATCTGTACTTGATGATCAGCTACTGAGTGACCCGGAAATTCAGCTTTGCATCCGCAACCAAGGTTCTGTGACTAAGGATCTAGAAATAGTTAACACTGACCGAACTGTAGGAGCTCGTTTAGCTGGTGCTATTGCTAAACAGTATGGCAACACTGGTTTTGAAGGACAAATAAACCTCAATTTCCGTGGTGCTGCTGGTCAAAGCTTTGGTGCTTTCAATCTACCTGGCATGACTCTCATCTTAACTGGTGAAGCCAATGACTATGTAGGTAAAGGTATGCATGGCGGTAAGATCATCATTAAGCCACCAGTAGAAGCCACCTACGACCCAGCCAAAAACGTGATTGCTGGTAACACCTGTCTCTACGGTGCTACTGGCGGCACTCTGTTTGCTAATGGTGGAGCTGGTGAGCGTTTTGGCGTCCGCAACTCCAAAGGTTATGCAGTGATTGAGGGAGCTGGTGACCACTGTTGTGAGTATATGACTGGTGGTGTGATTGTCGTTTTAGGTAATGTAGGGCGCAATGTTGGCGCCGGTATGACTGGTGGTTTTGCCTATTTCCTGGATGAAGATGGTAGTTTCCCAGCCAAAGTCAACCCGGAAATTGTCAAAATTCAACGGGTTACTTCCCAAAAGGGAGAACAGCAGCTCAAGGAGCTCATTCAATCTCATGCAGAGTACACTGACAGTCCTAAAGCTCAGATGATTCTGCGTAACTGGTCTGAATATCTCCCCCAATTCTGGCAAGTTGTACCGCCTTCAGAAGCTGATAGCCTGGCAGCTAGTCCGGAAACTGTGGAAGAAAGGGAGTTAACTTCGGTGCAGTAGGTTGCTTGTTGTTGGTTATTGTTTAACCTTAGTCAGACGTAGGTATAAGGTGGGCATGATTTTGAATCCTATCGCAGGTGTTTTAAATTTTTGACCATGTTCACCTCAGATCTTGCACCTGATGTTGAAAACCGGATTTTGAGCCAAATTACAATGAATTCAATAGGGTTTCGGCTTCTCAAAATCCGGTTTTTTCGATTTTTTGGGCTTGGTGGAAGATCTCAGTCCACCCTACAGCTTGCGATAGCGCAAGCGCTGCTGCAAGCAGATTGCACCAGTGCTTGAAGTGACATTCTGCTATATATGATGATAAAAAGGTAGAGGAACAATTTAGATTGACTTGCCCTGGGTTATAGTATCCCTGGTCTTTAAGCAATCTACTCATCTACTCAGTTCCATAGATCATATAGATCATTGGGTTGGCATCTTATTATGAACACTTTTATCTGTCAACCAAGTTATCTACCCTATGACTAAAGCTAAATTTAGCTTGGCAACTTTAGGTCATTTCTTGCAACTGTCCCTAAAAAAATGTCCTGTACCAATTGCTATTGGACTAAGTTTGATTGTAATTGTTGCAACGGCTTTTTTAGAACCAACGTACCTAGGAGAAAATAGTAACAAAGATAATCAGGAAAAAACTCAGTGCACTGATAGTAATTCTTTAAACTACATTATTTGCAAAATTACGAACTCAAAATTTTTGGACCAAGTTCAGAATCTTAGCGTCATCATCGCAGCGTTTTTATACCTTATGGGTGCTGGTGAACGCAAAAAACAATCTGAACGTCAAGCATGGCAATTAATTGACGGTGCCCGTGATGCAGAGACGAGTGGTGCCAGAATTCAGGCATTAGAGGAACTAAATGAAGAAGGCATTTCGCTTCGGGGACTTGATGCAGACGGAGCTGATTTAATTGAAATCAACTTACCAAACGCTGACCTCGAACGCACAAATCTTAAAGATGCATTGCTTATTGGTGCCAATCTTCAGAGGGCGAATCTTTATAAAGCCAAGCTACAAAGTGCCAAGTTACAGGGAGCAAATCTTGAAGAAGCAGAGCTTTGGGGAGCAAATCTTGAAGGTGCAAACCTCCAGGTACGTGAACCAGAAATGACTTTTAATGGAAGGACTAGAACCACAGAAAAAATCACTAATTTACAGAAGGCAAGACTTGGTAGAGCTAATCTTAATAACGCGATTTTAGAACAAGCAAATTTAAAGGGTGCTGACTTGCGAGGAGCATTTATGCGCGGAGCCGATTTACGCGAAACAGATTTAACAGATGCAGATATTTTTGAAGCTAAGTTTCGAGGTGTGCGATATCTAGATCTTGACCAAGTTAAATTGGCTAAGAATTGGGAAAAAGCCAAATATGATAGAACATTCTGTTTAAAGTATAGCCAATACAATCTGCTTGCAGATGAAGGAAATGTAACGGAAAACACAGACAGTAGACAGGAAAAATCTGTAGAAATAAAGCTCCTGAAACTCATGGAAAAACTCCTGGCAACAAAAGAAAGAGAAAAGCGTAAAGAAATAGCCACAATCAGCCAAAAAATTGATGAATTAATCAAGATATTAGACAGCGATTCTTCAGTTTCCTTACTGGGCAATCCGCTAGTTGAAGAAGACCTCACAAATGCTGCTGAAAACTTGATAGCCGTGGATGAATTAGCTGGGGATTCGCACACCAGCCAAGCAGCAGAAATGCGTGAAAAAGTTGCCAACTTCCAGAAGACCGTACGTAAGCAAAACGAGGCATATGAAGGAGCTACAAAACGTGAGCAAGAAGCAGACATGCTCGCCAAACTTTATCTGATTGCTGGTGAATGGTTATTCTCGAATTATAAACTAATTAGACGTGAAGGAGTTAGCTATTACCTAGATAACAATCAACACACACAAGTAGCAGACGAACAACTAGATTCAGATGAGAAACGGATGCAGCTTGAAACCGATATCGACGAGGTGCTTTTACATATAGCGACATGTCTTGTCAAACCCGAATACCCGCATTTCACGGGAGTTAATTTTAATCTACCATTTCCCATCCAATCTGAAGTCTTGCAGATAATCTGCAATAATATCATTACCAAAATTGCGAACAGGCAATCCGATGTACTCACTGATAAAGGGCGGGAGAAGTTAGACTCTTTCTTGAAATCGGCGATTGCAACCCTTCAGAAACGGAGGGATTAGCTAGCACAAGCCTCCCAGTATGTCGGATAGCAATCTTTTAACCAAGGGTTGTCATTCATGCATTGCCGGATTTCCGGGCATACTTTCAATCCTTCGTCATACTGTTTGATGTATACCTCCAAATCTTCGAGGGCTTTTTTGGTTTCTCTATCTGCGCGTCTGCGCATACGTTTGGCTTCGGCACGCAATTCCTGAATGCGTTTCACTTCATCTAGGTTCTGTTCTAGAGTGTTCATTTTTCATCTTATAGGAGTCACTCACTTATACGAATATTTTTCTGCACATCAGGAAACATAGGAGTTACGCATTGACAGAAATCTTTAGATATGCAGCTATGTCTATTCGATGTTTTGGTGTAATTTTTCCAATGCAGATTAGCGATCGCTATATCCAAAAACTGCAATCAAACGGCTGAAACAACGCAAATCAATAGTACTTTTGTACAGTGCGTAACTCCTATATTTGTTTGTCAGATTGAATAGAGAATTACGTAACCCAACCTAATACTTACTGGAGTTTACGATCGTCGCTTCTGAAGTAACTTTTTTGTAACTAGTAAGTTGAGTTATCTTTCCTGCGCAGTGGATGGTTACCGCCAGTTAGGGGACTTTTAACTAACACATTGTGAAACCATTACCCAGAAATGATTTCACAATGTAATGCGTTATAATTCAGCCTTTATTTGCCTGAAGTTCTTTCTCTCGCATTTCCATCAATTCCGGCACAGTGACAAATTTGTAACCCTGTTTTCTGAGTTGATTAATCATTTCTGGTAGAGCATTTACAGTACCCATACGGTTACCACCACCATCGTGCATTAGTACGATCCCTCCCGGAGAAGATTGGTTCATTACATTACGGAGCAATGTTGGTGAGGAAACAGCATAATCCATAGAATCAGCTGACCACATAACGTTCACATAATTTTGGGTATGGGCGTAAGCTACCAACCCATTTGTTAGGTAACCCCCTGGCGGTCGAAACATAGTGGTCTTGATACCAGTAAGTTTGTAGATTAACTTAGTTGTCCTGTCTATTTGCTGAGCAGCTGCAGCAGTACTGTGTTGGTGATAAGGGTGACTCCAGCTATGGTTACCCACAGCATGACCGTGTTCTGCAACTAGCTTGGCAAGATGTGGAAAGGTTTGCACATTTCTTCCTATGAAGAAAAAAGTAGCCTTAATGTTGTTTTTATTAAGGATATACAATATTTCGTTAGTGGTCTTTGGCCAAGGACCATCATCAAAAGTTAAAGCAATGACTTTTTCGCCACTACTTAGGGGGATGTCATTAATAGTTTTTGCTTTAAACTGAGCAGGAACAGGAGGGTTAAGTCGTTTTGCTTTTTCCGCCTCCATTAATTTAGCAACAAGTTGTTTAAATGGTTCATTTGGCTGCGCAGTTAAAGATTGAGAGTTGGCAGTGTTTTGGCTTTGCTCTCCCAAAGGCAAGGTAATTGTGTTAACAGCTTTCTGAGAAATTGATTTATCTACTGTTAAACTGAAGCCAGCCATAAAACCAAGGGCAGCAGCAGCTACAACCGAAATACTGCGCTGCCAAACAAACAGATGATGGTTCGCCACGTTAGGTTTTCTTCACTCCTTTGAACACCGTTGAACATGAGGGCAAAAATTGATTTTTTTCCTTAGCCTTGAGTTTTACAATTGGTGGTGGTTGACAGTTACCAATTGGGAAACAGTTCTAAGAAAGAGGTTTGCCTACATCACCCATGAGAAAGTATACTTACTGGGCAACTCAATCTTACAACGAACTTCATTTTTGACCACTGTTACGCGATCGCCCTAGCTAGAGGTAGCAATTTAGCTTCTCCCGGAATCAAAATTTGCCCTGAAGCTGAGAATACTTTGAAGGTTACTGCAAAAACCGATGATTTTCCGGAAAATACAGTAGTTCTTTTTTACCAGATAACTAATATTTGCTCCAGCTTATTGGTGTCTAGAGGGATTCCTCCAAAATAACAATCTACAATCGACAACCAAAAATCATTGCTTCCTGCCGGAATTTTACCAGATTTGGTCATTCCAGTGGGTTGACACTCCCCGGACTAAAGTCACGGGGTTTTCAGGTATGCTCCTTATAATTCTGCGGATGAGATGAAATCCTTTTGGGAGGGTCTATATCGTACAGATGGAGGATTTCTCTGTCAATCGGATGTGATGGGTTCCTATTGTAAGCTTTTATCTGTATCAACAGTTACGCGATCGCCTTTTACAATTGGGTGTTGATCCCAAGAGCCTGATATGGGTTATATGTTATTAGTTATTGAGTAATTGTTAATGATTTGTGTCTGACAAACAAAAGCCTTCTCGCTCCTTGGTGGGTATTGCGGGGATTGTAGCGGTTGCCACGCTGATTAGTAAAGTTTTTGGGTTAGTGCGTCAGCAGGTGATAGCGGCTGCCTTTGGTGTGGGACCAGTTGCTAATGCCTACTTCTACGCTTATATTATCCCTGGTTTCTTATTTGTGCTGTTGGGGGGAATTAATGGACCATTCCACAGTGCTTTAGTTAGTGTACTCGCTAAGCGCGATCAATCAGAAGCTCCTCGGTTAGTGGAAACTGTGACTACCTTGGTGGGGTGTATTCTAATATTAGTTACCATCGCCTTGGTGCTATTTGCCGAAGTCTTTATTGATCTGATTGCCCCTGGTTTTCTGAAAACACCGGAAGGGTTGGAAGTCCGCGCGATTGCCATTCAACAGTTACAAATTATGGCTCCCCTAGCAGTACTGGGAGGGTTTATTGGTATTGGCTTTGGCACTCTTAATGCTGCGGAGCAATATTGGTTGCCTGCTGTAAGTCCCTTGTTTTCTAGTGTTGCAGTTATTGGCGGCTTGGGTATTTTGGCACTGCAACTAGGGGAAAAAATTAGCTTACCCCAATACGCCCAGTTAGGGGGAGCTGTATTAGCAGGTGGCACTCTCGTTGGAGCAATTCTCCAGTGGTTAGTGCAGCTGGTAGCTCAATGGCGCATTAATATGGGCAAGTTACGGCTGCGATTTAACTGGCGTCTACCAGGAGTTAAGGAAGTTTTTCAGGTAATGGCACCGGCAACCCTTTCTTCTGGGATGCTCCATATTAATGTTTACACCGACTTATTTTTTGCCTCTTATCTTCCAGGTGCTGGTGCTAGCTTGAATTTTGCCAATCTTTTGGTTAATACACCTTTAGGCATTATTTCCAATGTAATTTTAGTGCCTCTGCTGCCAGTATTTTCTCGCCTAGCTGCTCCTGAAAATTGGCCAGAACTCAAGCAGCGAATTCGCCAAGGTATGATTCTGACTGCTCTCACCATGTTCCCTCTGAGTGCCTTGATGGTGACTTTGGCAATGCCGATTGTGCGGGTAGTCTATGAGCGCCAAGCTTTTGATGAGCAGGCAGCGATGCAGGTCGCTCCAGTACTGATGGCTTATGGTATTGGTATGTTCGTCTACTTAGGACGGGATGTTTTAGTCAGGGTATTCTATGGTTTGGAAGATGGGCAAACACCATTTCGCATCAGTGTGTTTAATATCTTTCTCAATGCTGTGCTGGATTATTTTCTGGTAGATGCTTTTGGTACGCCAGGTATCGTATTTGCCACTGTTGGGGTAAATATTACTTCTATGGTGCTACTGTTGTGGCTGTTGAATAAACAACTTAATGGCTTACCTTGGCGGGAGTGGATTTTGCCGATTCTTGGATTAGCAGTTAGTGGTGTCTTTGCTGGTTTAGCTAGTTGGGGTGTCAGTTGGGGTTGTGAGCAAGTTTTGGGTATCGGTAATCTTTGGTTAGGACTGTTACAGTTAAGTTTAGCTGGGATAGCTGGTTTAGCTATTTTTGCTTTATTAGCGACTAGACTGAATTTGCCAGAGGTGGATATTTTTGTGACTCGTATGCGTCAGAAGTTTAGTAAGTAGGGCTTGCTTAATAAGTAACAAGTAACAAGTAACAACTCACCGTTCGCCCATTTGAAAACGAGTTAGAGAAATTGTCACGAGGGAATGGGGATTCCAGGTTACGGTTAAGTTTATTGACAAATTTTACAAAATGTGTTTATTGGATT
>JAAHGL010000232.1 GCA_010692635.1 Symploca sp. SIO2C1 | reverse complement strand
TCAGGAGCAAGACCAAAAAGTGAGCTTCAATATCCATCAAGGGATTGATAGCACTTTAGTCATTCTCAACCATCGTATGAAAGCGAATAACAAACGCCCCCAAATTGAAGTAGTTAAAGACTATCAAGAAATCCTAGAAGTACAATGCTTTCCTAGCCAACTCAATCAGGTGTTTATGAACATCCTGGCTAATGCCATTGAGTCTTTTGAGGAAGTCAATCAAGGTAAAACCTATGGCGAGATTGAAACCCAACCGAATAGAATCATCATTCACACTGGTATGCTGAGTGATACTCAGGTAAAAATTGAGATTCAAGACAATGGTTACGGCATGAAATCAGAGACAAAAGACCGTATTTTTCAGCAAGGGTTCACGACGAAAGAAGTGGGCAAGGGAACAGGTTTAGGAATGGCGATCGCACATCAAATAATTACAGAGAAACACGGTGGGAAAATTACTTGTGATTCCATAATCGGACAAGGCACAACCTTCACGATTGTACTGCCTATCTCTGGGTAGTTAGGGCTTGCTGAATAAGTAACAAGTAACAAGTAAAAAGTAATAAGTAAGAAGGAATGAAGCATTTATCCTCGTTTTGAGCACTTCCATTCCCCAAGGTTACTCAAGGATTTCCCATGAAAGTGCAAGGAAATTGAACCCATCGATACAATTTCCTTGCACTTTTTCAGGGAAAAATGCTTGAAATTCTTGTCTGGCATAGCTTCCATACTCATGCAGCAAACCCTAGTTAGGTTGACGAAGAAACACTCATTTAAGGCTTAATTCCTTGATATGACCAGTTTCTGATCTTCATATCGGATAATTGAGGGATAAATCAACTGTCTGCACTGCTTAACCTAATCTCTGGTGATGACGATGCTCAACTTAGCTGGTTATCAAGAAGCTCTCCCTATCTATGCCGGAACCCGTACCCTGGTATATCGAGCTATCAGAGACACTGATCAGCAATCTGTCATCATCAAAGTTCTGCGCAATCCTCATCCGAACTTCCATGATTTAGTCCGGTTTCGTAACCAATACATTATCACCCGTAATCTGGAACATCCTACTATTGTTCAACCTCTCTCCCTGGAGCGTTACGTTAACGGCTATGCTTTGGTGATGCCAGATGAAGGAGCCCTTTCCCTGCTGGAATATTGGCAAAACTCCGGTGGTGATTTAAGTAAATTCCTCAGCATTGCCCTTAAACTAGCTTCTGCTCTGCATTATCTGGGTCAACAGCGTATCATCCATAAAGATATCAAACCAGCTAATATCTTGATGTGCCCTGAAACTCACCAAGTCAAGCTCATTGACTTCAGCATTTCAAGTTTACTCCCCAAAGAACAGCAACAACTAGTCAACCCTAATGTTCTAGAAGGAACCCTAGCCTACATCTCCCCGGAGCAAACTGGGCGCATGAACCGGGGAATAGACTATCGCACGGATTTCTACTCCCTGGGTATCACCCTCTACAAACTGCTCACAGGAATCGTGCCATTTCAAAGTAATGACCCGGTGGAGTTACTGCATTGCCATATTGCCAAAGAGGCCTTAGCACCAAGTGAACTACTAGATACTCAGGGCAATCCCTATCCAGAAGCCATCTCGGACATTATTCTCAAGTTAATGGCAAAGAATGCCGAGGAACGGTATCAAAGTGCTTTGGGTTTGAAGCATGATTTAGAACAGTGCTGGCAACAATGGAAAGCTACAGGAGAAATCTTACCATTGGAGCTTGGGGAGCGGGATATTTGCGATCGCTTCCTCATCCCTGAAAAACTCTATGGACGAGAAAAAGAAGTGCAAACTCTGCTCAATGCCTTTGAGAGAGTGGCTGGGGGTAATGGAGAAATGATGCTGGTAGCCGGATTCTCAGGTATTGGCAAAACTGCCGTAGTTAATGAAGTCCATAAGCCAATTGTCGAAAAACAAGGCTACTTTATCAAAGGCAAATTTGACCAATTCAACCGCAATGTGCCCTTTTCTGCTTTCGTGCAAGCCTTTCGCAGTTTAATGGGACAACTGTTGGGGGAATCCGATCCTGTTCTTGCGAGTTGGAAGGAAAAAATTTTGGATGCTGTCGGTAGTAGTGGACAAGTCATACTAGAGGTGATTCCGGAACTAGAACGTATTATTGGTAAGCAACCAACTGTACCGGAACTCTCTGGTAGTGCTGCTCAAAACCGCTTTAATTTGCTCTTTAGCAAGTTTGTGCAAGTTTTCACGACTAAAGACCATCCTCTGGTCATTTTTCTAGATGACTTGCAATGGATCGATTCAGCTTCATTAAACCTGTTGAAACTATTGCTCAGTAAATCAGAAGCTGGGTATCTACTGGTGTTGGGAGCCTATCGGGATAATGAAGTTTTCCCAGCTCATCTGTTGATGCTGGCACTGGATGAGATGCGTCAAGAGAAGACAATAATTAGTACGCTCACATTGGCTTCCTTAGCACAGTTCGATATTAATAATTTGGTGGCGGATACATTACTATGTTCCACTGAAACTGCTGCTCCCTTATCAGAGTTAGTCTATCAAAAGACGCAAGGAAATCCATTTTTTACAACCCAGTTTTTGTTGGGATTACACCGGGAGGGTTGTATTGTTTTTGACCCTAGCGCAGGTCATTGGCAATCTGATTTGACTCAGGTGCGACAACTAGCACTGACGGATGATGTGGTGGAATTTATGGTGGGGCGTTTGCGGAAGTTACCGGAAGCAACCCAGAACATTTTGAAAATCGCTGCTTGCATTGGTAATCAGTTTGATTTAGCCACGTTGGCGGTAGTATGTGAGCAAAGCCAAGAGGAGGTTGCTACGAATTTATGGCGATCTCTACAAGAGGGGTTTGTGATTCCAGAAAGTGAAATCTACAAGTTTTTCCAGGGAGAGCAAAGTGCGACAAGGAATATTGACAGTGTTTCGGTTAGTTATCATTTTTTACACGATCGCATCCAACAGGCTGCGTATAACTTAATTCCAGATGCTCAAAAAACAACCTATCACTATCAGATTGGTCAGAGCCTTGTAGCTGATACTCCGATACCAGAGCGGGAGAAGTTTATCTTTGAAATTGTCAATCATCTCAATATCGGAAGTGCTTTGATCATAGATCGAATGGAGCGCTATCAATTGAGCCAGTTCAACTTACAAGCAAGTCGAAAAGCTAAGGCAGCTACTGCCTACCAATCAGCTAACGGTTATTGCGATATGGCTCGTGCCTTGATTACTGATCAAACTTGGCAAGCAGATTATCAAAATCATCTAGAAATTTATCTTGAATCTGTAGAGATTGCCTTTTTATGTGGGGAGTTTGACCAAATGGAAAATCTGGCACAAGTTGTTCTCCAAGAAGTTCGCCAATTTCTTGATGGGGCTAAGGTCTACGAAATTCAAGTGCAAGCGCTGATCGCTCAAAACCAACTTGATGCCACTATTCAATTAGGACTTAATTTTTTGGAAAATTTAGGGATTCAATTGCCCTTACAGGTTACACAATCAGAAATCGCTACTGCCTTTGCTCAAAATGATGAGTTGTTAAAGACAATAGAGATTGAGGATGTAATCCATTTCAATTTAATGGAGGACCCCAATAAAGAGGCTGCTGTGCGGATGATCACCATTGCTGGATTAGCGATGTATATTTCCAATCCAGAATTGTTGATGTTAGCTGTTGCTAAGCAAGTCAATCTTTGTCTTCAATATGGCAACACCTCTACTTCTGCTGATGCTTATGCGACCTACGGCTTATTTCTTTGCGGTGAAATTGGTGATATTCAGCAAGGTTACCGCTTTGGAAAACTTGCTGTCAATGTACTTGAGAGGTTCCAAACTATAGAAATTAAATCTTTAGTTTATGTACTTTTTAATGGCTTTATAAAACACTGGCAAGATCCTTGTCAAGATACAATTTTTGATTTGCAAAATGCTTATTATTTTGGACTAGAAATTGGTGATCTACAGAATGCTGCGTTGTCAGCCTATTGTTATTGTGCTCATAAGTTTCTGTGCGGGTTTTACCTCAAGGAGCTTTATGAGGAAACTCAACGTTACACTAAAGCAGTAAAGTCAATTAAGCAGATAGGTATTCAAGGATGGCTTACTCCATTTATTTGGTCAATAGCACAACTGACTGAATCATCCTTTGACTCCATACTATTATTGCCATCTCTGGTTGATGAGCAACAATCACTTGACTATTATAAGCAAGTCAGTGATCGCACAGGAGTGTTTTTGTTTGCCTTCCACAAAGTCTTTTTAGCTTATCTTTTAGAGCAGTATGAAGTTGCCATCCAATTTACTAAAATTGCTCAAGAAGATCTTGATGGAGTTACAGGTATGGCTGTTGTGCCCTGCTTTTATTTTTATAAATCACTGGTCTTTTTATCTCAAGTTAAAGAAGGAAATGACTATATCTCTGCAATAGTTTTAGCACAAATTACGGAAAACCAACAGAAGTTACATCATTGGTCACAATATGCATCTCAAAACCTTCAGCACAAGTATGACTTAGTAGAAGCGGAAAAGTGCGGAGTGCTGGGACAAAAGCTACAAGCCATTGAGCTATACGACCAAGCTATAGCCGGAGCTAAAGAAAACGAATATATCCAAGAAGAAGCCTTAGCTAACGAACTCGCGGCTAAATTCTACCTTGACTGGGGCAAAAAAACTATTGCTGAAGCCTATATGCAAAAAGCTTATTACTGCTATGCCCGCTGGGGAGCCAAGGCTAAGACTGACCAACTAGAAGCAAAATATCCTCAACTGCTTGCCCCTATTATACAAAAACAAGAGGTTGAATTTAATGCCCTAGATACACTAGAGAGTCTCACTCAAACACTGACTCAAACTAACAGCACACAAGTCTCTGACACCTTGGATTTAGCTTCTATCTTAAAAGCTGCCCAAACTCTATCTAGCACCATTGAATTAGACCAAATAATAGACGACATTGTACGGATATTTCTCACCAATGCTGGCGCACAAAAGGCAGTTTTACTCATTCCCCAAGCTGAGCAGTGGCAACTGGAGGGCAGTGCACAACTGACAGAGGATGGTATTGTTAAAAGTAGTAGGCACTCCCAACTCCTAACCGCAGAAAGCTCTGTTCCTATTCGCGTCATTCAATACGTCAAAAATACCCAAGAACCTGTACTAATCGACGAAGGCAAAACGGAGATTTCTGGTATTATCGAAGGCTATTTACTCAAATATCAACCCCAAAGTGTACTCTGTTTACCACTGCTCAACCAAGGACAATTGGTTGCCATTGTTTACCTAGAACATCCAACAACTAAAGGGGTGTTTACCCCTAATCATCTCACCATTATTCAATTTCTGTGTGCCCAAGCAGCGGTTTGCCTAGAAAATGCCCAACTCTATGAACAATCACAACAAGCCCTCAAAGATTTACAACAAGCTTTCAAGGATTTACAACAGGCACAACATGAAATCAGAGACGAAAAACCGCATTTTTGAGCAAGGGTTCACAACGAAAGAAGTGGGTAAGGGAACATGTTTAGGAATGGCGATCGCATATCAGATTATTACAGACAAACACGGTGGTACAATTACCTGTGATTCCACAATCGGACAAGGTACAACCTTCACCATCGTGCTCCCTATTACCGGATAATATATGATATAATGATAAAAATAAAGAATATTTTTTATGCCAAAGAAAAAAATTCGTATTATTAGTATTATTTTTTTTTCGACAGCTATGTTACACAAGACATTTGACCTTAAACAATTGCCAATCAGTTTTGCTGAATTACTTTCTTTGATTCAAGATGACCAAGAGATAGTTATTACTAATGATAATATTCCGGTCGCTAAATTAACTCTACTTAATCCGGTTGATAAAATTAAATTGAAATTAGAAAAGCAACCTCAACCTGGATTAAATTTAGGTTCTATGGTAATGAATAATAATTTTGATCAACCTTTGCCAGATGAATTTTGGTTGCAAAATCCATGAAATTACTCTTGGATACACATACATTTATTTGGTGGGATAGTGAGCCGTCAAAACTTTCTGAATGCGCATTAGAGTTATTAACAGATAAAAATAATCTCAGATTATTGAGTGTAGTTACTCTCTGGGAAATTCAAATTAAACAACAGTTAGGAAAATTAATTTTAAATAAAAGTCTAGGAGAAATTATTACTACTCAACAAAATAATTTCATCACAATTTTACCAATTACTGCTGATCATATTTTAGCTTTAGATAGTTTACCTATCTATCACAAAGATCCTTTTGATCGTTTACTGATTGCTCAAGCTAATACAGAAAATGCAGTGCTGATTAGCTGTGATTCTGTTTTTGCTAACTATTCAGTTAAAGTAGAGTGGTAGAAGGGAGTTGCAAAATACCCGTAATATCATGTCCGGTTGAATACTTATCATTAAGGCTGACGCTCCAGACGCGGGGACGCAGGGACGCGGAGAAGTTTTTATCGTAAGCGATTAGGCGGACATGATATAAGGGAAAGAAACCTTAACCGAGTAGTATTGGGTAGGACATGGAGCTCCTCCCCGATTTAGCTAAATTCATGTTGCAGATGACGATGCTCAACTTAGCTGGTTATCAAAAAGCTCTCCCTATCTATGCCGGAACCCGTACCCTGGTATATCGAGCTATCAGAGCCACTGATCAGCAGTCTGTCATCATCAAAGTTCTGCGGAATCCTCATCCCAACTTCCATGATTTAGTCCGGTTCCGTAACCAATACATCATCACCCGTAATCTGGAACATCCTACCATAGTTGAACCCCTCACTCTAGAACGTTACAGTAACGGCTATGCTTTGGTGATGCCAGATGATGGTGCCCTTTCTCTGCTGGAATATTGGCAAAATTCCGGTAGTAATCTCAGTGAATTTCTTACCATTGCCCTTCAACTAGCTCAAGCTCTGCATTATCTGGGTCAACAGCGTATTATCCACAAAGATATCAAACCATCCAACATCCTCATTCACCCGGAAACTGGGCAAATCCAGCTCATCGACTTCAGCATCTCCAGTTTACTCCCCAAAGAACAACAACAACTGCTCAACCCCAATGTTCTCGAAGGAACCCTAGCCTACATCTCCCCAGAGCAAACCGGGCGCATGAACCGGGGAATAGACTATCGCACGGATTTCTACTCCCTAGGTGTCACCTTCTACGAGCTGCTGACGGGAGTCCTACCATTCCAGAACAATGACCCGGTGGAGTTACTCCACTGCCATATTGCCAAAGAGCCCTTAGCACCAGATGAACTCCTGGATACTCAGGGCAATACTTATCCAGAAGCAATCTCACAGATTATTCTCAAGTTGATGGCAAAGAATGCCGAGGAGCGGTATCAGAGTGCCTTAGGTTTGCAGCATGATTTAGAACAATGTTGGCAACAGTGGGAAACTATAGGAGAAATTATCCCATTTGAGCTTGGGGAGCGGGATATTTGCGATCGCTTCATTATCCCAGAAAAACTCTACGGAAGGGAAGATGAAGTTGCCCAATTATTAGCAGCCTTTGACCGAGTGGCAGCCGGAAACGGCGAAATGATGCTGGTAGCAGGATTCTCAGGTATTGGCAAAACCGCCGTAGTCAATGAAGTCCACAAACCAATTGTCGAAAAAAGAGGCTATTTTATCAAAGGCAAATTTGACCAATTTAACCGCAATATGCCCTTTTCTGCCTTTGTGCAAGCCTTCCGTAGTTTGATGGAGCAATTATTGGGGGAATCCGATGCTAGTTTAACCAACTGGAAAACCAAAATCCTGAGGGTACTAGGAGAAAGTGGACAAGTAATCATCGATGTAATCCCTGAGTTAGAACACATAATTGGTTCCCAACCCCCTGTTCCTGAACTATCTGGTAGTGCAGCACAAAACCGCTTTAACTTGCTCTTTGGCAAATTTGTGGGGGTTTTCAGTAGCAAAGAACACCCCTTAGTTATCTTTCTGGATGACTTGCAGTGGGCTGACTCGGCATCGCTGAATCTTCTTAAGTTATTGATGGGGGAGTCAGAATCGGGCTATTTGTTAGTACTGGGAGCTTATCGGGATAACGAGGTGTTTCCAGCACATCCGTTGATACTGACGCTAGATGCAATTATCCAAAATAAGTCAATTGTCAACACAATCACCTTAGCTCCTTTGAGTCAAGTGGGATTAAATCATCTCATTGCTGATACTCTCAGTTGTTCCCTGGAATTGGCAATTCCCTTAACGGAATTGGTAGAGCAAAAAACTAAAGGAAATCCCTTCTTTGCTACCCAATTCCTTAAAGGATTGCATGAGGATGGGGAAATTAATTTTGACCTGGATGGTGGGTATTGGCAATGCGATATCGCACGAGTAAGACAGTTAGCTCTCACTGACGATGTAGTAGAGTTTATGGTCACTAGATTGCATAAGTTACCTCAAAAAACTCAAGAACTATTGAAGTTAGCATCGTGTATTGGCAATATTTTTAACTTATCAACCTTAGCCATTGTTAGTGAGCAATCTCAAGAGGAAGTAGCCGGAGCATTGTGGTTGGGTTTAAAAGAAGGATTAATCTTGCCACTCAGCGAAACATATAAATTTTTCCAAAGGAGTGAAAGTCATAGACAAGATTCATCTCTGGATATCTCCGTGAGCTATAAGTTCCTACATGATCGCGTTCAACAAGCTTCATATTCTCTAATTCCAGGAAGTCAAAAACAGAAAACACATTTAACTATTGGTCGCTCACTTTTACAAAGTACACCAGAAGCAGCTCTTGAAGAAAAAGTTTTTGATATTGTAAATCACCTCAATATGGGGAGGAATTTAATTGTAAATATCCAAGAAAAACAACAGCTATGTAAACTCAATTTACAAGCAGGATGTAAAGCCAAAAAATCCACTGCTTATGCAGCATCTATCGAGTATTTATTGTTAGGTATAGAGTTGTTAGAGGCAAATAGTTGGGAGGATCAGTACGGACTAACCTTAGCATTGTACCAATCTGCAACGGAGTCTGCTTATCTCAATGGTGACTTTCAACAGATGGAGCAGCTTGCCGATGTTGCCTTAAAACAATCTCGAACCTTACTGGACACGATAATCATTGATGAAGTCAAAATTCAGGCACTACAAGCTCAAGTACTTTTTCGAGAAGCTATCGATTCAGCAATGATTATTCTCGAAAAGTTGGGGATGCGTCAGTTTCCTCAAGAACCAAATTCTTCTCATATTGATCTGTGGTTAGAAGAGGTTCGGAAAAACTTGGGAGAGCGTCATCCGACTGATTTGATTGACCTACCTGTGATGAGTGATCCTAGTATTTGTGCAGCAATGCGGATTCTTGCCAGTATCAGCGGTGCTTCCTACATTGCTGATCCCATGCTGTTTATATTAATTGTTTTTGAAAAAGTAAATTTATCGATTAAATACGGCAACTCGCCTTTCTCTGATTCTTCTTACGCTGGAATGGGTTTAGTCTTGTGTGGTATCTGTGATGATATCGAATTGGGTTATCAATTTGGGCAACTTGCAATTCAACTAGCACTAAAGAGTAATACAGCTTATTCTGGACGAGCTATAAAAATTACTAATGCCCAAGTCAAGCATCACAAAGAGCATCTCAGAAATACCCTTGAAGGTTTAAAAACAGCCTATTCGATGGGTCTGGAAATTGGAGATTTTGAATATGTAGGCTATGCTGCCCTCTATTACTCTTTCCATTGTTATCTAAGTGGAAAAGAATTGTCAGAACTAAAAAAAGAACTATCTACCTATAGCTATGCTGTAGAACATTTTAGACAGGAAGCTTCTAAAAACTATATTGACATCTATCGTCAAGCCATAGATAACTTATTAGACTTATCTCCAAATCCCGTCCTACTTGTGGGTAAGGCTTATAACGAAGAAAAGATGCTGCCTGTTCACCAGCAAGCCAACGATTTGACAGCTTTATATTATGTTAACTTTAATCGAGGATTGCTTTGCTATCTGTTTGAAGATTATGAGCAAGCATCTCAAAGTTTCGATGACGCACAAAAAAAATATGTCAAGGGAGTCCTTGGAACATGCTTGGTTCCTCTATTGTACTTCTATCAGTCTTTGGTGATACTCGCCAAAATTGCTTCCCAACCAAAAGCTGAGCATCAAAATATGCTTGAACAGATTACCGCGAATCAAGTAAAATTGAAAAAATGTGCTGGTTATGCGCCAGCTAACTATCTACATAAATGGTATCTTGTTGAAGCAGAAAAAAATCGAATTCTTAATCAAAAGTTAGACGCTATAGAATATTATGATAGCGCCATAGTTGGAGCCCAAAATAACGGTTTTATCCAAGAAGAAGCTCTAGCCAACGAACTTGCTGCCAAATTCTACCTTGATTGGGGTAAGGAGAAAATGGCAAGCACTTATATGCAAGAAGCATACTATTGCTATGCTTGTTGGGGAGCTAAAGCCAAGGCAAAGCAACTAGAAGAAAAATATCCCCAACTTCTCTCCTCTATTCTGCAACAGCAGCGGGCTGAATTTATTACCCTCAAGAGTCTAGATAGCCTTACCCAAAAACTGACTGTTTCAACGCAAACACCAAACAGAAATAGTAGTAGTACTATTTCTGAATTACTGGATTTTACCTCTATTTTGCAAGCAGCTCACACTCTTTCTCGCACCATTGAATTAGACCAGCTACTAGAGGATATTGTACGAATAGTTATTACCAATGCTGGCGCACAAAAGGCAGTTTTACTCATTCCTCAAGCTGAGCAATGGCAACTTCTATCAGTAGCACAACTAACAGAAGATGGTATTGTTGAAACTAGTAGGCGATCGGAACTCATAACCGCAGAAATCTCAGTTCCTATTCGCGTCATTCAATACGTCAAAAATACCCGAGGACCTGTACTCATCGACGAAGGTAAAACTGAGATTTCTGGTATTCTCGAAGGCTATTTACTCAAACATCAACCCAAAAGTGTACTGTGCTTACCATTGCTCAACCAAGGGCAATTAGTTGCTATTGTCTATCTCGAACATCCAACAACCAAAGCAATTTTTACACCTAATCGTCTAACTGTTATTCAATTCCTGTGTGCCCAAGCAGCTGTTTCCCTGCAAAATGCCCAACTCTATGACCAATCCCAGCAAGCTTTACAAGAGTTAAAACAGGCACAACTGCAATTAGTTCAAAGTGAAAAGATGTCAGCATCGGGAAACTTAGTTGCAGGGGTTGCTCATGAAATTAATAAACCAACTAGCTTTTTACAGGGCAATATTCAACCGGCCCAAGACTATGTGCAAGACTTACTGGGTTTAATTGAGCTCTTACTAACTAAATGTCCCGGTAATGATCCACAAATTACAGAGGAAATCGAAAAAATTGACCTAGAATTTATTCGTGAAGATTTTCCAAAGTTGCTCGATTCGATGGAGGTAGCAGTCAAACGCATTCGCAGTCTCAGTAATAGTTTGTGTATCTCTTTACGCAAGGAACAAAACTAAAAATGAGTTTCAATATTCATCAACGAATTGAAAAAGTATAAATAGGGTTTGCTGAATAAGTAACAAGTAACAAGTAAAAAGTAACAAGTAAGAAGGAATGAAGCATTTATCCTCGTTTTGAGCACTTGTATTCCCCAAGGTTACCCAGGGATTTCCCATGAAAGT
>JAAHGL010000231.1 GCA_010692635.1 Symploca sp. SIO2C1 | reverse complement strand
ATAACATAAGGGGAATTGTTAATTGCTAATTGTTAATTGCTAATTGCTAATTGCTAATTGCTAATTTCTCCGTTGTCTATCCCAGCTCCTTATCTTCCCCATCTTCCCTATCTCCCCATCTCCCCATCTACCCTTGGGGGTAGCGATCGCAACTACTCCATATACTGATATTCCTTGTTGGCGTAAGATTTGAGCAGCTGAGTTAACTGTAGCACCTGTGGTGTAGATATCATCAACTAAGAGTACAGGGGAAGTTGGAGGACGTTTGCGCAAGTTTTTGCCTATGGCAAAGGCATCTGCTAAATTTTCAGCTCGCTGTTGCCCAGACAAACCAAATTGAGCCTCAGTAACACGAACTCTTTCTAATCCGTGCGGTTGTTGCTTGTAGCCAGTAAACTCGCAAAAACTTTGGGCTATTAGTTCCGCTTGATTGAAGCCTCGTTGTTGCATCTTGGTGCGGTGGAGAGGAATTGGAACAGCAATTAATTTTTTGCTATGTTTGGCCGCAGGAGATTTTAACCATGCTTCACCTAACCAGTGACCCATTGGACGTGCTATGTTAGGTTGATTGTCATATTTTAAGGCAGCAAGAGCTCGTTTAAGTATGCCACCGTAATTACCCCAGACAAATACTGGTAATTGTCCCTGCCACAAATAACTAGGTTGATTAAGTTGATAACGTTTTAGCTGCTGCTGGCAGTATTCACACAACTCAACATCAGTAGGGCGAGCACATAGAGGACAATTGGACTTCAGAAATAGAGACAGGAGCGTATTTTTTAGCTTCTGAAATTTTTTTTCCATTAACCTTTACCCTTTACCCCTGTTCCATTATATTTAATGTTGCTTATTTACCCGTTCCCTTTATCGCAATAGACCCTAGCGCTACACTACATGAAAGCGGAGGGGTGAACGAAATTTACAGTGGCTCTGAAAAAACACCGAGTCAGGAGTCTCCGAGTCAGGAGTAAAGAGATTTGACAAAAGTTTCTTCACTCATTACTCATTACTCATTACTCATTACTCAAAAAAGCTCTCCCACAGCTTTTTTCGTTCACCCAAAGCGGAGCGGATATTGACCTATATCCATGGTCAAAAGCATAGTCGGGAACGAGCATCAGAGCTAATTGTGGAAAATTTCTACTCCCTAGATCAAATTCTACCTTCGGAACAACCCTTTGTAGGCAATAGAGCCTTAAACCTCAGTCAGCTGTGGCAGCGTGACTACCCAGTGGTTCCAAGTTTTGTCATTCCAGCAATGGCTTTTTGGGAATTTATCGACATTTTGGGTAACTCAGAACCCCTGTTAGCAGACTTGCCTTATTCTTCTTTTCATGTGGATGTGGACAATCCTCGGCAGCTACAGCAAGTTACCCAACAAATTCGTCAAGCGATCGCAGAAGCTATTTTGCCTCCAACCTGGGCATCAGCGCTTTTAGGGATGGCTGAGATAGTCCAAGCACCAGCTATGATTTTACATCCTTCTGTATCAGTGCAATCAGCAATTGAGGAAATGGCTGACTATCCCCTTGGTACTGGAAAAGTACCTGAGTTTTTAGCTCAAGGAATTTTGGAGTCCCACATTGCCCCAAAACAGCCAGAAGCTTTAGCAAAGGCATTGAAGAGAGTTTGGGCAGAAGTGTTTCGCGCCCGCAGCCTATTTTACTGGGAGCGTCAAGGGATTGAACTACAGCAGCTGAATTTGGCAGTTTTAGTGCAACCAGTTTGGGAAGCGATCGCTTCTGGTATCATTCAAGCTGATCCAACTGAGTGGAATATCCAAGCTACTTGGGGGTTAAGTACTGCCCTTACCTATGGGGAAGTATTGCCAGATTACTATCAATTACAACCGGAAACCGGTAAAACAATTGCCTCAAAAATAGGTAGTAAAACTCGTGCCTATCGTCTGAACCAAGGACAAGAGTCATCATCTCCACTAGCAAGGAATGGCTTGCAAGGATATGTTCTGAGCGAAGAGCAACAACAACAGTATGCTTTGGATGAACAGCATCTCCAACAGCTGATTGAAATCTGCCAGAAGTTGACAGTAGAAGTCGAGCCAGCTTTTTGTTTGGAATGGACGATTTACCAAACTGAAGAAAGTTCAGAACCACAGTTGTATCTCACCCAATTTATACCTGGAACCAAAACCTTCATTCCTGAGTTAGTCAGAGGCATAGCTGCAGCAGGGGGACGAGTCACTGCACCAGCTCAAGTAATAGTTGGTGAATACCCAAACCTAGAGGCACTAATTCCAGGGAGAATTTTAGTTGCCCAGATGGTTACTCCTGATTGGATACCTTTGCTCAAAAAAGCTGCTGGTATTGTTACTGAGCAGGGAGGAATCACTAGCCATGCTGCGATTATTGCCAGGGAACTCGGAATTCCTGCTGTCGTTCATGTTACTGGTATTACCCAACTGATTCACAGCGGCGAGTTGATATTGATCGATGGAACCCAGGGAGAAGTTCGTAAGTTGAGGACAGAGGAAGAGATACCACAGCAGACTCAGGAAAAAACCCTCAATTCCCAATTCCCAATTCCCAATTCCCAATTCCCAATTCCCAATTCCCAATTCCCAATTCCCAATTCCCAATTCCCAATTGCTACTAAACTCTTAGTCAATCTCAGCCAGGTGCAATCTTTAGAACAAGTAGCTGAGTTGCCTGTAGACGGAGTGGGGTTATTGCGTTCAGAAGTGATGATGCTGGATGTATTGGAAAACCAACATCCCCAAGAGTGGGTGAAACAAGGGTACAAACAGGAATTGGTAGAACGCCTTGCCCAGCAAATTGTTCAGTTTGCTGCAACTTTTGCACCCCGATCTATACTTTATCGCTCATCAGATTGGCGATCGCCTGAATTTCAATTTCTGGCTAGTGAAACTTCCACAAACCAATCAGAAATTAATCCCATACTCGGTTTACGAGGCACTCGCCGCTATCTGGAAGACCCTACCAGCTTTGAGGTAGAATTAGCAGCTTTAGCTCTGGTTTACTCCTATGGCTATACCAATATTCAACTAATGTTACCCTTTGTGCGTGCTGTAGAGGAATTTACCTTTTGCCGCCGTTATGTTGAACAAGCTGGATTAACTGATAATCCCCATTTCCAATTGTGGATGATGGCGGAAGTCCCTTCGGTGGTGTTTATGCTGCCAGATTATGTCAAAGCCGGAGCTCAAGGTATTTCTATTGGTACAAATGATTTAACTCAACTGTTGCTAGCAGTTGATCGTGATCAGGTACTGTCCAATTCTAGTTTAAATGGTCGTCATCCTGCCGTGCTGCGAGCAATCCAGCAATTAATTGTAGCAGCAAGAACTGCTGGTATTCCCTGTTCCATTTGCGGTCAAGCTCCAGCTCAGTATCCTGAAATTATTGATTTGTTAGTAGAGTGGGGTATTACGTCAATTTCTGTCGATGTGCATGATGTCGAGTCTACTTATCTTGCAATTGCCCGTGCTGAGCAGCGTCTGCTTTTGGAAGCAGTACGGCATAATAAGCGTTAGAAGGCAGGAGCAGTAGGGGCGAAGCATTTGGGCGATAATTTAAGCACATAAACCCGGTGTATACCTGTCCAAATGCTTCGCCCAACCCCCTTGCGGCTGAGTGTGTTTCTTAAAAGCCGCCCCACGGGCGGCGATTGCCACCCCCTACGAAGGGAAGAAACAAGCCAAATCCTCTTTCCTTCTGCCTTGGAGCCCTCTGCCTTCTGCCTTGTTTCTTGAAAGGTTAATATGATTACGTTTGAGAATGCGCTGGAGGTGGTTAGTCAACTACCAAGAGAACAGCAAGAGATGTTCATCGAGATTGTCAAAAAACGCAGTGCTGAGGCACGAAGACAGGAAATGATTGAGGAATGTCGTGAAGCCTGAGAAGAGTAACAGGCGGGTAAGCTAGAAGCAATGTCTGCCCAGGAAGCGATCGCTAATTTGCGTTGTTATTTGCATGATAAAGTGAATTTTGAACAAGTAGACGCAGAAAGTACACCAGAAATATCAAGAAGACCTGAATCTATGGATTAGATCCCGACTTGTTCAACAAGTCGGGCATCTGTAGACGCTGATTAACTGCTAACGAGTACCCACAATACTAAGGGTAGTGTAACGAAACTCATCAGAGTGGAAACAACTACCGTCCTCGCCAGACGGGGGGCATCTCCTCCGAAGGGAACTAAGACAATTGTACTAATCGCTGTTGGCATAGCACTCTGTAACACCAATACTTGTAAATCTAACCCCTCCAACTGTAAAAATTTACCAACAATGTAGGCAATCGCCGGTCCCCCCAACAAACGCAAACTAGCAGCACAGATTTCGTAAATCCCTACTTCAAAGCGAGTACTGGCTAATTGCATCCCCAGGATAATTAGAGCAACGGGAATAGCTGCTGCACCTAACTGCTGAATTCCTTCATCTAGTCTTAGAGGTAGTTCGACTGAGAGTAAACGCAAGCTCAATCCTCCTAACATTGCCCAGAATAGAGGAAGCTTGAGAGTTAAACGTATCCCAAAACTAATGCCACTCCCCTTGAGCAAAGCGGGACCAATGCCGAACATTAGCAGACAAGAAGTAATCATATAGACTACAGCTCTTTCTAATCCTGGTGTGTTGAAAACAAAGGCGCTTACAGGAAGACCAAGGTTACCATTATTGGGAAACAAAGTAGAAGTAATTAGGCTTTTTTGTGAAGGCTCTGGTAACTTGCAGATTTTGCCCAGTCCCCAAGCCAAAAGATATAGTAGTAAAGAGGTAATGAGAAAAGAGGCAACTAAACCCACACTAGTTTGGATAGACAGGGTTGTTCGGTACAAACTGTCTGCCACAAGAGCCGGTGCGAGGATATAAAGGGTCAGTTGAGAAAGGGTTTTATTCTCTAGGGACAAAGCACGAGCACCGATGAAGCCAATCAAAATTATGAAGGCGACAGGAATGATGGCAGGTAAAAGAACTGTCATGAAGCAATTGTTCCGTCTGCGTTTCGTTCAACATTCCTAAAATTAACTTGGGAATATAGGACTTATATCATGTAGCCAGGACTTATGCACCGTAAGGAAATTAGGTCATTCTGAGCGGTAGCGAAGGATCTCCCAGACGTCTAACTGAGATCTTGCACCAAGCCAAAAAAATCAAAAAAACCGGATTTTGAGAAGCTGAAACCCTATTGAATTCGTTGTAATTTTGCTCAAAATCCGGTTTTCAACATCAGGTGCAAGATCTGAGTCTAAGATGCTTCACTTTTACCTCAGCATGACAGATTTATTGAGAATCAGAATGATGCACTGTGTTTGACAATAATGATAATCATTATGATTTTTTACCAAAACTTTAATTATCTCTCATCGAAACTTTATTAAAAGCTTCCGGATAAAGACATAGTATCAAGGTCACACAGAAGTATTTGTCATTCTATGAACAAGTTATTAACTACTCGCATAGCTGTCAAAGCTGCGGTAGCCACCACTGCTTGTATTTGCACGACAATTGCTGCGCTAACCCCCACCGACGCGGCAACATTTAGAGTTATTAACAACACAGTTGATGCACCAGATAAAAATCCTGGGGATGGTGTATGTGAAGCTATTTTTTTCGGATGTACCCTACGAGCAGCTATTCAGGAGAGTAATGCTTTTTCTGGTCGCGATGTTATCGAGATTATACCTGGCATCTTTGAGCTGATGCATAGTGGTCTTGCCATCACTGATAGTGTAGGCATTACTGGTGCAGGGGCAGACGCAACCATTATTGATGGAAACAATAGTTTGTTCACAAGTTTGTTGATTAATAATGATGCGGATACTAATCCCATTGTCAACATATTTGGCGTGACAATCCGTAACTTCAACCGTGGCGCTATTTTGGTTGACGAAGGAACCTCACTGTCTCTGAGTAACAGCCTTGTCACTGAAAACGAATTCATAACGGGCGGTGTTATTCAAAACGAGGGCTTTTTACAGGTATCCAACAGCACGATCAGTAACAACCGGGGGGGGGCGCGTGGTGGCGGTTTCGCAAACATTGGTACGCTTAAACTACTAAAAAGTACAGTCAGTGGTAATACTTCAAGAATAGGTGCTGGCATCCAAAACTTTAGCAGTGGTAGGCTGGAAGTTGTCAACAGTACCATCAGTGGAAACACAGCCGAGGTATCTGGGGGCGGCATCTTAAACATCGGCAACGCATCCATTGCCTACAGCACTATTACTCATAACACTGCCAACGGCAGCAATGAAGACTTCGAGGCTACTGCTGTTGGAGGTGGAATTCACAACATTCGGGGCGGAAGAGTTCAAATAGGAAATACTATTCTTGCAGGCAACACCGACAACCGCCAAAATCCTTTCGATCCCAACTACTCACCTGATTGCTTTAGCACAGCTCGTTCCAGATTTACTTCCTTCCGAGGTAATCTGGTAGGCACTGCAAACAGTAACTGCAACATTAGAGATACTATTTTTGGTGACACTCGCTTTGACCAGGTAGGCACTACTGATGACCCTATAGATATAGATACCCTACTAGCTCCGCTAGACAACAACGGCGGTACAGCACTGTTTATAACTCCTCCAAAGACTCATGCTCTCCTCCCTGGTAGCCTCGCTATTGATAAGGGAGATGGTATTACTAGCGCTCGTTTCTTTGACTGCCCTAGCACTGACCAACGTGGTGCCCCTCGACCCTTCGATGGCAATGGTGACGGCAACGCTATCTGTGACGTTGGTGCATTTGAGTTTGGAGCTCAAATTCCTACCCAGGATGAACCGCCAGCATCTGTTCCTGAACCCACATCGATTTTTGTTCTATTAGGACTAGGTGCTTTAAGTGTGGGTTCAACCCTCAAACAAAAGCAGCATTTGTAGAGGAAGAATAAAGAGCGATCGCTTGAACAAGTCCAACAACTTTATTCTCAATTCTTCATTTTACATTTGCTCCCATATTTTACATTTGCTCCCATTGGGATGTTCCCGTTTTACTTCTCCTGCTCCTTGGCCGATTCTTCTGTCTCTATTGCTGGCTTGGATTGGGTACGAGTAAATTCTTGAGCTTTGTAGAAAGTTTCCAAACTGTGGGTATCACCAACAAAGCGCCAGTGCCAAGGCTCATAACTAATTCCTTGAGGATTGTCTTTGGGGAAAGACAGCTCAAAGCTATAGTAAGGAGCTTTCTTTTCGAGCCACTTAAATGCAGCTGTTTTCTCAAAGCTAGGACTTAAGTTGGTTGCTGGCGCATTAGCATCACCAAGATCAATAGCATAGCCAGTGTGATGTTCGCTGTATCCAGGAGGAGCACTAACTTCCGCTCTCTTGCTTGCCACTTCTCCCCGTTGTGCCTTAATGCCAAAAAATAGATGGTGCTGTTGCTCCACAGAACGGAAGCCAGAAATTATCGCCAAGTTAACTCCATCTCCTTGTGCAGCAGCTAACATTTCTTGGAATTTCTTAGCAGCAGTGGTGCGGAGTTTGATGCGGTTATCAGCTGTGATTGCTTGCAGTTCGGAGGCTGGCGCTTCTTCGTATTCAAAATGTCCTAAAAGATCATCTGGCTGGCTTTCCTCCTCTGTAACAGTAGCTGTTGGTTCTGGAGAAGCTTCTACCGTTGGCTGGGATTCAGATAAGGGGATGGACATACCAACGATTAGTGAAATCGCGCCTAATCCTAAGGGTCCAGCAATGAGCAATAAGGGTTTAAACTTATTCCGACGTCTGACTTCTGGTGCATCCCGCAGAGCAACTGGAATATCATCACCTGGTGATTGGGAGACCTTGGCTGGTTTTCGTGGAAGACCTGCGTTATTCAACAACCCACTCCTACACTGAGAATCAATACTATAACCTACACGCATTCTAGACCTTCGCCAGCCTGAATCAAAACCACATTTGATGTAAATCAGATCTTGCAGCTGTACTTTACGACAAAATCCACTATTAAAAATTGTTAATCTTTTTTACTGGTGGATTATTTCCGCTGTGCTGCACTATTGAACTTCTTGTCTATACTGTATTTGTTACTGGACAACTTGACGCATATAACTACTCCACAACTGAGCTGCTTGTCCACTACTACCATTAGTGGGAGAATTATCATCATTACCTAACCAGATGCCTGTGACTAGCTGACGGGATGGGATAAAACCGATGAACCAAAGGTCTACGCTCCGATCAGTAGTACCGGTTTTACCTGCTTCTCCCAAGCCAATGGCAGCACCCCTACCTGTACCTCCTTGTACCACACCCCGGAGCATATCAGTCATAATGCCTGCAACTGCTGGTGTTACAGCCTGAGAACTCATTTCGCCATTCTCACCGAAAGTGTAAATCACTCGACAGGTTTTTGGGTCGTTATTATCGGTACAATCATTACTATCGAGAATTCGTCTGATAGCATGGGGACGGTTCCAGACTCCACGATTAGCGATCGCACCATAGGAACCGGTAATTTCCAAAACATTAACTTCACTTAGACCAATTGCTAAGCGCGGTGCTGGAGTAAGTTTTGAGTTGATACCTAGACGTCGTGCTACTCCTACCACGTTATTTAAACCAGCATCTTGAGCTACCTCGATCGCAGTCACATTTTCAGACTGTGCTAAGCCGGTATACATATCAATATTGCCACTAGAGCGCTTACACCCAGCTATCCTTAACTTATTAAGAGGATCGCAGGAGTAGGTTTTTGAGGGAGGGATGCCTTTTTCTAAAGCAGCGGCGTAGGCAAAGAGTTTGAAGGTTGAACCGGGTTGCCGTTGAGCTTGAGTAGCACGATTAAACTGACTTTTTTGGTAATCTACCCCTCCAACGAGGGTACGAATTTCACCATTACTGGTGTCGAGGGTGACAATTGCTCCTTGAGAGAATCTCAAGTTAGTGCCGGTGCTATTAACATAGTCACGCAATGCTTTTTCTGCTAGTGTCTGAGCCTGAAGATCTAAACCCGTTTCTACATAGAAGTTACCTTCTTGAGCTAAATCCTTTCCCAGTAAGTCCCGCAGTTCACCAAAGACATAGCCGTAGAAGTAGGGAGCCTTAGTACTAGAGAGAAATTCACGAGCTTCGGGACTCACTTGAATACGGGATCTCCTGGCTCTGCTTGCTTCTTCATCACTAATCATCCCTAAAATACGCATCCGCTCAATTACCCGGTTGCGTAATTGGAGTGCTGTATTGTAATCCTGAACGGGATTATAGCTATTGGGAGCAGGCAAAGTTGCTACTAGGGTTGCTGCCTCTTCGATCGATAAATCCCTCGCTGTTTTGTCAAAGTAAAACTGAGCGGCATCTTCAAAGCCGTAGGCTTCAATACCCAAGTAAACCCGGTTTAAATAAGCCTTTAAAATCTCATCTTTACTGTAGAAACTCTCTAGCTTCAGAGCAACTATCGCTTCCCGAAGTTTCCTCCCAGCACTGTTACCTCGTCCCACATATTCGGGAAACAGACTGCGAGCCACCTGTTGTGTAATCGTGCTGGCTCCTTCGCGAATGGTTCCCCCTTGAATATTCCTCACTAAGGCTCGCAAGATACCGTAGGGGTCTACACCTAAATGCCAATAGAAGCGACTATCTTCTGAGGCAACTACTGCTTTGGGTAGGTATTCGGAGAAATCTGATAAGCGTCTGAGTTCTCTATGAACTTCTGTACGGGGTCTCCGTAGGGGAGTCTCGTCACGGGAGTAGATAATTACTGGTCCTTGGATGCCAATAGGTAAGGGTCGCACTGAAACTTTTGACGACTCAATACCAATCAATAGTGCAACTAAAAAGATTAACGCACCAATACCATAAAGAGTCCAGCGAATAGCCAGAATATACCAGGGGGGTGGATCAACGTACTGAAGTTTTACCGATGCTGCCAATTCTGGTGGCCCAATAGTGAGGATGTCGCCATGACGCAAAATCAGGGAAGGTAGTCGGCGTTTACCACGGTATATGCCGTTGGTCGAATTTTCATCTTTGATGATAAAAGACCTCTGATTGCGTCCATGGCGTTCTAAAGACAGATGAATCTGACTAACTACCGGATTGCGCACAACTATATCGCAAGATTTGGAACTGCGTCCGAGTAGGTAACGATCCCCAAGTAAGGGATAGATTTCAGCTTTATCTGCATTAGCATCTTGCACCCAGATCTCTGGCACTCTAGCATTAGGCTTGAGGGCAAGGGACTGGATGTTAACTTTCGCCTGAATTGTCTGTACTGCCTGAGTCAGTTGACCAAGCAGCGTTTTCGGTTGTTGTGGTGGCTGGGGGGAACTCATTATTTAAGCGATGAGTTATTGGCTGTTTCGCTCTTGACTCATTCTACTCTTGAACAAGGGGGAAAGGTAGACAAGGAGGACAAAGGAGTTCAAGGAGAGGCATTAGATCAGCATCAGCCTGAAATCGATTCAACAACAGTATCTTGAAATTGTAGGTTGGGTTAGCGCTGGCGGAACCCAACGAAACCTAAGTTGGTGTTGGGTTTCACTTCATTCTACCCAACCTACTAGTGCCGCTGCGCGGAATTTAGAATTTAGAATTTAGAATTTAGAATCCTTACTCTATAAGCATTCTAACGATCTCAAACTGGTCAGTTACTTTTGCCGCGCTGCACTAGCGATCGCTCTTTTAACCTTTTAGCCGTTTTTTTCTGGAGCGATGCCGCAATGTCCGCGCCATTAACCCCGCTTCCTGTTCAGTTTTGCCTACATCTACTGGTCGTGATGTTAGCACTAATGAGCCACAGGGTTTTTGTTGGATAGTTGGTACACTAACTGCTTGATACTCACAAACTTCAGGAGGGATAGTGTTAGTGGTAGATTTTTGTATCGCCTGAAGTGCTTTCCAATTGTAGTTAACTTCCGATGCGATCGCTTTTAGTTCTATTATTACTGCTTCTAACTCTGCTGAAAGTTGATTGAGGCGTTCTGCTTGATTACCTAAGCGTCTCAAAGCATTGTTTGTTCGTTGCTGTAGCTGTTGTAATGACGAGTTAGCACCAGAAGACACAAGGAGTTTTTTACTATTCACTCTCTTTTTTAGCTTCGGATGTTTATACAACGGAGCTGCCTTTTTTCCTACTTTTGGACGTTTGTGTAACGGTAGGGTTCCGTTTGATGAGGGTGCTTGCTTATCAATGGGGGAACGTCGTTGCAAGGGAGGACGTTGGTTAAATTGTTGCTTACTATCTTTCTTTTGCGATGCTTTCGTTGTAACTGGCTTCGATTCCTGCTGGGGAAAGACAGGATACCGATGCAGGGGAATGCACTTTGCCTTAACTTGTCGAATTCCTGCTTGCAGTTCTTTCATACTAATCTTGGAGACGGCTACCTAAGGATTACAGTTCATTTGTACTATATGACAACTAAAATAGCAAAGAAGGCTTATTGGTAAATTCCAGGACTTACTCAGCTACACTACATACAGCAGTTTTCCTCTAAGCAAAGTACAGAATTTGTCGCTTGAAGCAGGAGGCAGAAGTAAGATGTACCTCATTAAGCTGCAAAGTGCTGTATAGGGTCAAAGATGCGCTACGCTAACACACCCTACTGGCGTGGCACGACTAAAACTGTAGGTTGGGTTGAAGTGCGATTTGTTCCTAGTAGGAGCCTCTAGAAACTAGAGGGGTATAACTAGGGTGTGGCAGTCCAAGTGACTATCACATAACTGTGGAAGTGATGTAGGTGAAAGTCCTACCGCTGAGAGGATAGGT
>JAAHGL010000230.1 GCA_010692635.1 Symploca sp. SIO2C1 | reverse complement strand
GTTGTTTGGAGAAATCCAACTAGGTGGGACTCCATCTAGAGGGAGAGTAGACGTAAGACGGGGTTAACCTGCAATCTACGCCAGTATCCCTGAATCCCACGCGCTTTTAGCCGTGGGAGTGGGTCAAAAATCCTGTAGTTTACCCTGATGCTTTGCCGCCATTGCCTCTTCCAGTAAGAAATCAAGTTTTCCATTCGCAATATCAGCCTCAAGTTGTTTATCCCAACTTTGCCAATCTTTGTCAGCGAACCACTTTCGCAAGCGAACAAAATCTTCTGGAGCAAGAGCTTCAATTTCAGCCTGAATATGTTCAACTTGTGTCATCTTATAAGCATACCTCAGCATTAATCAGACTGTTCCTGTATCATACTAAATCCGGGTTAACGATGAGCAATGTCTGTGCGTCCTATTCGGACGTGCGACCTATTTGAGAGTATCCCATTAAATGTAAAGATTGTAGTGCGAGCATCTTGCTCGCTATCTATAACTAAAAGCCAGTAAGCCTCCATACTACTTCAGCTGATGACTAATCGCCTTGCTCAATCCCAAAGCCTTTATCTGTATAAGCATGCTGAAAATCCTATCGATTGGTGGCCTTGGTGTGATGAGGCATTAGCAACGGCAAAGACAGAAGATAAGCCAATTTTCCTCTCGATTGGTTACTCTAGCTGCCACTGGTGCACAGTAATGGAAGGGGAAGCCTTTTCTAATGAAGCGATCGCTCAGTTTATGAATGCCAATTTTTTACCAATCAAGGTAGACAGGGAAGAGCGACCAGATATTGATAGTATTTATATGCAAGCATTGCAGATGATGACTGGTCAAGGAGGTTGGCCCCTCAATATTTTCCTTTCTCCTGATGACCTAGTACCATTTTACGGTGGCACTTACTTCCCTGTAGAACCCCGCTATGGACGTCCGGGTTTTTTGCAATTACTGCAATCGATTCGCCGCTTCTACGATGTGGAAAAAGGCAAGCTACAAACCTTTAAAGAGGAAATTCTAGGTCATCTCCAGCAAGCAGCAGTCTTATCGGGAGCACAGCAGCTGAGCGATGATTTACTAAAGCTTGGTTTAGAGAAGAATACTCGTGTAATTAGTAGTGTAACTCCTGGTCCGAGCTTTCCGATGATTCCCTATAGTTCCCTAGCATTGCGGGGTACTCGCTTTGATTTTGCTACGGAATATCAGGCTCACCAGGCTTGCACCCAGCGGGGACTAGACTTGGCAATGGGTGGCATATACGATCATGTTGCAGGTGGCTTTCACCGCTACACCGTGGATACAACCTGGACAGTACCTCATTTTGAAAAAATGCTCTATGATAATGGGCAGATTGTCGAGTACTTGGCAGATTTGTGGAGTGCAGGGATTCAGAAACCAGTTTTTGAAAAAGCGATCGCAGGTACTTGCCAATGGCTCAAGCGGGAAATGACTTCCCCTGAAGGCTTTTTCTATGCTGCTCAGGATGCGGACAACTTTACTACTCCTACTGCCGTTGAACCGGAGGAAGGAGAATTTTATGTCTGGAACTATAGCCAATTAGAACAACTCCTTACCCCTTCAGAGTTAGCAGAGTTCCAAGAGCAATTTACCGTTACCCTAGAAGGTAACTTTGAAAGTCACAACGTTTTGCAGCGCCGCTATTCTGAGGAGTTAAGTGAAACTTTAGAAACGGTTTTGGCTAAACTTTTTGAAGTTCGTTATGGCTCCCCGCCTGACACATTAGTAACCTTTCCTCCAGCACGGAATAATCAGGAAGCAAAAACAGGTAACTGGTCTGGTCGTATTCCACCAGTAACGGATACTAAAATGATTGTAGCTTGGAATAGCTTGATGATTTCTGGTCTAGCCAAAGCTTACACGATATTCACTCAGCCGGAATATTGGCAATTAGCAACCGGTGCTGCAAATTTTATCCTAGAACATCAATGGGTAGAGGAGCGCTTCCACCGTCTTAACTATAATAGTCAACCCTCAGTACTGTCTCAATCGGAAGATTATGCTCTATTTATCAAAGCTTTGCTAGATTTGCATCAAGCTGTTGTGCAAGTAGAGACTGGGGAAAAATCGAAACCAGTCTCTACTTGCAACTTTTGGTTAGAGAAGGCAATTAAAGTACAAGCAGAGTTTGATGAATTTCTCTGGAGTTTGGAATTAGGAGGATACTATAACACTGCTAGTGATAGTAGTGATGATTTATTAGTGCGGGAGCGTAGCTATATTGATAATGCTACACCCTCTGCCAATGGAGTTGCGATCGCAAATTTGGTAAGGTTGGCTTTACTCACTGAAGACTTACAATATCTCGATCGAGCAGAGCAAGCTTTACAAGCTTTCAGCAGCGTGATGAACCAATCACCCCAAGCTTGTCCCAGTTTATTTACTGCTCTAGATTGGTATCGTAACTCTACTCTAATTCGTTCTACAGCGGATCAAATAACTGACTTAATTAGCCAGTACTTTCCTGCTAGTGTCTATAAATTAGAAACCAAGCTCCCAGAAGATACGGTAGGTTTAGTTTGCCAGGGACTCAATTGTAAACCACCAGCACGAACTACAGAGCAGTTGTTGGTGCAAGTCAAGAAAAGTCAAACTAGGGTGTCGGGGTAGTTCAACAATGGATAATGAACAATGGATAATGGACAATGGATAATGGATAATGGACAATTAGCTCTTCAATTATCAATTATCAATTATCAATTATCCATTGATAATCAGGCTTTTATTTTTAGATTATTAAGAAAATTTTCCAGCATATGAAAGATTGGACACATGGTTACGTTGCAGATGTCAGCTACGACTATAGTTTTTTTCCTGAATTAGCACCCATCAACATCGTTTTCAATCTTCTAGACAAGAGCTTTTTCCCTCCTTCTCTGGAAAAATTCACCTACTGTGAGCTAGGCTGTGGTCAAGGCTTTACAACTAATATCCTGGCTGCAACTCATCCCCAAGCAGAATTCTGGGGTGTAGATTTCAATCCCACCCACGCAGCGGAAGCTCAACGCTTGGCACAAGCAGCTCAACTCAAAAACATACACTTTTGTGATCAAAGTTTTGCCGAATTTCTCCAGGCAGATACACCGAAATTTGACTACATTACCTTGCATGGTGTCTATTCCTGGATTGGTGATGAAAATAGAAGAATTATTGTCGAGTTACTGCAGCAAAAATTGAAGTGTGGAGGAGCTGTTTATCTTAGCTATAACACACTACCGGGTTGGTCAGCCGTCATGCCTCTCAGAGATCTCATGGTTCAATATACCGGTGGTTCTGGGGACTCAACTGTTCAAAGGGTGGAAAAAGGTCTGGCATTTGCTAAACAACTTCAAGAGGTTAAGGCGAGGTATTTCCGGGAGAATCCTACAGTTAAATATGATCTTGAGGAAATGCAAGAAGATTCTCGCAACTACTTAGCCCATGAGTATTTTAGTCGTCATTGGCAACCTTTGTATCATTCTGAAGTTGTGCAGCAGTTGGTAGATGCTAAGCTGACATTTACCACTTCAGCAGATATCGATGATCAATTCCATAATCTCAAGTTGAATGAAGAGCAATTAAACTTACTCGCTGGTATTACTGATTCAACCTTGCGAGAAACAATCCGTGACTTCATGTTTAACTCCAGATTTCGTAGAGATCTGTTTGTTAAAGGACCGATTAAACTCACAACTTTAGAGCAAGTAGAATTACTCAGCAACTGTCGCTTTGCCTTAGTCGTACTTCCTGAAGAAATTGAGTATGAAATTGAACTTATTGGGCGTCCAATTAAACTTGATGAAACTATTTATCAACCCCTAGTTGCTGCCTTAGCGGATCGTCCCCAAACACTCCGGGAGTTGATGCGGCAACCGTCTTTAACCAAGTTGGATTTTGCTGCTATTCTCCAAGCACTTAAGATTCTCATCACTACTTACAGTGTGGTTCCGGCACTATCGGAGGCACAAGAAGAGCAACGCAAGCAGGCAGTAGCAGGACTCAATGCAGCTATACTCAAACGAGCTCGATTTGGTGAAGATACACAGATCCTCGCTTCACCTATCACCGGCGGTGGTATCGATATCAGCCGTTCGGAGCAACTCTTTCTCTTGGCTCACATGCGTCAGGTAGATCCTGTTCAATTTATCTGGAATATTCTACAAGTCCAAGGAGAAAAGCTGATTAAAGACGGCAAAGTCTTGGATTCTCCTGAAGAAAATCAAGCTGAATTGAGAATACAAGCACAAAGGTTTGCTGATTTACGCCTACCCCTATTGGGGCGTTTAGGCCTTGTTTAATAATAGGTGTTATGTGTTAGGTTATGATTCAGGAGTAGGTTGGGTGGAGCGATAGCGTAACCCAACACAAATGTTCTTGGGCATACAGGGAGGCACAGGGTTTGACTACTGGCTTGGCAGGCAACCAGTATCAAACGATCTACCCTTTGAAAAAGCCGTTCGTCTTGAGGTTTCTGGTATTCGATGCGGAAACCTGAGCCAGATTCGTGCCAGGGTTAAACTAAAGAAGGAGCAAATAAAATCTACAGATAACCTTGCTCCTGCGTACATAATAGTTGTTGAATTTAGTCAGCCTTTAGTCTGGATCATAAAGCGATGAATAAGGTTCGAGAACTTCATCAGCAAGCAATGGATTTAGCTGAGCAAGCAGCGATCAAAAAGCTTAGGCAGGATATGATTGGAGTGGGAAAAATCCTCCGATGTGCTTTAGATCTTGAAATAGAAGCAGCTCAGATGGTTGCAGGTAATCTAGAGGCTGAACCCACACGCTCTGTGCTTCATCGAAGTGCTGCAACTTTAGCGATCGAATGTGGAGAATTACAGATGGCAGAGAAGTTAATTGCAACCGCTCTGGCTGGAATCCCTCCGCTTGATATTGCAGAAGAACTCAAGGATTTATTTATTCAGATTAATTTGCGGCACTATTTGGAACGTCGAGGCGTTCAACTTGCAGAAGAACAATTGCAACTGCTAGCTTGTTAAAAGGTTAGGCATCGAGCTATGGAAAAATGGGGATATAGCGAGAGATAGGGTACATCCCATACCCTAATCATTCCAGAAACTGTTAGGAGTGCATATTTTTTCAGTTAAAGATGGTTTTTGATTTGAGGCTTATTGTAGATTATGAGTATTCAGCAAGTTTTAGATGCTATTCCTACAGATGCGAAGGAGCCTCTAGTTAAAGATATTTTATTTCCTCAATTCTTTCAAGCTTTAGGGTTTGTAGATCGGGAATACTATCCAGAATATCCCACAGGTCAAGGAGGGGACTCAGTTGACTATGCAGGTTGAGGAACGAAACCCAACACCAGTAACGCCTTGTTGGGTTTCGTTCCTCAACCTGCAGTTTGAGTCATGCCACAGCAGTACAGTAAGTTTTTTAACCTCCTTGCTGCTTTGATAACCAGTTGGGAGTTCACTTAAGCTCTGGAGGGTTAGAACCTTCTTGTTAGCTAGCCAGTTATACATCAGAATTATAAATGAGACAAAAAGCCCTCGCTGCTAGTCGAGGGCTCTTATATGTTGCATCTACCATTTTCATTCTGTCGTTTTATGACATGCTTTTGATTTAGTTTCTGTGAAGGTTTGATGAATTTTTTGAAAACTTTCCTCTTTCTAAGGGTGAGTATTGCTCTTTCCTTCTTGAGTTGAGGTAGTTGCCTTTGTCAAAAAATCGCCCAGCAGTCACCCGCTAGGCGAGATCAAAGAAGGAACATAAGGTAGATGTCCCTTTGAGCAATTCATACCTCAGCACTGGTGATAACGGGTTGAGGGGACTGATACCTCCTAGTACCGCTGTGCGGAATTAAGAATTAAGAATGCTTATAGAGCTAGCGAGATAGGGAAGTTGAGGGAGTTGGGTATAAAAGAGATAAGGAAAGCATTCCCGATTCCCAATTCCCGATTCCCGATTCCCGATTCCCAATTCCCAATTCCCAATTCCCAATTCCCAATTCCCAATTCCCGATTCCCAATTCCCGATTCCCAATTCCCAATTCCCGATTCCCGATTCCCAATTCCCGATTCCCAATTCCCAATTCCCAATTCCCAATTCCCGATTCCCAATTCCCAATTCCCAAATAACAAACAACAAATAAGTTGATACACTTGTGCTACCTGATCAAGTTCAATTAGCCAGCGCCTATGGTTCATATCAAGCGCGTTGAACTCTCTAATTTCAAATCCTTTGGCGGCACTACCCAAATTCCCCTGCTGCCAGGGTTTACTGTGGTTTCTGGTCCCAATGGCTCGGGTAAGTCCAATATCCTTGATGCTCTGCTGTTTTGCCTTGGTCTTGCCAGTTCTAGGGGCATGCGAGCAGAACGTCTTCCTGATCTAGTTAACCACGATAAAGAGCGCCGGGGAACGGTAGAAGCTAACGTTACTGTTACCTTTGATTTATCAGATTTCGAGCAACCCTTGTCACTTGTCAGTGGCGATGAAGAGCTGACAAGCAATGACGAGTTAAACGGACATCGGCAATATCCTGATGAGATAGCGCACTTAGACGAGGAGGGAGAGCAGGGAAGTCGTTTTGACTACCAATTAACAACAGAGCAAGAATGGAGGGTGACTCGGCGACTAAGGGTAACTCGGCAGGGTAGTTACACCTCGAATTATTACATCAATGGAGAAGCCTGCACTCAGACTGAACTGCACGAGCAGCTCAACAATCTGCGGATTTATCCAGAAGGCTATAATGTGGTGCTGCAAGGAGATGTCACTAGCATCATTTCCATGAAGTCGCGGGAGCGTCGGGAAATTATTGATGAGTTAGCTGGGGTAGCGGCATTCGATCGCAAAATTAATCAAACGAAAACTACCCTAGAGGAGGTTAAAGAGCGGGAAGACCGTTGTCGTATTATTGAAAAAGAGTTGATTGTACAACGCGATCGCTTAGCGGCGGATCGGACTAAAGCTGAGAAATATCAAAAGCTACGAGGGGAACTCCAGCAAAAGCAGCAGTGGGAAGTTGTACTTAAGTGGCGAGTACTTCAACAACAAGAATTTCAACTCCAACAGCAGATTGAAACGGGTGAAACTCAAGCACAGCAGTTGCATGTCCAGCTTGAGACTATAGCAGCTAAAGTTAGTCAAGCTACTACAGAATTAGATCAGCTCAACACCCTAGTCAAATCTCTGGGAGAAGAAGAACAGCTAGCTGTCGCTTCCAGTCTGGCTCACCAAGAAGCGGAGCAGCGTCAGTTACAAAATCGGCAACAGGAATTGGCAGAGCAACTACAACAAATTGCAGCGAATCTTAAAAAAACACACGAAGAAATCCACAATACCGAGCAAATCCAGCAAAATCTCACCGCAGAAAAACAGCAAGTAGAAACCCTACAGCTAACTTCCCTACAAACTGCCAGAGATGAAGCTCAAACTGCTCTTAACCGCAGTCGGGAACAAGCAAGTGTAATTGCTTCTGCTTCTGAAGCCTGGGTACAGCAACAAACGGCACTCACCAAGCAAATCGAAACTTTACTCCAAACTATTAATCCCCGACGCACCGAGCAAGCTCAGCTGCAAGAGCGCCAGAATCAACTGACTCGCCTCACTGAAGAGCAAACTCAATTGCTACAAACTTTAGGGCCAGAAATTGCTGCCAAACAACTTGAAGCAGCGCAATTAGATGAACAATTACGAGCCTATAACCAGCAAAGCCAATCCTTAACTCAATCCCTCACCACCGTTGAACAAGAGCTACATCTTCAGCAGCAAACCCAGACTAGACTCCTCAAAGAGCAACGAGAGCAGCAGCGGCGGTTAGATAAACTAGAAGCTCAAGCTCAAGCTCAACAAGAAGCCCAAGGTACTTACGCTACTAAAATTATCTTAGAAACAGGTATACCGGGGGTTTATGGCTTAGTTGCTCAACTCGGTAGAGTCGAACCCCGCTACCAACTAGCTTTGGAGACAGCAGCCGGTGGACGTTTGGGTAATTTGGTAGTTGAAGATGATGGAGTGGCAGCAGCAGGCATTGCTCTACTCAAGGAAAAACGAGCTGGGAGAGCCACATTTTTACCCTTAAACAAAATCCAGGCACGAGCATTATCGGAAATTATGGCTCTGCACTATGCCAAGGGATTCATTAACTACGCAGTTAATCTCATTGATTGTGAACCCCGCTACCAGAAAATCTTTGCCTACGTTTTTGGCTCGACGGTAGTTTTTGAAACCCTTGATGATGCTCGTCCTTTCCTAGGTAAACAACGCTTAGTGACTTTAGCAGGGGAAATTTTAGAAAGCAGTGGTGCGATGACTGGGGGTAGTCAAAACCAACGCAGTGGATTGCATTTTGGTACGAGTGAGGCTCGGGAGTCAGCGGAGGTTACAGCCCTGAGAAACCGCCTCCAGGAAATTGAGCAGATTTTACAACGGTGTGGTGAGTTGATTGAGCGAGACTCAGCATCAGTCAAACAAATGACTCAGAAACTAACCGAGGCAAAGACAAAATGCTCAGAAACCAAGTTGCGCTTAGAACAGTCACAAAAAGAGAGGAAAAATCTCGAGACTCAACAAGAACAAGTGCGATCGCTTTTAACTAAGAATACCCAAGAATTAGCAACTGCGAACGAACGGTTGCAAACTCTGGCGGGTGATTTACCAGCTCAAGAAGCTCAGTTACAGGAGTTGCGCCAACAGCTCAACCAACTAGAAGAGTCACAAACCCATAGCGAATGGCAACAAGTTCAAATTACCATCAAAGCTCAGGAAGCTGAATGTGCGGAGTGCGAACAAGCTCTGCGCACAGCTGAAAAGCGACTGCAAGACTTAGAAAATCAGCTCTCCCGTGCTACGGAGAAAATTGCCGAAGGTAATCAACGAATAGTAGAGTATCAAAATCAACAGCAGTCCATACAACAATACTCTAGAGAGCTCAGTAATCAGCTGATAGCAGTAGCAGAGCAAATTACTCAAACTCAAGCATCCCTCAAGGAACTAGAACGGAGATTAGGAGAAACCAAACAAAAACGGGATCTTGCAGAGCAGCACCTACGAAAACAGCAGCGGCAAGAGCAACAGCTTTCCTGGCAACTGCAAAAACTTCAGGAAACTCAGTTAGGACGACGAGAAGAACTTACCACTCTGCAAGCTCAGCTGCAAATTCAACAAGCAGAGCTACCTAATCCCTTACCGGAAGTACCTTTACTAGTTCAGTCTTCAGCTACTGAATCGGAGGGAAGTGAGTCAGAATTAGTCACCTTTGACTCCTTCACCGCACAACTAGAACAGCTACAAAAAGAAATACGGAATGGACAAAAACGCCTTCAGGGTATGGAACCAGTTAATATGCTGGCATTAGAAGAATATGACCGCACTCAAACTCGTTTATCTGAACTTTCTGAGAAACTGGCGACTCTTGAAGCCGAGCGTACTGAGCTTTTGTTGCGTGTAGAAAATTTTACCACCCTGAGGTTCCGCGCTTTCAAAGAAGCCTTTGACGCTATCAACGAAAACTTCCAGAATATTTTTGCTGAACTTTCCGATGGCGATGGTTACCTACAACTAGAGAATCCCGAAGATCCCTTTAGTGGTGGACTCAACCTAGTTGCTCACCCCAAAGGTAAACCAGTACAACGGCTAGCTTCCATGTCAGGAGGGGAAAAATCTCTGACTGCTCTTAGCTTTATCTTTGCTCTACAACGTTATCGTCCTTCCCCCTTTTATGCCTTTGATGAGGTAGATATGTTTCTCGACGGGGCAAACGTCGAGCGATTAGCTAGAATGATCAAACAGCAGGCAAAACTTGCCCAGTTTATTGTTGTCAGTCTACGCCGACCAATGATTGCCTCTTCTGAGCGTACCATTGGTGTCACCCAAGCGAGGGGAGCTTATACTCAAGTCTTAGGACTGACACTACCGTCCAACAAACGCTAGCTAGTACAAGAAGACAGAACGCAGGAGGCTGTAAAGCTTATGATATCTCCTTTTTCGTCTATTGTTCAAAAAGTGGGTTGTTTATATCCCACTACACTAGTAGATTAAATTTTAATATTAGCGTTGAATATATTTTAATATGCCAGCAGGAGTCGAGATCAGGATTACGAAACATAATGACAAGTGAATTTATTCGTCAGCGCTCCGACATCTTAAACACTCAGGTGATTACCCGTGAAGACGGGAAGCGTCTTGGAATTGTCAAGGAGCTATTGGTAGATATTGACCGGCGTGAGGTTGTAGCCTTAGGTATGCGAGATAACCTGATCTCCGTTGCCGGAATGCCTCGTTATATGCTCCTGAGCAGTATTCGTCAAATTGGAGATGTCATCTTAGTCGAAGATGAAGATGTAGTTGAAGACATTGATGTAGATGCCTACAGTAACCTAATCAACAACGAAGTGATTACCGAAGTTGGGGAACTGCTAGGTCGGGTAAGGGGCTTCAAGTTTAATATCGAAGATGGTACAGTTGTTGCCCTAATTGTCGCCTCTATCGGTTATCCTCAAATACCTGACCAAGTTGTTAGTACCTATGAACTTCCCATCGATGAAATTGTCAGCAGTGGTCCCAATCGCTTGATTGTTTTTGAAGGAGCTCAAGAGCGGTTAGTTCAGTTGACAGTAGGTGTTTTGGAACGATTAGGAGTTGGGAGAGCACCTTGGGAGCGAGAGGAGGAAGAAGCTTACTATACTCCTGCAACCAAGCCTGAAAATCAACTGGGGACCGGAATTCCGATTAAGACCCCTGTATCTCAAACGATCCGCACTCCCCAACGGGTAGAAGCATCTTGGGATGATGACTGGCAACAACCAGCACCAGAACCTAAGCGCCGACGAGCAGCAGAGCCAGTTTACTATGAGGAAGAAGATCGGAACTGGGGTGATGATCAATGGGTAGATGCTCCGAGTAGACCAGTTCGATATGATCAACCAGCGTATAGTTCCTCTGATCCTTACAAAAAGGACTATGCAGATGAATACACAAATTATGGAGTTGAGGGGGATGCTTGGGATGATGATGTAGAACCTGAGCCTTACAGAGCTCCTAAGGTTAATATTCCAGAGAAGACTAAAACTCCTGAATATGAAGAGGAAGCTGGTTACTAAGGTGAAGGTGTGTTACGCTTCGCGGATGCTGCTAGACTGACACACCTAAAATGATGCAAAGCGAGTAGTGCAAGCATCTTGCTCGCTTTTAACCTCTAACGGACGCTCGCACTCCACAAAACCTAAACTACCCAATTAACTGTGCCACACCTAAAATGATGCAATAGGTAGGTTGGGTGGAGCGATAGCGTAACCCAACCTACAACCTACAGTTTTAGTGGAACGATAATCATTGTCATATCGGCTCAAATACGATTATGCTAATGATTGTCATTCTCACATAAGTTTAGTGATGCTCGAAGTTCGAGAATTGGCAGTACGTTACCGGGATAACTGGGCAATCAGTGATGTTTCTTTTTCCCTCAAGCCAGGACAACTGACTAGTCTGTTAGGACCAAATGGCGCTGGTAAAAGCACTATGGTTAAAGCAATGCTGGGATTAGTTCCTATGGCTAAAGGTGTAGTGATGTTTGGCTCCCGTCCTTTGAAACGTCAATTGCGACAGGTAGCTTAGTTAGTAGGTCCGGTAACCACTGCGTATTTGTTAGTCAAAGAATTGCATCAGATGATGGGGCTAGGCGCAGCAATTAGCATGATTTCTGGTGTCAGTGGTATGTATTTGAGCTATTACTTCGATTTGCTATCAGGACCAGCGATTGTGCTA
>JAAHGL010000023.1 GCA_010692635.1 Symploca sp. SIO2C1 | reverse complement strand
ACTATTCATGAGTAATGAGTAATGAGTAATGAGTAATGAGTAATGAGTAATGAGTAATGAGTAGTGAGTAATGAGTAATGAGTAGTGAGTAATGAGTAATGAGTAATGAGTAATGAGTAGTGAGTAATGAGTAGTGAGTAATGAGTAGTGAGTAAATACTTGTTACTCCAGTTGATTATTTTCTTTCAATTTTTTGATTGAAGTCGTTAAGATTTTAATAATTCTCTCATTTTCTTCTATCATACTTTTAAATCTAGATTTTGATACTACCTCAGATTTAATCATGATTTTTATCCAATAAAGAGTTTCACTGGCTTCCTTTAATGCTATCGAGTATTTGTGGATAAAATCTTGGGTTGATTGTGCGTATTTAGCCTCTGAACAATTTGCTCCAATTGACGTTCCGCTTCTTAAAAACTGTTTCGATAAAACTTTGCCAGCATCGTCAAAATGCCTTTGATTTAGCTCAGAATAAGCTTTGATAACTCTGATAGCAAATTCTTCCGTTCTTTCTTGAATACTATGGTTTGCATTCTTGTTAATCATGAGTAAAAAAAGAATGTGGTAATTCAATTTTACTCTTGAAATAATGGATATTCACTCATTACTTATTACTCATTACTTATTACTCATTACTCATTACTTATTACTCATTACTCATTACTTATTACTCATTACTCATTACTTATTACTCATTACTCATTACTTAACTAAACTGTTGAGCATAGAAGCGAGCATAACGGTTGCCTTGCTCTAATAGTTCTGTATGGGTTCCTGATTCGGCAATCCGTCCCTGCTCCATGACAAGAATCCGATCCGCACGGCGCACAGTTGCTAAGCGATGAGCGATAATAAAAACAGTACGGTCTTTCATAATTCGCTCTAGTGCTTCTTGTACTAGAGCTTCCGATTCTGAATCTAGAGCTGAAGTGGCTTCATCTAAGATTAGAATACTAGGATTGAGAAGGACTGCACGAGCGATCGCAATTCTTTGTCTTTGTCCTCCAGATAAATTGACTCCTCGTTCTCCTACCCAAGTGTAATAACCCTGGGACAGCTCGATGATAAACTGATGAGCATTGGCAATTTCTGCTGCTGCTTGGACTTCTGTTAGATCAAATTCTCGTTGACCAAAGGCAATATTTTGAGCTATGGTTCCTGAAAATAAGGTAACTTCCTGGGGAACAATGCCAATTTGATGCCGTAGACTTTTGAGGGTGACATCCCGAACATCAATGCCATCTATGAGAATTTCCCCAGCTTGGGGATCATAGAAACGAGGCAGCAAATTAACTAGAGTGGTTTTACCAGCACCCGATGCTCCTACTAGAGCTATCTTTTCTCCCGGTAGAGCCAATAAACTTAAGTTTTTTAGTACCGATGCTCCCCATTGACTCCCTTGAGTAAGAGGAACACTCGAAGGATAGGCAAAGCTAACATGACGATATTCTACTTTGCCGGTGAGAGTTGGTAAGTCAGCTGCACCTGGTTTTTCTACTACCGCCGGTTTAATTGCCACTAATTCAAAGACTCTATCAACAGAAGCCTCTCCTTGTTTAAAGTCGTTGTAATTAGTAGTCATGTGATTGATAGGATCAATCAGTAACCCCACACCAGCAAGATAACTGACAAATTCTGAACCAGTCAGATTACCTTGAGCAATTTGCCACCCCCCCAAAAAAAATAGTAGCAAGACGCTCATGACATACATAAATCCCACTACTGGAAACTGAATTGCCTTGAGGTGCTCCGCAGCATACTTAGCTTTGCGGTTATGTTCTGCTTCGATACTAAAGCGTTCAATTTCATACTCTTCAGCAGCGAAAGCTTGTACTAGGCGAATGCCACTAAAAACCTCTGTGAGCAAAGAAGATAAATTAGAGATGCGATTTTGACTACGGTGGGAAAACTTGAGCATTTGTTCTCCAAACCAGCCAATAAGAACACCCATCAGTGGTGCAACTAATAATGTTGCCAGGGTTAACTGCCAGTTGAGATAGATCATATAACCCAGCACAACGATCAACTGTAACAAACAGGGGATAAAATCATGGAAGACTTTATTCACCACCTCCCCAATCCGGTCGATGTCTTCAGTAAGGCGATAGGTTAAATCCCCTGTCTTAGCTGTTTCAAAATAGCTCAGGTTGAGACGCTGTAGATGAGCATAGACTTTTTTACGCAAGTCTAAGGCAATAGTAAAAGCAGCTTTTGCCATCAAAGCATCTTGGCCATACATGAGGATTTTCTGCACTAGAAAAACCAAAGTAAGGACTCCAGACAACTGAGCAAGTGCCACCATATTACCCTGTCCCAAGAACTGGGCAATTTTACCAGCCAGTGCCGCCTGCATTGGCCAAAACACGGTTACCCCTAGCGTGCAAGCTAAAGCCTGGGTAATAGTTTGCCACTGGGGGCGGATATAAGGTAGCAGCTGCCAGTAATTAGAGCGCGGTTTCAAGCCGTAGTAATCCAAATGATGTTCCTGTGTTTCAAGTTATCAGCTTTCATCCCTTCTGGATCAACCAATCTATGCCGCAAGAACTTCTCTAGAATACAGATCAAATCATTATTTCTCCTTTGTTTCGGGTGAGGTGAAATTTACAGTGGCTCTGAAGAAACAGGAGGCAGGAGGCTCCGAGGCAGGAGGCAGGAGCTAGAAGGAAAGAGGATTTGACAAAAGTTTCTTCACTCATTACTCATTACTCATTACTCATTACTCATTACTCATTACTCAAAAAAGCTCTCCCACACCTTTTTTCACCTCACCCCTTTGTTTCCCCATCTCCCCACCCTTTTTTTCCCTAGCGGGGGCTTGCTCGGCGCAATCTTAATGCTTGATTATCTTTGGGAGCTGCCATCCGTAGCACTTTCTGCAATAGCCAAGGTAGAATGCGATCGCACCATACAGCTAGATGACTTTGCCATCCTACTAAGATTTCTGGGGATTGTTTACGTACTCCCAGAACAAGTGCCTTTGCTACTCTATCGGGAGTCATTGGTACTACCCAGCGGAACAAGTTTAATTCTCGCACCATGTCAGTATCTGTTAGAGATGGGAGTAAAGCAAGCACCTGGATATTGTGGGGGGCTAGCTCGGTACGTAAGGCTTTGGTGAATCCCAAAATTGCAAATTTGGTGGCAGAATAGGTAGCCATTGTGGGTGCTGCAACTTTGCCCATCAAGCTGGAAACGTTAACAATCGTACCTTCCCCTCTATTTGCCATGCGTCGGGCAACTAAACGGGTAATGGTATACATTCCCATTAAATTTAGAGCCAGCTCCTCCTCTACATTCGGCATTTTGGACTGCAAAAAGGAAGTTTGGTGAGCAACTCCAGCACAATTAACCAGCAAATCAATTGATCCGTGAGCTCGCCAAGCTCTCGCGATTGCAATATTTACTTCTATTGGTTGAGTCAAATCCACTGCCAAGGTTACGGCTTCTACACCGAAGGCTTTAATTTCAGTAGCTACTTCAGCTAAGCGCTGCCGATTCCTTGCCACCAACAACAAACGTTTGACTCCTTGTTGGGCTAACTCTAGGGCAATTGCCCGTCCAATTCCACGGGAAGCTCCGGTAACCAGAGCAGTTTTTCCTTGAATATTCATGGCAAAAATCTCCTTCAGTTGAAACCTCACCGCACTGCAGTACATTACCGAAGTGCAAGATTATGCTTGCCTGTTACAGCTTCGGTAAGCAGTGAAATGAAAAGTGACTTGTGATTTGAGTACTAGTTGAACTAAATTGAGAAGCTAGAGTTTGAGCTCTACATCTGTTGGAACAACCTCATGTTTATCAATTGATAATTGATATTGGACTGCTAATAGGCAAGGGGCAAGTGGACAAACGCGAAGAATCATTTGTTGTACCCCTAGCTGCAGACAGGGGGCAATTGTTCATTCTCGCGTCACCCCATCAGCGAATTGGTTCAAAGTAAAGGTTGATGTAGAGCAAGGATGATACCTCTCCTAAAAATACAAGCATCTACCAGAAAAAACTCCATATGCATACGCTAACAACTGCATCAAGTATCTGCAACATTTGTTAATAAAAATCAGATATTGTTACATTATGATACATTTTTTTCAGTAAATTTTCTCATTCAGGATTTGGATTAATATCCTGCTAGTTCTTGATTTCATCAACTTATATAGGATTGATGGTGGAGAAAAATTATGAGAAGATTGCGATCGCGTTTAGGTTAAGGCTGAACAAGTCTTAATAAAAAACCCTCAGCGGGGAAGCTGAGGGTGGTCATCAGGGTGAATCTTCTTTTTCTTTATTCAACAGAGTTTTCGTTCCGTCAGGAAAAATCGGGAATGATGAAGCTTAAACTATCGAAAAACACCCTCAAAGCTAATGGCTAATGGCTAATGGCTAATGGCTAATGGTTAATGGTTAATGGCTAATGGTTAATGGTTAATGGCTAATGGTTAATGGTTAATGGCGAAGATCGATAGAATCCTTACTCTATAAGCATTCTTATTTCTTCATTCTTAATTCTTAATTCCGCGCAGCGGTACTGCCTTCTTAGACTCGCACCGGGAACTAGACTAGTATTAACCTAAAACCCGAGGTAGATTATGGCAATTTTGCAACTTGAAGATGGTACAACTTACACTCAACTGGATGATGTTACACGGGAACTAGCCCCTGTAAAGGTGCAGCTCAATCACTGGGGAGTGGGTGATGATCCAGAGATTCACCAACTCTTGGCTAAGGATAGTCTAAATGATGAGGAGAAAGAGCAAGTACTCCAAGCGCTTGATGGTTATTTTGAACAACTCAAGGAAACTGCTGGTTATCAGTCTCGTGATTTAATTGTGCTTCATCCAGAATTCCCGAATCTCGATGGTATACTATCGAAATTTGAGCGGTGTCACTACCACGCTGATGATGAGGTACGCTACATCATTGAGGGTGAGGGCGTTTTTGGCTTTGTGCGTCCCGATGGCAGCCAACTGGAGTTGACGGTACAGGCTCAGGAATTTATCAATGTGCCAGCTAATACTGAACATTGGTTTCATCTTACTCCATCCCGGCGGGTGAAGGCCGTGCGGTACTTTACTTCCACTGAAGGTTGGGTTCCTGAGTACACAGGTACAGGGATTCGCTTGGGTTCATTAGTTACAGCTTGATGGACGATTGAATTAGGTTTATAAGGCTTGATGAGGCAATGGGATAAAGTACCTTTTATTTTCTCTACATCTCACACCCTACAAGCTGTCTGCTTTTGAGCCTTGTTATTAACCTGTCAGCCATTCCCTCCTAGAACACGGATTCAGTATTCGTATGTACGCCAAAATCGACATCTCAGGGCGAAGCATTCGGACTGAAAAACTAGGGTTTGAGAGGTTATTAGCCTTGGATTTGAAGATGTTGTTGGCGAATTGGCTGGGGGTGATACCAAATCCGGTTATTGTGGGGTACTTACCCAAATCCCCAAATCCTCTCTCAGCAAAGACTTTGATTTTTTGGAATAGACCCTAGGTAAAGCGGATTTGGTATGACCCCCTCTAGCTCCCCCTTAGTAAGGGGGAGGACAAGATTTCCCCCCTTACTAAGGCTATCCATTACGCAAAAGTCGCTGAAATGCCTATTATTTGGTACTTTAATTGTCCGTACCTCAGGATTCTGTGGTGGTCGTCCGCGAATTGCTGGACACCGAATTACAGTTCACAATATTGCGATCGACTTTAATGCAGGCAGGAAACCAGAAGAAATTATTGATGAAAGACCCCAACTCACCTTAGCGCAGGTCTATTCGGCGCTAGCTTATTATTATGCCAACAAAGAAGCGATCGATGCAGAGATTAGGTCAGATATTGAAGAGTATGACCGTTTGGAAGCTGAATATGGGGCAAAGCTGTAGTGAGCCAAATTCATTTTTATTTGGATGAGGATAGTGTTGAAAAATCCCTGGTAGCAGCGTTCCGCAATGCAGGCTTAGATGTAGTTACGGTTACTGAGGTTAATCAACTGGTGTTTTTGAGTGCTTATATCGAGAGAGTTTAAGTTGGAAGATGTGAAACTGAGTTTTACAGATAGTATTAATCTACAAAAGTATTCCGTTTCTCAGCTATGTGAACTCTGTGACTCTGTGGTTCTCTTCTTACCAGAGCAAGCATAAAACTCTAGCAAAAGCTTATACCTATTCCGGATAAAGCATCTTCCTTACTGAATAATGGATTGCCTGTGAGTCCACCGAAAGGAGGATACCACCGTGGTCATGCATAGGAAGGAATTGTATGTCTATTTTAGAGTTAAGCACCAGTAACGGGGCAAAAACAGAATCATTGCTCAATGGACGTTATCAACCAGTTGAAGTCCTAGAAAGTCGGGGATTGGGTCAAACCCTCATTGCTTTTGATACCCAAAAACCGGATAATCCTGAGTGTGTTATCAAGCAACACCAGCTCCTCCACAACCACCACGAATGTGTAGCAGCAGCCAAAGATCTGTTTAAAACTGAGATACAAATCCTGGAAACCTTGGGTTCCCATGACCAAATTTCCCAGCTGTTAGATTACTTTGAAGTCGATCAAACTTTTTATTTAGTACAAGAGTTCATTTTTGGCCATCCTCTGGGTGCAGAACTATCTCCTGATAGGCGTTGGACAGAAGGGGAGGTAGTGATGCTACTGTACGAGGTACTCGAAATTCTGGAATATGCTCACAGTCAGGGAGTTATCCATGGTGCAATTCAGCCAGATAATCTCATTCGGCGGGAGCAGGATGGTAGGTTAGTTTTGACTGACTTTAGTGCTATCAAGCAAGTCGAAGCACCCTTGTTACCAGCTCAGGAACAGGTTTGTTTAACTATGTCTATGGGCGCATTAGAGTATATGTCAGTGGAGCAGTTACGGGGAAAGTCTCGTCCTACTAGTGACATTTATGCCCTAGGTATGATTGCAATTCAAGCACTGACAGGGATGAGACCTGATCAACTGGCAGAAGATGCAGACACTGGAGAGGTTGTGTGGCAACAAGAGGTGAAAGTAAGTGAGCCGATCGGAGCAATTCTCTCTAAGATGGTAAGCTACCACTTTAAAGACCGCTATCAATCAGCAACTGAAGTCCTACAAGCTTTTAAGTCATTGGAAGGTTCTTCCGAGCCTTCTACCTCTCCTAAGAAAATAAGTCAGTTTATCAATATCAAGACAGCTGGAGTTGCTGCTTCCCTAGCTTTAGCCGTTGGGGGGTATTCTTTCCTACAGTACTATAATCCTCTTAATCCAGAACTCAACACTCTGGCACAAGCAGAGCAAAAGTATCAGGCAGGAGATCTTGATGAGGCTCTCAAACTAGCAAATTCCGTTTCCACTGATAGCGCTGCCTATGAAGATGCTCAAAAAGCGATCGCGCAATGGCAGGAAAACTGGGATAATGCGAAAGAACAATTCGAGGCAATTGAACAAGCTTTTGATCGAAGTCAGTGGCAAGATGTGATTGAGCAGGCAGCTCAGACACCAGATATTGACTTCTGGCAACAGAAAATAACAGCAAAGGTGCAAACAGCTCAGGTAAATCTGGAGCAAGAAGCCGAGCAGTTATTACAGCAGGCTTACACCCAAGCGATCAACAAAGATTTTACTGGAGCCTTAAAAACTTTCAAGAAAATCCCTAAAGGGACAGAAGCCTACGCTCAAGTTCAAGCCAAGACTGTTGAGTATAAGCAAAAACAACAAGTTAGAGCACAATACTATTTACATCAAGCTTACAGCAAGGCAATAGATAAAAACTTTACCGCCGCCTTGGAATATTTGAGGAAAGTTCCTAAAGGTACTGCTGTATACGCTCAAGTTCAGCAAAAAATTGCTGAATATCAAGACAAGCAGCAGGTTAAGGCAAATTATCTATTACATAGAGCTGATAACCGAGCTGTTGTGAGAGATTTTTCTGGTGCATTGGAGTATCTTCAACAGATTCCCGAAGATACTGCTTCATACTCTCAAGCTCAAGAAAAAATTGTGGAGTATACAGCACAGCAGGATACCCAAGAGACTTCACAAGAAGAAGAAACAGCAAGCACCTCTTCAGATGATGATGCTTCTACTACCACACAACCTTTCAATGAAGAGCCATTCACCAGCAGTAATCATAGTAGTGGAGATAGTACTGAAGAACTTCTTTCAGGGAGTGAATCTTTTTTGGGATCAAGTTTAAACCCTGGTAGTAGCCTACAAGAAATCATCCCAGGACTTTAATCCGGAGTAATGAGTAATGAGTAATGAGTAATGAGTGAAGAAACTTTTGTCAAATCATCTTTCCTACTGACTCGGAAACTCGGTGTTTCTTCAAAGATTAGCCATTAGCCATTAGCTATTAGCCATTAGCCATTAGCCATTAGCCATTAGCTATTAGCCATTAGCTATTAGCCATTAGCCATTAGTCATTAGCCATTAGCCATTAGCTATTAGCCATTAGCTATTAGCCATTAGCCATTAGCCATTAGCCATTAGCTATTAGCCATTAACCATTAGCCATTAGCCATTAGCTTTGAGCGTGTTTCTTCGGAGTCTTAGAAGCTGATAGTAAATATCAGCAATGACATATATGGTAGTACACAAAATAAAAAAAACTTTTTCCCCAATGAAATAGGTAAAACTTTATTATTCGTCAGTTTACAGATTAGCCATAAAAATAATGCTGTTAGTAAAGGAAAAGTTACAATACCAAATCCAAAAGCTAACTCTGTATGTTCATAAAGAGGGCGATCTATATCTGAAAAATTAACATTCTTAATGGAATTAGCAGTTTTTAATCCTAAATAAAACGACAATAAAATAGCAGTAATAGTAGAAAATACAATAGTAACTTTTTTTGACCATATCTGGTGATTATTGGTTGCCATTTCCCAACACCTATGCTAATTAAAAAGGTAGTTCTTCATCCTTTTGCTGTTCAATCGATAGTCGCCAGTTAGTACTGACTTCTTCTTGCACCGGTAGTTCCTTAAGAGCTTCTCCTAGTTCTTGTTGAAGTGCTTTGGTCAATGTTACAGACAAATCTAACTCAATCCCCAAGGATTGGGTAAGGTTTGCTAGTTGTTCAAAAGGTACTTTTTTGGTAGTGCGCTTAGAGCTAGAAAGTTTAAAACCTGCTTGGTTTGAGACTTTTTGTGCCTGCATTGCGGCTTTGATTCGGTCTTTTATGTAGCTTACCTCTGCATCTAACTGTTTCCATCGCTCCTCAATCTGCCGATACCTGAGAATTAGTGCTTCTATATCTTCTTGAGCAGGATCTGGTTCAATTAGCTCTAACAGCCGCTGATGCACCTGAGCCACATAAACTGGATCCATTTTGGCATAATTTAATTGGTTTGTCGTCAGAGGACGCCTTCCCCAATCACTCTCTTGTTCTGTTTTATCAACTGCTGGCAAATAACATAGTTTTTCTACCAGAGTTTGTAATTTATGATTGGGTAATGGTATCAACGAGTAAGGTAATTTTTTCGCCATTTCTAAAGTGCAGCTGATATTTTTAGCCTTCCCTTTACCCAGTAATCTTAGATCATAGCTAGCATTGTGAAATACTTTCTCAATGTTTGGATTAACCATGATCGTTTTGATGAACTCATCGACAAGTTTTGGCTGGTTCAAAACATCTAAGATGCAGACTTGCTCGGCAGTAAGTGACAAGGCTGAGACTGGAGTATTTGCTAATTCTTTCTCTGTGGTATAGCTTGGCTTATCACTCAAGTAATTCTCTGTAAGATTAGTAGAGTTATCTAATACTTGAATTAAAGACAATCTCGGCTTACTAGTTTGATAGTCAGCTACTTCTGTATCAAGCCAAAGAATTTTTGCCTGAGCATACTTAGCAATGATTGGTTTAATTTTCTGAGGATCAGTAAAATAGGGCATGGTGAACTTGAAAAGCTCAGTATATAGGACTTACGCTTTCTTTCCCCAGGCATCACCTCCACTATATATAGTATCTATGGGTAAGTCCTGAGTATAGCGTTAATATGTAGTGCCAACCCTACGGGTTATTGAGACCGCTTTTATGCGATCGCGTTTTTCTGGTAGACCGTTGGTCATTTAATTTAGATATTCTCCAAAATCAAAGAATAGTCAAAAAGCATTCTAGCAAAAGGGATTGAGCTTTGATAACAAGTTACTAAGTTATGCAATTTAAATGCCCATTAGCCCAGATTCAGCAGGTTCATGGTGAGATGAGATATTTTTAGACAGCAATCCGACGGGCGGCACACCACCCCCGATGAAGAGAAGAAAAAAAAGGGTGAGGAGATAGGGAGATGGGGAGATGGGGAAATAGGCAAACAAAGGAGAACTAATGATTTGGGAGGATACTTTGCTATAAATCCCACTTCATATTTCGTTCACCCGAAACAAACTTAAACTCTCTTCCCTCCTGACTCCTGACTCAGTGTTTCTTCGGAGATTAGCCATTAGCCATTAGCCATTAGCCATTAGCCATTAGTCATTAGCCATTAGTCATTAGTCATTAGCCATTAGCCATTAGCCATCAGCCATTAGCCATCAGCTATTAGCCATCAGCCATTAGCCATTAGCCAAATGAATCAAACTCAAACTTCTATACCGCTATAACTTTGCCAAGCTTTCCAGAAAAAGTAAATGGAAAGCATACCTAAGTAGATCTGAAATGTTAAAGTCACGACTTCATTGGATAACTTAGGTAAAAAGCGCGTACTAATTTGCGCTCCTCCAAAACCTCCTATACCTAAAATTAGACCTTCAATCCACAAAACATTGTCATTTACAGCATGTCCTAAACAAGCTGAAGTAGAGGTAATAACCACTACTGCTAAACTTGTCTGAATTGCAGTTTTAATTGTTTCTCCGAGTAGCAAAATTTGCAACGGTACCATTATTACACCGCCACCGATACCAAATAAGCCTGCCAGAATCCCGGCTAAGCTGCCGGTGGCAATGCTGGTAATAGAACTTTGGCTTACCCAGCTGACAGAATCTTTGTTACTACCGATTGTTTGGATATCCTGCTGCTGTTGGCTTTTGAGGAATTTGCGGACTTGCACTAGGTAGATATTAACCAAAAGCAATATCCCAAATGCCGCTTTTAACCAGTAGTCAGGAAATAGCTTGGTGAAATAGACTCCAATTTGAGCTGTGACTAAAGCTGGCAAGCCAATCATCAGCACTCGTTTCGAGTTGAAGGTATTCTGATGCCAGTTTTGTAAAGTACCAGAACTTGCTGTAATCACGATTGATAGGCTACTCGTAGCAATAGCTTGAGGATAGTCATATCCCAATGCCAGCAATAAGGGTACAAGAACCGTGCCGCCACCAATGCCTAGAAATCCTGCAAGAATCCCCGCCAAAATACCAGCACCCGCAAAAATTAAGAAACTCGTAGGAGTCATTCGATTTTAGGTTTTAGATGGATGTAGCCAGATAAACTATTTTCTCAGATTTCTGATTGTGGAACTGGCATCCTGCCAGGGGTAGTCATTAGAAGGAATAACCACAGAGGCACAGAGAACACAGAGAGATTTTACGTTCCCTAGTTATTCTGACTGTTCGAGCTCTTCCAAGCTAGTAATTGGCTTCGGAGCGAGAACATATATTGCATTACCTAATTCCCCTGAATCTAAGACACTCAGATACTGTTTTTCTCCATCTTTAGATACCTCAAATATTTCTACTCCTGTATCCTCAAGATCCTCTTGCAGTTCAAGTGTGTAACCATCCTCCTCTAAATATTTTTGTAAATCGCGACTTAAGTTGCGAAAACTTGAGACTCCTGATACTTCATTACAGGTATCCCTGCCAAAACAACCGGATTGAGCGTTTGGATAAACAGGAAAATTGTCTGAGGCAAAAGGATTAGTAGGTGTTTCAGGCTCTTCTGGTGGTTCAGGCTCTTCTGGTGGTTCAGGTTCTTCTGGTGGTTCAGGTTTCTCTGGTGGCTCAGGTTTCTCTGGTGGCTCAGGTTCTTCTGGTGGTTCAGGTTCTTCTGGTGGTTCAGGTTCCTCTGGTGAAACAATCTGCTTTGGTTCCACACTTCTTTCTGGCTGCGGCTGAGGAATTTGTGGCTTTGGAGGAACTACTTGAGTTAGCTTTGGAGATGGTTGAAGAGCATTTTGGGTTGGTAGTTTTCGAGGCAGTTTGGTAGTTTGAGGTTCAATAATTGAGGGTTGTAGTTGAATAGATGGCTTGGGAGAAGGTGAAGGGGATGGTGAAGGGGATGGTTGGGGAGGTGGAAGTTGGGTAATTTGAACGTTTTCTTCTGTTGAAATTGGCTCTTCTGGTTCCAACTCAGGATTTACTTGGCGGGGTAATGGTATAAGCAGCAGTAAAGCGTGAAGTATCGAAGAGAGAAGAAAAAATAGTCCAATAACATTGTTTCCTTTTGCAATTGGACTGTATAAATTCTCTTTAGCTGCTGTTTCCTTAAGATTTTTATTCGATGCTTTGTTGTCAGGCTGATTCATCGTGCTATTTTTTAATCGTTCCATCGGGCATCATTGCGCCTTGGAAATCAGCACTATTGATGTCAACACCATCAAGGTTGGCGGTATTCAAGTCTGCATCATTGAACTTGGTATTACTCAGCTGAGCATCTTGGAGATTAGCAGCTCTCAAAAATGCTTCAGAAAGGTTGGCTTCTGTGAGATTAGCGCCACTGAGGTTGGCTTTGGCTAAAGCAGCCGAACTCAAGTTGACATTACTGAGATTTGCACCACTGAAATCAACGCTATCTAACAAAGCTCCACTGAGATTTGCACCGCTGAGCTCTGCACCACTGAGATTTGTATAATTCAACTTAGCTCCCTGGAGATTTGCACCACTCAACTGAGCTCCACTTAAATCGCATTTGAGGCATTGCTTCGTTTGTAATAACTGTTCGAGATCATTCTTTGCTGATGGCGATTCATTTTTCTGACATGCTGCAACTCCTACCAGCAAGAAGCTTACAATTGTTGCTAGTACAAAGGGGGAGTCAAACAGCGCTCCTCGTTGGCTCATTGGGTAGTTAGAATTTAGAATTTAGAATTTAGAATTTAGAATCGAGGTTCCTTAATCATCACCCACCTCTTCAACGCAAAGAGCATCAGCTTCTTGTTTGCGTAGGCTGAGCTTGAAGCCTCGCACCTCGATTTCTATCAAATTTTCGAGGGATGTGTGACTGATAACTGTAAATTCTGTTCCGGGTGTCAATCCCATCGACAGCAGTCTCCCTTTATAGCCCCGATAGACTTTTTCATAGTCTACCAGACGAACTTTAGTCCCGACTGGCATATCTCGTAGGTAGGTACTGCTATTAATTATCATTTGTTTTTCCTTTTTCTTGATTGATGTAAAATTAGCTGTTACTAAGATTTTTTGAGCCATCCCTGCTCCCAAACCGAAGCAGCTATCCCCAACGGTTACTAGCACCGAACCTTCTGGACTACAAGTAACCACTTTTAGCTCCATTCCTGGGTTTAATCCCAGGCTGAGTAAGCGGTTGATACCATCCTTACCCCTAAAGCCCACAACCCAAACGCGATCGCCTACTTGGGTAGCTGCTAAGGGAATACATTGCTCCATGAGCAACTCCTAGCTCGTTTAAACAACCAAGAAATTGTTTAAAATTATTCTCATTTACTTAGTGATACCATAATTCACTGATACTAAAAATTATCTTTAAGACAAATTTATATTTGGAGGTTTTACCCCACACAATCGAACCAGTGGTAGGGGCGAATGGCCATCATTCGTGTCAACTTAAGCTAGAGATAGGTGATAGTGAAGCATCTAGACCGTTTGAAGATCCTTCGCTATCGCTCAGGATGACATAATTACCTTACTGAAACCGTCCAATCTTATCACTGCTCCCTGCTCCCTGCTCCCTACCTTCACAAGTCAATTTTCTCTATTGCGTGCAAGATCTCAGCCTTTAACGGACGCGATCGCATCCGCAATGGATGAAACTAACACATTTTGCTTGAAAATCTCAAATCCTTGCCAGGTAAGGGTTTCAAAATGTGTTAGTTAAGAGTATGACCTTCAGCTTAACCCATTGAGACGGAACAACAGAAACTGAGTCACTTGAGTATCACGAAAATTATCGTCGCTCACTAATAGTAGACTCTGAGTGCCATCAGGTAAGAGAGGACCAAGGGTGATGCCTTCCAGATTGTCTAGGTAAATACCCAATGTACTCAAATCCAACAGCAACTTTTTCTTGACTGGATTAATCCTGGAAATATCACCATTGAGACTGACAATAGTCGAAGTATCAGTGGCTCCACCAAGAGCTAGCTGATAAATTTTGGCAATGAAACCAAACTTACCATAGGTGCGCTCTAAACTGAGAAAGTGACCCCCCAAATCCAGAGTTACCAAGTCCGTCAAGCCATTACTGATAGTCCTAGGAGGAGCAGGTTCGAGAGGATAAAGATGCTCGCTAACTACTATAGTAGGAGCAATTTCTTGAACTAAATAATGTAGCAAACGAATCCGAGCTGATTGTTTTGACTCATCTGCTAGACTGTCTTGAAAAAGAGCCGACTCAGTGGCAGTAAACAGGCGAAAAGGGTCACCACCACCAGCAGCTAAGCTGATTGGCTCAAGGGTCAAAGACTCAAATCCTAAGTTATCCTGAATGCCACGAGGTAGGGGCTCTTGTTCAGTATCGCTACTCTCATTGGGTAAATACCTCTGAGGAATCCGTAAGCTTTGTTGCTGTTGTCCGGTGGCTACATCAAACTCCTTGATGAAAGGAGCAATTCCCTTACGAGTAACCCCTTCACTAGAAATATATACAGTTCCTTTAGCAGAAAGAGCAATACCTTCAGGGTCAATAGTACCTTGAGCATAAGTTGCACCGTTCTCATCCCTGAGGAAGGTAACATCTGCTACTTCTACTTTTTCCAGGGCAATTTTGCCTGTATCCTGAGGATTAAGCTTCAGTTTGAGGGTATAGAAGCGGGCGGGAGCCAAACTAGAGCGGTCATCGGAGATAGCATAAAATACGTCACGCTGCTGATCATAGGTCAACCCAGACAATCCCCCAACTTGTGTATCCTGAAACTGGATCTTGGGTAGCTGATACTCCCCTAAGAAATCGAGGGAAAGGTTGAGAAAGGTTCGCTGTTCTATGCTGGCTTGGGAGTTGGCTGGAGATGGAGTACAGGCAGTGGTAAAGCAACCGAGGAATATTGCTACTACCACCAAGAGCAGGGAAAACCACTTGCCAGATGCTTGTAACTTTGAGAGGGTAAGTTTTACTAGTTGAGTCATAATTTAATTAAAAATTGAAAATTGAGAATTGAAAATTGAGCAGTGTTGGAGGGGAATTTCAGTATTGCTTCTGGGTAACCTAACACCTTATTAGGTAGAAACTCTGGCTGGCATTTGAGCGTCAATTTGCCTGTGAACAAGATGACTGTCAACAACCCACCACTGACCCTACGGGTACAGTGGGGGCTTGAAAAACAGCTCTAGTTGACCAGACTCAGGTAGCAATACCTACGTTTAAGGCAAGTGTTCAAATTCCTACCTTGGAATGCGTAGCTAGTTCCAGGCTCTAGAACTCAAGAGTTAAACAGCCATTTGGGAGGCAGTGCTTTTGAGACAGTACCGACCTTAAACATTGTCGAAGCTAACATTACCCGCAAGGAGACTTCACTTAGTGAGTAAAGTTTTTGTTCTAGACACCAACAAACAGCCTCTTAATCCTATCCATCCAGGTAGGGCAAGAATGCTGTTGTCTCAGGGTAAAGCGGCAGTTTTCCGTCGGTATCCCTTCACTTTGATACTTAAACAAAAGGCATCAAAACTAACCGTTGAACCACTCACAATCAAAATCGACCCTGGAGCTAAAACTACAGGACTGGCACTAGTCAACGACGCTAGGGGCGAAGTTGTTTGGGCAGGAGAGTTGCAGCATCGTGGTTTTCAGATTCGGGATACTTTAACATCACGTCGTCAACTGAGGAGGTCACGCCGTAATCGCAAGACTCGTTATCGTAAATCTCGGTTTCTGAATCGCACCCGTACAAAAGGATGGTTGTCTCCGTCTCTAAGTAGTCGAGTTGCCAACATCTTGACCTGGGTTAAGCGTCTCTCATCACTGTGTCAAATTACTGCCATATCTCAAGAGTTAGTCAGATTTGACACTCAAAAGATGGAGGACGCTGACATTAGAGGGGTTGGCTATCAGCAGGGAACGCTAGCAGGTTACGAAGTGCGTGAGTTTCTCCTTGAGAAATGGAATAGAACCTGTGCTTACTGCGGTGCAAAAGATACCAAGCTTGAGATTGAGCATATTCAACCTCGCTCCAAGGATGGTTCTAACCGTGTTAGTAACCTGTGTTTAGCTTGTGTTCCCTGCAATCAGAAAAAGGGCAGCCAGGATATTAAGGACTTTCTCAAAGGTAAGCCTAACCTGCTCAAACGAATCTTGGCGCAAGCTAAAAGACCTTTGGCTGACACAGCAGCAGTCAATGCAACCCGATGGAATCTGTACAAAAACCTCAAAGAAATAGGCTTACCTGTTGAGGTGGGTACAGGTGGGCGTACTAAGTACAACCGCACCATTCGAGGTTTAGACAAGACTCATTACTGGGACGCCGCTTGTGTTGGAGCTTCCACGCCAGAGCAGTTAATCACATCAGGTGTTAAACCTCTGCTGATTGCTGCTAAAGGTCATGGAACTCGCCAGCAATGCCGTAGTGATAAGTTTGGTTTCCCTAGTCGTTATTGCTCCAGAACAAAATTTCACAAAGGTTTTCAGACGGGTGACATCGTTAAAGCCATTGTCACTTCTGGGAAAAAGATTGGGACTTACGTTGGTCGGGTAGCCACTCGTGCCACTGGAAGTTTCAATATTTCCACAACAGACGGATTGGTTCAAGGAATTAGTCATAAATATTGCACACACATTCACAAAAAGGATGGATATTCGTATGCAACATAAGCGCGGCCCCTCCTTTCTGAGCACCGCTAACCCTATGGGTATAGCGGGGTTCTCCAGGAGGGAAGAGAGATGATGATTTTAAATCCTGTGAAGTGGGGAAGGACACTATTGTGGACTGGGATGCTGTTAGTGTGTTTCAGTTCCCTGGCATGGGCGCAAACCGATGAAGAAGAACTAATTAATCCCCTAGAATTAGTAGAACCTTACCCCGAGGAACTCCAGCCTCAACCTTTAGAGAACGAGGAGTTAAGTCCTCTCAACCAGGAGCAACTGCGGCAGTTTGTTGATAGACTCAACACTCAAGCAGCAGCAGAGTACAATGCTGGGAATTCCGAAAAAGCTTTTGAAATCTGGTATCGAGAAATCCGACTAAGGCGACAGTTAGGTAGTCCTCTTGAAGAAGTGCAAACTTTAGGTAGAGTTGGGGAAGTTGCCTGGGGTGACAACAACAGTGTAGTTGTACCGGAGATTCGGAAGCGCTTGGAAACTATTCAACAGGAAGCGGAAACGTCAAAAACCCTAGATATAACCCTGTTAAAAGCTTTGGCTAAGGCTTATGAGCAAATACGAGCGCCGGGACAAGCTTTGGTAGTTTATGAACAAATTTTAGCTGATGACCGCCGCAGAGGTGATACAGAAGCCGAAGAAGCGACACTCACAACCATTGCACAGCTGCATATGGCATGGTTCGATTACCCCAAAGCTGCTCTAGTTTACGAGGAATTGTTAGCTAAAGCGGAACTAAAAGGCGATCGCGAACAGGAAGTTACTTATATCCAGGAACTAGCTTACATCTATAGCCAAAACAAGGAAACTGAAAAGGCTCTGAAGATGAAGGAGCGCTTAGAGGCAATTCACCTCGCTCAAGACAATTTGACTGCATTACCAGCTTTACAGATTGCCATTGCTTCTGATTACGCCACCCTCAATCAACTGGAAAAAGCTAGTGAAAAGTACCAAGAAGCCTATTTTCGTGCATTTTTTGTAGAGCAGTTTGCCTATGCTGGTGATGCTCTTGAAAAACTAGCAATAATGTATAGCTCTAATGAGCAGCCAGACATTTCTTTGGAAATTTATGAGCTACTAGTAACTATAGAAGGAAAATATTATAATTACTATGGCTTGATGAATGCTTATGACCAAATAGGTCAGATTTACCTAGAGCAGAAAAATTATCCCCAAGCAAGGAGAGCCTTTGAAAAAGGTCTAGAGTTGGCAAAATCTATAAACTATGAAGAAAGTCATTTTCTCACTCAAATTGCGGAATTGCCGCAACAAGAGATTGATCGACTAGCAGTACAAGATTTTGGCGAATTTTTACCACCAGCGACCATAGACTCTGAGAGACTAGCTAACCCCCAACCCAGAGATATTGAAGCTCAAGAAGCAACTCTCAAAGCGATCGCACAACAGTATCGGCAATCCTATCAATATCCGCAAGCTGCTGCTACTTACAATCAACTACTGATTTTAGCGAGGGAACAGAGCGAGCCTTTGAAGGAGCTAACCTACCTGCAAGAATTGATCGGAGTTTACGACGAAGCGCAACAACCGGAAAATGCCTTGAGAGCCAAGCAACAATTGGAGACAAGCTACGTCGAGCAAGAAAACTTGGCTCCCTTACCAGCACTACAGATTGCTATTGCTTCTGACTACGAAGCATTGAATCAACTAGATCGAGCTAAAGAAAAGTATCAGCAAGCTTATACCCTAGCATTTTCTTTACAAGAGTATTCCCTTGCTAGTGATGCCTTACATAAGTTAGCAACCTTATATCGTTCTAATAACCAACCAGATATTGCTTTGCAACTTTATCAGCAACTTATTGTGGTTGAGCAGCAATCTTACAATAACTATGGTTTGATGAATACTTACGACCAAATGGGTCAAATTTATCTAGAACAGAGAAACTATACTCAAGCTATTGTTGCTTTCCAAAAAGGATTAGAACTGGCACAATTATTGGACTATAATATCGTGTATTTTGTAACTAAAATCCAGAAAACAAATCAGTTGAGTTCTCAGTAATAGTCTTTGCTTATGACTACAACTAGAACAAGGATTCAGTATTCATATTTACGCCAAAATCGACATCTCAGGGCGAAGCATTCGGACAGAAAAACTAGGGTTTGAGGGATAAAATATCGCCCGAATGCTTCGCCACTACATCTAATTAGGGTTTGCTGCATGAGTATGGAAGCTATGCCAGACAATAATTTCAAGCATTTTTCCCTGAAAAAGTGCAAGGAAATTGAACCCATCGATACAATTTCCTTGCACTTTCATGGGAAATCCCTGAGTAACCTTGGGGAATGGAAGTGCTCACCCACGAGGATAAATGCTTCATTCCTTCTTACTTGTTACTTTTTACTTGTTACTTGTTACTTATTCAGCAACCCCTAATTATGGTTAGTGAATCGGTGCTCTAGGGATGTGCCGGCTCTTGGTTGAGTGCATCCCATTTATTGTAATATCTTCTTTTCTAGTCAAATACTATTGACATAAGTAGCTACACATGTCAATACTGATAGGACAGTGGCAAGTTTCACCTTAAGACTCGAGTAGAAAATAATGACTTCATCTGTGCTTCGTGAGAAATCTTCCTCGAAAGTAACTTTTCCCAATGGCAATAATTTCAGGAAAACCTTGAATGAAAGGGTAAAAAAATATTTTCAAGAAAATGAGATAGACACTCAAAATAACCAGGCGATGTATGTTAAGACTGCAATCATTTTAACTTGGATAATTAGTGCCTGGTTATTTATTCTTTTTGGACCATCAATCATGTGGCTAAAAGCCTTAGGTTGTGTTGTTTTAGGCTTAGGAGTTAGTGCTTGCGGCATGAGTATTGCTCATGATGCCAACCATGGCAGTTATTCTACTAACCCTCGTATCAATAAGATATTTGGTCTTTGTCATGACTTCATTGGGGTATCAAGTTACTTGTGGAGATTCCGCCATAATTTTCTTCACCATACCTACACAAATATTGATGATCATGATGTAGAAATTCATGGAGATGGTGTAGTAAGGATGTCTCCCAATATGGGGCACAAATGGCATCACCAATTCCAACATTTATTTATTTGGTTTATCTATCCCTTTATCCCGTTCTATTGGTTCATTGGTGACATCAAGTTAGTTACATACAAAGGAAGGTATGGTAACCACCGCTTTCCTAAACTTAAAATGTCAGAACTGATTATTTTCTGGGGAATGAAATTATTTACCATTAGCTTTTTTGTACTTATTCCTCTGGCAGTTGGATATACCCTTTTGCAAACTATCATAGGAGTAGGTCTTACTTTCATGACTCACGGACTGGTAGTTTGTGAAATATTTATGTTGGCTCATGTCCTCGAAGCTACGCAATTTCCAGAAGTAGAGCCCGAGTCGAATAGTATCAATGATGAATGGGCAATTTTTCAAATTAAGACAACTGCCGATTTTGCTCCTAAGAATCCAATACTAAACTGGTATATCGGGGGACTGAATTATCAAGTAGTTCATCATCTATTTCCCCATATCTGTCATATCCATTACCCTCATATAGCACCAATTTTGTCAGAAGTTTGTGAAGAGTTTGGTGTTAAGTATCATGTTTATCCAACCCTAACAGCAGCGATCGCTTCTAATTATCGCTGGCTCAAATTTATGGGAACTGAATCTAATGCCTAAATTGGGGAATTACTCTTGAGAAACATGCTCAAAGGTAATTGCTAATTGCTAATGGCTAATTGCTAATGGCTAATTGCTAATGGAAGAGAATTGTTTCTCCGATTCAATTGGGGGCGCGAAGCGCTCCTGGGGAGCTCTTAAGAAACACACTCAGCCGCAAGGGGGTTGGGCGAAGCATTTGGACAGGTATACACCGGGTTTATGTGCTTAAATTATTACCCAAATGCTTCGCCCCTACTGCTCCTACCTCGTGTTTCTCTTATTCAATTGGGGGCGCGAAGAGCTCCTCAGGAGCTCTCGAGAAACAAGAGGGTTGCTGTGCTCGATCTAGTATTAATCCTCCTGAGCCTTATCTAAGCAAGCCTTCAATTTTTCTGCGAGAACCTGTATTTGAGGTTCTTCAAATAGATTATGGTGATATCCATGAATCTCATGGGTCTCTACTCCTCCAACGGCTAAACTTTCCAATTTGCCTGAGTTTCTTACCCGCCACTCGCTAGAAGCTAAGAAGGTGAGCTTACCTGGATAAACTTGCGGTACATAATCACGTCCAAATTGGTAATAATTATTGACCAAGTTAACATCTTGGAGATGTTTCGGTACAGTAGAGCCAGTTTTCGAGTAAAACTTACCCTTAATACTGTTTTTGTAGAGAATAATTTTTCTTTTGATGAACTCTATTCTCTGGTTCACTTTGTAGAGGAGGTAGCTAAATCCAAATTGGCGAAAGTTGTGCCAATAAAAATAAAGTCCTAACTCGCGGGGTTCCCAAATCGCATCGATGAGAGCTAACAGACCTACCTTCTGTCCTTGTTGATGGAGCTGTTGTGCTACTTCAATTCCTATGCGGAAATCACCACAGTATACTCCCAAAAGATAAGGTCCCTCAGGCTGGATAGCACGCATATCTTTAATAAATTGCTCAGCAATATCTCCAATTGTGAGGTCGGCAATTTTTTGTTCATCTAGGTCCCTTAGCTGAAAAATGCTCAGACCGTAACAGGGTTGGTCAGAACCAAGATAAGGGGCAAACTTTCTGGTGTAACCGATTGAGTTGATAAAGAAGAAAGGATCTTTAGAACCACCAGTTTGAATTGGTACTAGGGAGGACTTAGGGGCTGACCATCCTTCCTGGCGTAAAATCTTGGCCAGTTGCTCAATCGTCGATTCTTGGAAGAGGGTAGCTAGAGAGAGATTTTTGTCGAATGTTTTCTGTATTTTACCGATGAGGCTGACAGCTAGTAGAGAGTTTCCTCCTAGGTCAAAGAAATCGTCCTTTACACCGATGGATTTGATACCCAGAACCTTTTCCCAAATCTTGGTTAACTCCCGTTCTAATTGATTTCGGGGAATTACAACATCTGTTGGTGAGTCTGGCTGAGTTACATCTGGAACAGGTAGAGCACGGCGATCAATTTTGCCGTTGGGAGTTCGAGGAAAAACATCTAGCATCATAAAAGCAGAGGGAATCATGAAGTTAGGTAGCCTCGGCTTCAAAAAATCTCGCAATTCATCGTTTTTGCAGACTTCTTTCTGATTGGGGATAACATAAGCGATAAGGCGTTTGTCTCCAGGGTTAATCTCATGGGCTAAAATTAAGTTTTGCCCTACAGTAGGGTGTTGATTCAACGCTGTCTCAATTTCCCCTGGCTCAATGCGCATCCCCCGAATTTTGACTTGATGATCGATGCGACCAAGAATTTCCATAGAACCATCTAAACGATAGCGTCCGCGATCGCCTGTATAGTAAAGTAAATCCTTTGGATCGTCACGTTCAGGATTCTGCACAAACTGCTTGTGATTTTCTGCAGGAGCGTTGATGTAGCCCAAAGTTCGGAATGGTGTTCGGATCACAATTTGACCAGGTTCACCAATGCCACATAACTGGTTGTTCTCCCCTAAAATCAGTCCTTGAGTTGAGGGTTGAGGGTAGCCGATAGGCTGTACTCCTGGCAAAGGATTATCTCCTGGCACTCGGTAGTAGAACTTCACCATCGTTGTCTCTGTCGGGCCATAGAAATTAATAATTTCACCTGCCTCGGGAAAAGCCTTACGCCATCGAGTTATCAGTTGATCTGTTAGAGGTTCTCCAGTAAAAAACACCCGCCGCAATGCCCGCAGAGAGATGCCAGAAGGTATCTCAACTAACCAGGATTGTGCCAGAGTGGGGACAGTATGCAATAAGGAAATCTGCTCTTGTTCTAACCAAGGTAAAATGTAGGAGGAACTCAGATCACCAGTTGCCTCCAAGAGACAAAGGGTAGAGCCACTGGTCAAAGGTAGAAAAATATCCCTGAGTACCGCATCAAAAGAAAGACCTGTTATTTGAGCAATGCGGTCTTTTTGTCCGACATCAAATGTTTGCCGCTGCCAGTTGAGGAAATGGCTTATTCCTTTGTGAACTCCTAAGACTCCTTTGGGAACTCCAGTAGTACCCGAAGTAAAGAAAATGTAGGCAGTATCTTCAGGGGTGATTGCCGGTAGTTCTATCCCTTGAGGGTTGGCTATTGCTACATCGATTGCTTGCCCTGTATCTTCGGCTACGCTGATAATCTCCACAGATTCACCCATCCACTCATCTGCTGAAGACTGATTACCCACATATAATAAGTACTTGGCTTTAGCTTCTTGAAGTATCAGCTGCTGCCGCTGCTGAGGCAGGTTTTGATCGATCGTCAGCAATACACTTCCATTCAAGAGTACGCTGATGATACTGGCAATCAGCCCAAAACTACGGGAGCCGCAGACTGCCACCGGCTCTCCTTTCTCAATGCCTCTACTCCGTAGCACTTGTGCTAAAGCCTGAGCACTTGCAGACAATTCACTGTAGCTCCAGGTGCGATCGCCTTGGCAGATGGCTGGATGTTCTGGTGTAGACTTGACCCAAGAGGCAAACAAGTTGGTTACAGGTTCATAGTGTGGTTCAGGCAAAGCCGCACTTTGATCTGGAAGTAAGGAACTCGATTCTGGCGTTACCAGGGAATAGGACTTAATCGGTTTTTCTGGGTTAGCCACAATCTGTTCGAGCAGATGCTGGAATTGATTGAGCAAGCCAACCATACGTTCAGAAGTAAACAAAGCCTGCTGGTAAAGTAGAATTAGATGTAGTTCACTCCCATGCTGCTCCACATAGAGAGTCATGGAGAATTGTGAATCTGGTTCGAGCAGTTCTAAGGGAGTGAGATTGAGCTCAGATAGTTCTAAAGCTTTTTGCGGAGTATTCAGCAAGTTAAGCATGACATCGAATACTGGGCTGTGGCTTGGGCTTCTGTCTACATCTAGTTTTTCTAATACCTTCTCGAAGGGTATATCCTGGTTAGCATAGGCTTGTTGAACTACTTCTCTGATTCGATGGAGTAGCTGCACAAAAGTAGGATTGCCGGACATGTCAGAACGCATTGCCAGGGAGTTGAGGAAGCAACCCATCAGTTTCTCGGTCTTGATTTGGTTACGCCCTGCAACCGGTGTGCCAACAATGATGTCTTCTTCCCCTGTATAGCGATAGAGCAAGGTTTTGAATGCCGCCAACAGAGTCATAAATAGGCTGGCACCTTCACCTTCCTGACGACTCAGGTTTTTGAGAGCTTCGGTGAGGTTTTTAGATAGCACCAGGTATTTTTTCGCACCCCGGTAGTCTTGTTTCGACGGATAGGGGTAGTCAGTAGGCAAATGGAGTCTGGGGAGACGACCCCCTAATTGCTGTTGCCAGTAGTTTAGTTGTTCGTCTAGGACTTCTTTCTTGAGCCACTGAAGTTGCCAGTGAGCAAAGTCTGTGTACTGGATTGGTAATTCAGGCAGGGTCGAAGGCTTGCCAAGGTTGAAAGCTTCATAAAGGGCTGTCAATTCCTGGAACAACAAACTTTCAGACCATTTGTCAAAGACAATATGATGGACAGTCACAACCAACACCCAATCCTCTTCACCTAGCTTCAGCAAAGCTGGTCGCAAAAGCAACTCTTTCTTGAGGTTAAAAGGTTTCTTAACTTCTTGTGTGATGAAGGTTTGAATTTTCGATTCGGGATTGGGGACAGTTGTGACATCAACAATCGACAAGTTAAAATCCCAACTCGAAGGAATAATTTGGACTAGTTCCTCATCCTCCATAACAAAGGAAGTACGTAAAGCTTCGTGGCGTCGGAAGATTTCGTTAAAGCTTTGTTCGAGTGCAGTAATATTCAGTTGACCTGAAATCCGAAAGGCTACAGATTCGTTATAAAAGGGATTATCTGGTGCTAACTCGTGGAGAATCCAGAACCTTTCTTGAGCAAAAGAAACTGGTAAGTTTCCATCTCGTGCAATTGGCTCCAAGGGAGGAGCCTGATTTTGTAACGCGATGATCGCCGCAATTGCTGCTAAACGATCTACTGGGGCTGCTTCTGAATTGCTGTGAGCTGGTGGAGGCATTTCAGAAACAGCTTCAGCTTTGCTGTCATCCTCCAATGTTTTTAGTGAGATATTGGGGATTTTAGTCTCTAATTGTCCCATGGTACTACTGGTTTTTAATTGATTAACATTAAAGATGGAGATTTTACCCAACCTGAACCCAGGTTGCGTATAGATACTCTTGATTTAGACCTAGATAAATGAAAAAGGATGAAGGGGTTTGACAAGCTGTTTTATCTTGAAAAAAATACAGCCTTAATTCCTAAGAAAAACATTTTGAAACCCAAACTCCAGGAAGAACTTGAGATTTTCACAAACAATATGTTTCACCTCATCCGTTGCTATTAGCGATTGTCTACTGCATCAGCTTCTGCTGATAGCTGATAGCGAAAAGCTCGTAAGATACACATTGCAAAATCTTGATACAGCAGCGACACCCATTATGGATGAAAGAAACAAAGTTTTTTCTTTTTCTGAATTTACCTGTTGTTTTGTATTTGTTGATTGACAATGAAACTAGAGCACATATATCCCTGAGCGCCAAATCTTGTGCTCTTAATTATTAGTGATCCACAAAAAGAAATTCAATTCTTACCTACACCCCACACCGTGCATAGTTTTTAGGTAGCTTGTCACCCTGTGAGGTCTAATCCTTTTGCGTTCTCAAGCTGATGATTCAATCTTTTTTATCATCGCTTCAAAGCAATATCACTTATTTTGATGTGATATTTATCCTAACACCCTGAATCTATAGATTCTTACTATAACAACCCTGTTTGATTTAGAAGTACTAGATTGCTCTCTAATCTATTTTTTAAATTTGTTATCTTAGCACAGATATCAATAATTTATAAAGAATTTTATTTATACCAAATCTACTTGAAATTGCTCACAGTAAAAAGTAGTGCTTGTTGGGAATAGGGTAATCAACTAGCCTATGATTAAGTTAAGTGAAATGTAATCCATGAGGACTACAACCAGCGAGTGATTAGAGTAGGATAAAAATAATCAATAAAGAATGAAGAATGAAGAATGTATAAGTGATTCTACATTCTTCATTGACGTTGGTATTACCTATGGGACTTGCAAAAAAAAGAAATATTATGTAGAGTCCCCTAAATCAACTTCCACTATAGGATTTTTGCTAAAAAACAGTGCTACAAACCAAAATATAACTATCTCCCCAATGGCAGGCTAGTCTCAAAGATACTTCGGTTAAACTAACTAGTATAAGAAGGCAGAAGGCAGAAGGTAAGAAAGCTTACTGTACAAGCTTTTTAACCTTTTTAACTGGTCACTTATTTCCGCCAAGCTGCACTAGTACCGCTGCGCGGAATTAAGAATTAAGAATTAAGAATGCTTATAGAGTAAGGATTCTATTGCTCTCAAAGACAAACAACAAGACAAGATTGCCAGAGCCGAGCGATTGCAAACTGCCATTGCAGCTCTAGAAGCCTGCACCAACCAAATCTACACTGAGGGAGCTTGGTTCCGCAGGTAGTGCTGCTCACGTTGAGGGAGTGATTCAAGTAGTCAGAAGGGTTCAAATTGAAGAGCTATCCAAGGTGATATAGCGTTTTCAGACTCCATGTAATACACCCTAGCCAAGAGTAGAACAAAGCTATGTCATAGTTACTGTGCTACACGGAGTTAGAAACTGCTATAGACGCTCTCAAAGAAAGTTGGTCAGACTTACAGCATTTCTCAGTCTAGTGAGGTACAGATCCTATTCCCCATTCCCCATTCCCAAAAACCAGGCTCTTTGTACCTCATCTAAATGAAAAACGCTGTATATGACTCATCGGTGTCACATGAAGGTCAAGGGATAGAATAAAAACCGGAGTTTGTTCGCGAAAATAAATAGCGAACAAACTCCCTAATCTCTCCTATTTTTGTCCCGCCTTAAGTTGGCAGCCATTATGATTATGACTGGACAATTTTTAACAAGAACAGCTCATAATTCTTCCACACTTATTCAGGAAGCCCTAAGTAAGCCTTCAATTTTTCAGCGAGAACTTTGACTTGGGGCTCGTCAAACATCGTGTAATTATCTCCAGGAACATCATGGATGTCTAATCCTCCTGGTGTTAGCTCGCCCCAACCAAAATCAGGAGCACAAAAGTCAATTTCATCGATCGGTCGGAATAGAGTTACTCGACCTGTATAAGTCTCTGATTCAAAGGCAAAGTTATCTGCTCTCCTTTCTTCCTCTGGCGTTTTTTTACGTTTTTGTCCGAGAAACTGTACGCGGCGCTGTTGCCTTCGTGCATTTCGATCCTGGCTTTGTTCTTCTCGATAACCAAAGTCTTGCAAAAATTGAGGCATAGGTAGCCCCATTCCCTCACAAAACTTGTAGGAAAAACTCATCAGTTTATTCTGCACATTATGAATACTGTTCTGGCTCTTCTTCATAATGTAAGGAGTTCCGTTCCTTAACAAGTTATGCCAGTGAGCAGATATTTTATCTCCAACTGACATTTGTTTTAAGGCACTATTATCTCTCATGGTATTTAACAAGCCTACTAGAGCTACCTCTTCACCTTGGGATTGGAGTGCCTGAGCTATTTTGTATGTTGACCTGCCTCCGCAAAATGGACCTACCAGAAAATAAGGACCTTTAGGTTGGATACTTCGTAGGTCATTGATATATTGCTCTTGGGCATCTTCTACTAAATCCCAGGCATCTGCATCCATTACCCCTACTGATAATCCATAAACAGGTTGATCGTTACCCAAACGACGTGCCAGAGGTAGAGCATAGCGAAGACCTTCACCCAGCACTTGCACTATAAACAAAGGCGGCTTGGTGCCATTAGGTTGAATTTTCACTAATGAGGAATTTCCTCCTGAAGATTGTTCATCCCCAGAGCGAAGAATGTCAGCTTGTTGTTCAACGGTGGGAGCTTGGAATAGAGCTGCCGAGGCAAGTTTTTTGTCGAGGACTTTTTCGATTTCAGCTACCAGGCGTAGAGCGAGTAATGAACTCCCTCCCTGTTCAAAGAAATTATCCCTGACGCCAATAGACCCTTTGTTGAGAACTTTCTCCCAAATCTTAGTTAATTGGATTTCCAAGTCATCCCGGGGAGCTACAGCTTCTTGCGGTTGTTGCTTGATTGGCTCAGATGTAATCAGAGTACTGGGATCACGCAAGAGGGGTAATGAGGAGAGGCGTTGTTCTGGATTAGCAATGAGACTTGTTAGCAACTCCTCAAAATGTTCAAGCATCTCGATGATGCTTTCAGCCTTAAACAGGTCAATTTTGTACTGTAATACCCCGGTTACTTGCCCCGCTTTCTCCTTCATTAACAGGAACAAATCAAAATCCGCTGCCCCATTGTGAACCTCGAAAGGACTAATTGTGATTCCTGGTAGCTCTAGGGACTGCTCTGGGGTGTTCAGTAGCGTAAACATGCCTCGAGACAATGGCTTACCAGCTAAATTGGGTAAATCCGCTATTTTTTGGAGAGGTACATCTTGGTTCTCTGTAGCTCCTGAAGAGGTTTGTTTGAATCGATTCAGCAATTCTCGAAAACTGGGGTTGCCTCCGAGATTGGTGCGCATGGGCAAGACATTATTGAAGTACCCAATGCTATCGTTAATCTCACTTCGATTGCGACCAGCAACAGGTGAGCACAGGATCATGTCTTCCTGCTGTGTATACCTGTAGAGCAATGTCTTAAAGACTGCCATTAGGGTTACGAAGAGAGTAACTTTTTCTTGATCGCAGAAGTCTTTGAGCGCCTTGGTTAGAGTCTCTGATAGTACTAGAGATTGACAGTCTCCTTGGTGGGTTTGGACTAACGGACGTGGGTAGTCAATAGGCAACTGTAGTGCGGAAATATCACCACTCAGTTGCTGTTCCCAGTAGTTTAGCTGAGACTCCAGCTTTTCATCCTTGAGCCACTGCCGTTGCCAGTGAGCAAAGTCAGCATACTGAACTGGAAGTTCTGGGAGAGGGGAAGCCTTGCCGTTAGAGAAAGCTTCGTAGAGGAGTGATAGTTCCTTTAAAAACAAACCTTCAGACCATCCGTCACAAGCAATGTGGTGCATGGTAAAGAGCAGCACATGCTCTTCCTTACTCAGTTGTACTAAGGTAGCTCTCAAAAGTGATCCAGTACTGAAGTCGAAAGGTTTTTGGATTTTCTTAAGTAGACAATCTGGGAGCTGGGATTCGGCATTGGGGATGTCAGTAAAATCTATAATTGATAAGCTAAAATCCCCATCCGGCTGGATCACTTGGACTGGTTCCTCATCGACAGTTGTAAAAGAGGTGCGTAAAGCTTCGTGACGACGGAGAATTTCCTTCAGGCTTTGTTCTAAAACTGGAACGTTGAGCGAACCGACGAGACGAAAAGCGATGGGCTGATGATAACAAGGATTTTCTGGTGATAATTGATGTAGTAACCAGAGTCTTTCCTGAGCAAAAGAGAGTGGTAGGGTTTCCTCTCGTGAAACTGGCTCCAAGGGCGGAGCCTGATTTTGTAACTCGAGCATCCTTGCAATAGCTGCCAAATCAAAACCGACTGAGGAGGATTCTGAATTACTCTGAGTTTTTGGGAGTGTCTCAGAAGGAGCGTCGATTTTACTGTCGTGTTCTAATGCTTTTGGTGATGCTGATTTTTTCATTGTACCCCTGGTTGTTAATTTTTTGAGAAAAGGTAGAGGGTAGAAGGTAGAGGGTAGAAGTCTCACCTGTTGAGATGAAGAAGGATTAAGGACTTTTCCCTTCTGTCTCCTGCCCCGGAGTCTTACGAAGTGAAAGCCTGATTAACTATTTAGTTGGCTTGCTTTTTAGCAACTATTTCCGCAATATTCGTTATTGTCCGAAAATTATCAAAATTAATTTCACTGCTGGTAAATGACACCTTAAACTTAGATTGCAAGTTGGTAATCAGTCGAATGGCATTTAAGGAATCTAAACCTAAACTAAAAATGTCTGTGTCATCTAATAACTGATTTTGATCAATATTTGGCATTATATCCAGAACAATTTCCTGACTTTTATGCTTTATGGTTTCAATGCTTTCCATAGTGATTACTTAGTTGTGAATGGGTGAAAAAAGGTGTTAGGGGTTAGGCATTAGGTGTTAGGTAGATTGAAGAGCTGATGTCCAACTTGAGTGAAGTTGCACCGGAACCATCTTTCCCTCAAACCTAAAACCTAAAAGCTCATCTGAGCTAACTCAAGCGACGCGACGCCCAAACTCAGCAAACTCAGGCATGACTTCCTTCGCAAACAAGCGCATGGAGGATTCTGCCGCTTCAACTGGTAAGACATTGAAGTTGATCTGCATTGAAGCAATCTCAAATCCGCCGATTTGGTGGTAGTAATCAGTGATTGCTTCCCGTACTTCCTTAGGTGTACCAACCCAGGCAGCACCTTTTTCTACTTGCGATTCAAAGGTTTCTTTCTTCAAACCAGCGATAATTTTGTCGTAGTTCGGGTAGTCAGCCGAACTTGTGCCAGAAGTCCAATCTGAGGCAGCATCAACGAGAGATTTGAGGTAGTCATTGAGGGGCTCGCGGGCGATCGCGATCGCTTCTTGTTGAGTCCGCGCACAGAACATATGAAAAGCCAACATTACCTGTCCTGTACCTGGATGTCCAGCTGACTTCCACGCCTCACGATACAGCCCAATCAGTTCTGCCATTTTGCCTCCAGCCAAGGGAATTGCCATAATTCCATAGCCTTTTTCACCAGCACTAACAAAGGAACTAGGAGTTGCTAGTGCTGCTATCCAAAACGGTGGACGGGGTTGTTGGGTGGGACGAGGCAAAGAGGTAACATTTTTGAAACTATGGAATTGCCCATCCATTGTGACGTTTTCTTCTTCTAGCAGGCGGCGTACCTGTTCTATACCTTCAGCAAATCTTGCTTTACTCTCACTCAAGCTAACCCCAAATCGAGCGAATTCATGAGGTAGGAAGGCGCGAGCAAAACCAACATCGAGGCGTCCACCGGAAATAGCGTCTAACATGGCAATTTCTCCTGCTAGCTTCAGTGGATTATTGAAGGCAGGTAACACAGCACCAGTGATCATTCGCGCCATTTTGGTGCGCTGGCAGGCAGCGGTGAGAAACAGGATTGGGTTAGGACTGTAGCCGCCGTAGGGGTGAAAGTAATGCTCAACAATGCGAACGCTGCTATAACCTAATTCATCACACAGACTTACCAGGTGTAATGCTTCTTCAAAATACTGTTTACCAGACTTTTGCTCAGGTGCGACGTCAGGAAAAAACTGTATGCCGAATTCCATTAATCAATATCTCCTTTTGTTGCGGTTCAAATTAGGGTTTGTCTGTTAACCCTGGCGGAGTTAAGAATTAAGAATTAAGAATGAATAAGTGATTCTGCATTCTACATTCTACATTCTACATTCTTCATTACTCATTACTCATTACTTCTTCAGTGACTCGATTTTAGGACTTCCCGTGAAATGTCAGGTGCAGAGTGTGGAGTATGGGGGATAATCAATGCCCCCAGCATCCCCTTTTGCCTAAACTTTTTTCCTCTGAACTTTTCCAAACACAGGATCTTTAGGAAGTTCTTGGCGGAACTCGACCATCCTCGGTACTTTATAATCAGCAATCCTTTCTTTGCAGTAAGCTAAAATTTCCTGCTCACTACATTCTCCATTAGGTACAATCACAGCTTTAGTGAGTTCTACTCCATCAGAACCTTTAGCTCCAACAACAACAGCTTCTTCTACCTTTGGATGAGTATTCAGGACATCTTCTACTTCTAAGGGGTCTACCTTATCACCACCAACGTCAATTAGCATCTTCTTGCGGCCAGTCAGGTAAACCCTGCCTTTTTCATCCTTTTTACCCAAGTCTCCTGTGAAGAAACATCCTCCACTAAATGCCTGTTTATTCAGTTCAGGCTTATTAATATAACCACTGGTAATACCTTGGGTTTTGATGACCATTTCCCCAACGCATTCGGGAGCGCATTCATTCCTTTCATCATCGAGAATGGTAATTTCTACATTATTCATCGGCTTACCGATGGAATTATATTGCAGTTCACTCTCATCCTCGATGTTGACGCAAACTGCACCTACCTCTGTACAGCCATAAAGCTGTCTGAGAGGAACCCCAAACCTTTGGCGAAATTGGTCAAAAATATCCTGGGATAAGAAATTACCAGCAGATAAACATAGTCTTAAGCTGGATAAATCTGCTTGGATTTCCTCAGGAGTTGATGCCAAAATACTTGCAACGTAAGGAACAATTGGTATGATTGACACTTTCTCGTGTTCAATCAGCTCTAAAATCCTCTCCCTGCGGAACAGCAATGGTAGTTCAACAGATTTACCACCTTGAATAATTTGCTCTAAAATCACCAAGGTTGCCCCTGTAGACATCGTCCCCAACAGACATTCCCCTAAACCATAGGAATGATACATAGGCACCAATGCTAAAATACTATCAGCAGAATTTACCTTGAGAGTTCCGAAACTGTTAGTAGCCTGATGATACAGTTGCTTTTGAGTTTTGGCTAATTTTTTCGGTCGTCCTGTGGAACCAGATGAGTATTGATAGAGCATATCTCCAGCAAAAGTTGCTGGCTGTTCGCTCTCATCCACTTCCCATTGCATCAGGTGATAGAAATAGAAACTGGCAGGCTGTACACCATCAATGATCACTAGCTCAATCTTGTGATTTGCTCCAGAAATTGCCTGACGACAAACCTCAGCCCGCGCCTTGTCGGTAATAATGATCGAAGCATTACTATCATCAGCGTAGTACTGAAGTTCACTGGCTTTGAACATCGGGTTCAAAGCTAAGGCGACCCCTTGCAAATGAGAAATCGCGTAGAAGCTGATGACGAACTCTGGACAGTTGGGTAAAACTAGCATCACGCAGTCAGAGCGTTTGATGCCGAGTAAACTGAGTCCCTTGCTTAAGCCAAGGATTTGACGATAAAGTTCTTGGTAGGTTAATCGAGATTCACCATAGACAATAGCTGGTTTGTCAGGATACTCTTTGACCGTATTGAGGAACATTTGTTCTACGGTCTGGTCATTTTTTTCTAAGGACAACATTGATGATTTTCGCTCTTCAACGATTGCTTCAATTTCCAGATTTAAATCAGAACGACATATATCTGATCTCAAGTAAATGACCTGATCTGTATCCGTAGCACCGATAATTTTGGGAAATTCTTCTTGGATATATGGGACATCTGAGGGATGTCGGATATAAACCTTAAAGTGTCGGTCGTATTTTGCCGGATCGGGCATAGGTCCGGAAAAACTCAACCGTTCTGCCAAACCCATCTGTTCACAGACAATACACATATTGTCCATCGTGGTATGTAGCTGTTCAGCGATAGGAGGACTGACAGTTTTCTCCCCTTTAATACTGGCTGTTCCGGATACATAACCGATGTTTTTCCCATCCTGGGAAATTACTGTACCCCGAGCAAAACTAGGAGACCTTGGTCCATATTTTTTAGAATATTTGAAGGCAGGAATTTGTTCATAGTTTTCAATATGAGTCCCCTCCTTTTTGCCTGCGATAAAATACATGACAAGGTAATCGTCATTAATGCCAACTGCGGACGCAGCAGGCAGTTTGACCTCAAAATCTTGACCATAGAAGGCTTCAAATGCTAAGGAACGAGCCTTGCAAAAAGACCTGTAGTTTTCCAAGTCTTCAGTGTCTTCATTAATGTAGGGAACATAGTGCCAGACACGATGTAAATTCCAGTCTTTCGTCAGTTCTAGAAAATTTAGATAAATTTCATAAGCCCCTCCTTCCAAAGGGAAATCTGCTTTGTGAACTAACGCACCTGCTAATTTATCTGTTGTTTCTAGTAAATGAAAACCTAGCTTTTGGTAGATATTTCCAGGTTCTTCACAAATCAATTCTTCTGTGTTACTTGAACCAAAAGTAGGTATATTTAAATGCAACTCAATGCTATTTTGAGTAGCAATACAAGCTGTTTTTTCTTGACCAAATACAGCTCTAATACTTTTGGTCTCTAAAGCTAATGATTCCATAAAATCTCCAAGACAACATCAGTTGTTTTGATGTGAATTTTGTTGTAACACCCTGATTTTGTAGATGAATTACTATAGCAACAACTATATTTGATTGTAAAAAAAACTAGATTGCTCTCTAATTCAATTATTTAACTTGTTCTCTAACAGACATAAATAAGTTATCTAGAGCTTCATTTATTCCAATTTTTTTTTCATAGTACCCTTTTAAAAACTGATTAAATCTATGTATTTACAAGATTTAATTAATTTTGGGCAAAGGTAATAATGAACCAAAATTTGGTACTACAACTAATCTCACTGTAAAGTTAATTTGGATAAAAAACTACAGTTAAGTTTTATCAATTATTTCTTGTTGCTATAATTAACAGATAATTTAACTTTGGTATATTTGCTCTACTGATTATTAGTATAAATGCAGGATATCTGTAGATGCATTCACATTTATACCAATTTGATTGCAAATAAGAGCAAGAGTTATTGCACAAAAGTGTAAATTAACTTAGTTCACCCTTCTAATTAAATATCTGTTGTCAGTCAAAGACTTTCAGATAAAAGAGAGACGAAGACACCCAACCTTGCTATACTTGCGTTACGAATCCTTCGTTATAAATGCAGGATATTAGTGGATGCACTCACACTTACACTAATTTGATTGCCACTAACAGCAAGGTTAATTTTACAAAGCACGAAGGTTAATTCTGTTTGATCTTAATTTAACATTTATTATCTGTCAATAACTTTCATAAGGCAAATAATCAATTGTACCTCAAGACCTATTCATTTTTAGTAAATAATTGTTACGCAATCATCCCTAACTAATTATCTCTTACCCTTGGTCGGGTTTAGATTTTAGACTTTAAGATTGCAGAAATAAACTAAATTATGTTAAAAAAACTCCTTAAGCTGCAAAGTGCTGTAATTGGGAGCATCCCATTGAGCGTAAATTCATCATTCGTAGTGCAGGCGTCTCGTCTGCTACTATAAGGTAGCCAACAAGTACTTGCTACAACAACTCTTTTGCTTGATTGGGATACTCCCGTTAATTTTTATGCTGTTGATCTACCTTATCAACTAGCTACAAGTACTTGATTCATCTTCTGTTGACAATCTAAGAGTTTTTCATGGGTAAGCGAAATAATATTTTCTGTTTCCTCCCATCCTATGCACTTATCTGTAACAGAAACACCATATTTTAACTGGGATAAATCATTTGTAATTTTCTGATTACCTTCTTTTAAGTTGGATTCCAACATCATGCCCACTATTGATGTATTGCCATCTATAATTTGCTGCACTACATTGGCAAAGACAGAACCTTGCAACTTATGGTCTTTTCTAGAGTTTCCATGGCTACAGTCAATAACAATTCTTTGAGGTAAACTCAAGGATTTGAGTTTGTCTTCTACCGATTGGATGATTTCTGGTTCAAAATTGGTGTGACCACTACCACCACGTAAAATAACATGACCGTAGGAATTACCTTTTGTCTTGAAGATGCTAATCTCTCCCATTTCGTTAATCCCTAGAAAATTGTGACTAGTTCGGGACGCCTGCATCGCATCTAAAGCTACTTTAATGTTGCCATCCGTACCATTCTTTAACCCAACAGGCATAGACAATCCACTAGCCATTTCTCTGTGAGTTTGTGATTCAATAGTACGAGCTCCGATCGCAGACCAGGAAATTAGTTCAGAGAAGTAGCCAATTGCGATAGGATCTAGAGCCTCTGTAGCAGTAGGTAATCCCATTTCAGCAATTTTAATTAATAAACGACGGGCAGTAAGTAGACCTTTCTCTATTTGGAAAGAATCATTCATGTCCGGGTCGTTAATTAATCCTTTCCAACCTACTGTAGTTCTAGGTTTTTCAAAGTAAACTCGCATGACCAGCAGTAGCCGATCCTTGACTTGAACAGCCAATGTTTTAAGTTTTTGAGCATATTCTTCAGCTGCTTGAAGATCATGAATTGAACAAGGACCAACGATAAGGAATTTTCTCGAATCTTTACCGTCAAGAATATTCTTGATTTCCTGGCGTCCTTGTAAAACTGTTTCTGCAGCCAAATCAGATAAAGGTAATTCTTTTTTTATTTTGCTAGGGCTAATTAAATTTTGTGAAGATTCAATGTTAATATTGAAAATTGTTTTGGTATCCATATTTTACAACTCACTTTTATTCCTGGTGATTGGATGTAAAAATTACACGTTGATTATAAATTATATTTTTTGAACTGGCTAGATTAAGTTTTTGTTGACTGTTTGATAATTTTAATTATGCCTGTATGTAGTTATGTAAAACCAAATAATGTTCTATAATTCCCTAATGATTTGTAAAATCTTTTATGAAATAAGAACCAACACAAACACAGATGAAGACAGTTGAGGATTTGTGGCAAGCTCCACCCAAAAATTTGGTACTGTCAGAGGATGATGTCCATGTCTGGCGTGCAAAACTTGATCTACCAGCAGCGCAGATTCAGCAGTTGGCACAAACTCTTTCTACTGATGAGCAGCAGAGAGCAGATAGATTTTACTTTGAAAAAGATACAAAGCATTTTATTGCTGGTCGCGGATTCCTGCGAACTATCCTGGGTTGTTACTTAGACTTGCAACCAGGACAGTTAAAGTTCTCTTACAGCTCCCGTGGCAAGCCAGCACTTGCTAACATAGGTAGAGGTGGAACACTAGATTTTAACTTGTCTCATTCTCGGGGAATGGCTTTGTATGCTGTTACTCGTAACCGGCAGATTGGCATCGATCTTGAATACATTCGTTCTATATCCGATGTCGAGCAACTAGCGAAACGCTTCTTCTCTCCAAGGGAATCTGCTGTGATTAGTTCTGTGTCTCCTGAGCAGAAGCAAGAAGAATTTTTTAAGGGTTGGACTGCAAAAGAAGCCTATCTCAAAGCTACTGGTGATGGATTAGCTGGTTTGGAAGAGGTTGAAATCTCCCTAACTCCTGGAGAACCGGCAGCACTACTTAGTATTCAGGGAGACACGCAATTAGCTTCCCACTGGTGTTTATATCCGCTAAGTCCAGCACCAGGCTATCAGGCTGCTATGATGGTAGAAGGACATGATTGGCATCTAAAATGTTGGACATTAGCTTAAGATGTTTCTAATGGCGCGACACACCTAATTTGGTGGCTTAGAAACCGGTTGGGAAATTTAGAATTTAGAATTTAGAATTTAAGAATGTAGTGTGAGCATCTCCCTCGCGATCAATCAGTTAAACGCGAGCAGGATGCTCGCACTACTCTATTCCCTCATTTTAGCTGTGTCACGCCACTACTGGCACAACACGACTAAAACTGTAGGTTGGGTGGAACGAAGTGAAACCCAACGGAATATCCTCCATTGTTGGGTTTCGCTATCGCTACACCCAACCTACCTATTCCACCATTTTAGGTGTGTCGCGCCACTACAAGAGAATTTTAGATTTTAGATTAAAGAAATACTATCTTCCTCTTGGATAACCCCTCCATACTTTATTTAAAATGAAATAGTTACCTAAATAAATTATTTAGTGGATTTTTCTACCCTTAAATTGAAAATTCTTGCGCAACTACATGATCAACAGCTACTGATTGTCAGTCAGCGTCGGAATGGTTTAATTCTATATAAACCCTATCATGCTGAATTTGTAGGACCAGGAGCAGCCGTAGGAGGACTATTAGATCTAGATTGTCAACAAGTACTGCCAGTTGGGGATCTCTGCTTACTTTCCCCTAAATCACTAGAGGAGCGACAGAGAGCTTATGCACTTCGTATGCAGTGGATTAGACTTATTAGAGAAATTACCAGTAGACAAGCACCTCTGCAACGTGCTCAAAAGATCCTTGAACAGTTTGAGGGTTTCAATTTTAAGGCTGATACAATTGACCAACTACCGGATGAAGCATTTGCACTTTTGGTTGGTGTTTTGCCTCATACAATTAGAGAAGTACGTAATTCTCTGATGGCGTGAGATGGGGGAGCTGGGGAGATGGGGAGATAAAAGAGACAAGGGAAATCTTCCCAATTCCTAATTCTTAATTCTCAATTACCAAGGATTACCAATCATCTTCAGCAAACCCTACCAAAACATTCCAACCGACAAAAGCCGCGATCGCACTGGTTATTGTAGCATTGCGTCTCTCATCGAATTGCCTGATCGCGGAATGATTGGAGGGGCGATCGGGAGAGTCTTTTGATCTCATGGGCTTTCTCTCCTCAATCTTTGGGTACAAGAAAAAATTGAGCAAGATGTTGGGTTTCGTTACCTCAATCCAACCTACAAGAACCGCGATCGCACTAAATTATCATGGTATCGGCTGATAGCCATATCTTCTTGCTGCTAATTCTGCATGATCGTCTGGCCAACCGATTCCTTTCTCCCAATCCTCAATACCAGGTTGGTCGGGCTGATCTATTCCTACGATAAATAAATATTTTCGTGGAATATCTCCCTCATAAGCCCATGCCCCATTTGTAGATATTCCACCTAATGGTCCATTATCACCCTTTAAAGTTGAGCTGTTTAATCCTTGCTTTCTAATTTTGACTCTTACTGCCCCTCCATTTGACTCAATACGATTTGCACCTTCAATTCCTGCTTTTGAACTATTCTCCCACATAAAAACGTGCTGGTGATGTCTTAGTTCTTCACTGCCTTTAGACAGCTTAATATTCCTGTGTTCTGCTGTTTGTAAGCCGTTTTCGTTCAAAGATTTACGCAATGTATCTAATCCTGAATCATTTTTATCTACAGCTATATGAGTGTACTCTTCACATTTCCCATTGTGTACGAGCACTTCTTCACCTGAGACGTAGTAGGTATGCACCTCATCCACCTCGAAGTTGTAAACTCGCGTGCTGTCTTGGTGTGGTTCAAGGTCAGTGACAGTGGCTGTTTGTACTCCCAGCCGAACTAGGGTATCTCCTACACTCAGGTCTTCAGCTTCTACCCAACCGTTAACAGTATAAAACTCATGTTCTGGAGTAGTAACGATCGCCTCTTCTCCCACCGTCACCACAATCGACTCGGGCGCAATCCGAGAAAATAGTTGTGTAACAGCATATTCTCCTACCTCTCCCGTTTCCTCGTTATAGGCTAAAACTGAATCCCCCACAGCGATGGATTCAATCGCCTTTTCGCCATCAGCAGTAGCCACTTCTGTGCCAGCAGCAAACGAAGAACGCGAACAACTGCCCCCTGCAACTTCACGGGTTGTCCGCCTTTGCGAAGTCTTGTTACCTCCCTTCCGTGTCCGCTTGGCAGCACTGGAACCAGAATATGGGGTACTAAATAAGGCACCCGTTGCAAAGCCAGTTCCAAAGGCTCGACCAACATCACCGATGTCCCCCCCCGCCATAGCAGTAAAGGAAGCATCAACAATGCCACTCGTTACACCCTCAACAGCTATTTCTGTCGCAAAAGCAGCCGTTGAGGTTAGACCTGCTGATGCAACAGCACTTCCAGCAGCAATGCCGACTCCAGCTGATGCCGCCCCCAGGGCAGCTCCCCCAACAACCGCAGCCCAAGTTTTACCAGAATTCCAATCCCAACTGACTGGGTTGTAGGAATTGTTAACCGTAGCACCAGCCATATAGGAAGTAGCTATTGCACTGGTAGCAAGAATGGCTATTGTGACAAACTGCTCGCCATCGGGATCGATACCGCTAAGAGGATCGCCATTTCCATAAACGTAAGGACTAAAATATTGACGCGCTGGATCCGGGGTCAGGAAGCGACTGATAAAGGGATCGTAGTAACGCGCACCAAAATAGTAGAGTTCGCTATTGTTATCGAATTCCTTGCCCGTGAATTTTGGTCGAGAAATATTATCACCACCATAGGCCCCAACTTCTCCATAGGGATCGTAGACAGTTTGGTTGACAAAGTTACCACCCGCGTCAGTAACCAAAGCCGTACTTCCCAGATGATCGTATTGGAAGTAGAGGACTTTTCCAGCTACAGGATAGCCATCTCCATTCTCAACCAAAGGGTTTTCTCCCACTATTCCCCTTGTTAATACTTTTCCAGTTGGTAATTCTGCTGCCAGCAAGCTCGGTGTACTCAAGCCGATCCAAGAAAAGGCAGCCAAAGCCAAAATGAAAGAAATGGGTCGATGCCTGGTTTGCAAGAGCCAACCCTTTGGCTGAGGGGCCATCCAGAGATTAGCAGATTCGGGTGTTATCCAACCCATCCCGAGGGCAATCCGTGCCACTAATGTCCGAGTTTTACCAAGCCAGCTTTCTCGGGATGCCGATATCCAGAAGCAATACATCCAGATAGATAGAGCGAGTAATAACCAGACAACCAGAAGCCAAACTCCAAAAAATTCCTCAACGCCATGGGTAAAGGTAAATTGGTTAAACTTTGCCAATAAAAGTTGTGCCAATCCACTCCAAGAATGGGAATCGTAAAGTTTAGCCTCGAGGTTGGTGCTATTGGCCTGAATAGCCGCTATGAGGTTAACCTCTCCACCATCTTTTGAGATTGTCGCGATCGTGCCTTCAGGACCATTGATATATTTTGTATGAACTTGAGAACCGTCAGCGTTACGCACCACTTCGTAGAGTGGAGAAACATAGTAGGTTACCGTTCCATCTGTTTCAATTTTGCTCAGTCGATCGCCAGATTCATCATAAGTAAATTCGTTAACGTTTGAACTATCCTTATCAACCTGAATCAAGCGATTTTCAGCATCATAGGTGTAAGTCCAAGACCCATATTGCGTTGTATTGCCATTGGCATCATAGGTTAATTCTGCAATTGGGGAATGATTGGAGTCATACACACCTGTAAGTTGGTGCTGTTTGTCCTCGTCATACTCATATTCCTTGCCATAAAAGGTGTCGATTTCGTGTTCGGTGATGTTACCAGCAGCATCATACTGGTAGGTCTGCTCGAGAGAACTCCCTTGACCGCCGTAGTTATCGTAGATCGCGTGGTTCAGGCGTCCAACCGAATTGTAGTCAAATCTTTGAGTGTAAAGCCTGTCAGTATTATCGTCAATACTGAGGAGCTTATCGGCTTTATTCCAAGTGTAACTAAAGTCGAAGAAAGTTTGCGTACCGACCTTCGCCGTGCTATTTGTGATTCGTCCGAGCGCGTCATAGGTGTATATGGACTCAGCTTGATTGTTGTAAATGGTTTTGCCAATCTCTCCGAAGGCATTGTAGTCTTCGTAGGTTGCATAGGTCTCAAATCCACTTTCCACAGCTTCTTTGAAATCAACAGATTGCAGGTCTCCATCTTTATTGTAGATGTAGCGAACGATAGAACCATCAGGATAAGTAATTTCATCAGGACGCCCGGCAGCATCGTAGGTATATTGGCTGATGTAGGTTTGGTGACCTCCATTACCATCAGTATCGATCTCAACTTTTTCCTGTTTAAGCTGGCCAAGATTGTCATAGGAAAAGGTATAGGTGGCTTCCGGCATGACAATGCCCGTTAATGCCCCTTTCCCATTCTCTACACTCGGATTATCGTATTCATAGGTGATTATTTTAGTGGGCGTTGCCTCACCATTGTTGTAAATTTGTTTTTCGACAATGCGATCCAAGGCATCATATTCAAAGCTGACCTTTTGGCCTTTGGCATCGATTTGACTAGCAAGTTCGCCATTATCATTGTAGTAATACTTGGTTGTTCCAGTTTCTTGTGTGGTTTCCGATATAACCTGTCCTAGTGAGTTGTAAACTATTTCTGTATCTTGTCCAAGAGGATCGGTTATTGTTGTCACTTGTCCCAGGCGATCGTAGGTGTAGAAAGCTCGACTATCATCTGGTGCAACCTTTTCTCTTAGCCAACCACGGGAGGTATCCTTGATTTGTGTATCAACAAGATTATTTCCTCCTACATCATCACTCGGAGCCGGCAAGGAATAGGTGATGTTGCGAGCATCGCCTCCTACGTCATAAGTCGCGAGACTAATTGCCCCAAGTGGATTGGTGGTTTTTGTGACATTGCCGCGAACATTATATTCATAGGAGAAAAAGTTTGCAGTGTCACCAAAATAGTAAGGCAGAGATTCCTTGGCAATCTCTCCAATCCCATTAAATTCGACTTGGCTGGCGATGGTTCTGTCGTTATTACCTTTCCCTTCACTTCTATAGATTCGCCCTAACCCATCAACATAGTCTTGCTCCCAAAGCCAAGTCTCTTCATCTGGTATTTCATTCCCATCCCATTGCGTTTGATACCAAGTTTTGATGGATAATTCATCTTCTATATTCAGCAAATCACGCTTGAATAAAGTAGCCAAACTATTATTGTCTGGTTGAGTACCCTGCATGGCCAAAACTCGACCGAATCCATCGATCCCATCCTCAGAAATGTTCATTACCACGTTATTGTTCGGATCGACTAACTGGATTCTCGTACCAAATTTTGGCTCATAGGATGCACTCACTGTCAAGCTCCCATGCTCTGCCTCTGGAGCCACAAGCTGATCGGGAAAAGTATTATAAGTATCGTCATAGCGAACAGAGGTAACATTTCCCAAGGGATCGGTAAATGAAGTGATGTTACCGTAAGTATCGTAGTCTATATTTACAGTCAGCCATTGATTTGTGACCGTATCTGATACTGTATCTGATGACGAACTTTGAAACCCTCTGAAAAACGATTGTATCCAACTAAACGGCCACCAAAGGGAAGATTGGGAGGCGCTTTTTTTCGCGTCCATTGCCACTAAATCCGGGCCACTGCGATCAAGCCATTTGCTCTGGCTTGTTAGGTTCATCCGCTCGTCGTAGCTAGATTGCTCCCAACGCAAATCGGTTGAAGTATCCCAAGTTGCTAAATTTGTACAGCCTGTCTCCTCACTAACAACTTTTTGGTCAGTGGGGAAGAAACTGTGCCACCAATCTACTCCCGTACCGTCAGCATAAGCTAAGCAGGTGTAAACATCATCATTAGGATCGTCCACATCCCCCAAGTCGGAGATCTGCGTTACATTCTGATGGTCCAAATCATAGGTGTAGGTGCGTTTTAGACTGTAGTCGTAACTTCCGGATGTGTAGCGATCGAGCATCATGGAATCTTGCCAAAACTTGTAGATACCATCGCTCTCTGAAGAGTCATATTCCGAAAACATTTTCCCTAACAACTGATTGGTGTCGAGATCCTCGATCTCGCGTTCGCTCACCATTCCCAGTAAAGGAAAATCAGTACGATACGTTGTTGTCGTTTTCGTATTGTTTTGCTCGTCAAAAAGATAAATCTTTTCAAATCCAATCCAGCCGCGATAGCGATCAATCTTTGCACCTTCGTATTCTTGTCGATAAACAAAGCTATTCGTAGGATTAGCTGCTGACTCAGCGATCTCATATCGAGAAACAACATAAACAGGAAGTTGAACATCAGCTTCTGGATAGTTTGCACCACTTCCCTTGGTATAGATTGATTGATTTGTCAGTGGTTCATACTCAATAGAAATAACCTGCCCTATACCATTCTCAATCTGGGTGATTAACTCCGCTTTCTCAAGAGAAAGAGCGACCTCAACACCATCGTCTCCAAATCCAACAATATCTGCTTGCCCATCTCCATCTACATCGGCCATCATGCGAATGCTACTATCTGATTTCCATTCTGAATCGAAATCATCAGAAGTAAAATCCTCACTCCATAGTTTGTAGTTGCTGCCATCGCTAAATCCAAATTTGGTTGCCCCATCGGATAAAGATACCTCAACACCACCGTTCCCAAAACCCACTACATCTGAGAAACCATCTCCGTTGACATCAGCCATGATCCGTAGATCGTTGCTGGCACTCCAGTTTCCATTAACATTACTAGAACCAAAGTAATCAGTCCAAAAAGTATGATCTTTAAAGCTCACGCCATCTGATAATGAGACTTCAACACCGTTTTCACCAAACCCAATAATGTCTGAAAGACCATCTCCATTAACATCAGCAAGTGTGCGTATATCATCAACATCTTGCCAGCCTCCAGCCAAAAGATCGCTCCAGCCAAAATAGTCAATCCAAGGCTTAGCATCAGCATTTGCAATAAACTTTTGTCCATTAGAAAGCGCAACATAAACCCCTTTTTCACCGAAGCCAACTACATCTAAAAGGCCGTCTCCATTCACATCTGCCATTGTACGCAGATATTTACTGCTGCACCATCCATCATTATCAGTATTATCCTTACACCCAAACCCTTGAACCCACGGCTCATAATCCTCTTCAAAACCCGTTCCATTAGATTGAGCTACATAGACACCGTCATCTGCAAAACCAACAATATCCGAGCGCCCATCTCCATCAATATCGGCCATCAGGCGTAGATGTTTACTTGAGTTCCATCCATTTGGATTGATCTTTTTATTTTCCGTACCAAACTCATCAATCCACTCTTCAGGTTCGTCGAAATCTGTTCCCTCGGACAAAGATACATAAACACCCTTATCTGCAAAACCGACGATATCAGCAAGACCATCTCCATTAACATCTGCCATAGATCGGGGATTATCTGCAATGTCCCATCCCCTGCTATTTATATCTTCATTGTCATTACCAAATTCATCAATCCACACTTCGGCTGTATCAAAGTTTATTCCATTAGACAAGGCAACATAAACCCCGTCATCCCCAAAACCTACCACATCTGAGTAGCCATCCCCATTGACATCTGCTGTTGTCCGGATGTTATCTTTCAAGCTCCATGTCCATATATGTCCTAGAGAATCGTTGCCAAACTCTTCATTCCATAGACTTGAATCATCAAAATGTTGCGTGCCATTCTGGTAGGTTAAAATAGTTGCCGGTAAGCACGCTCCAGCCAAATCGCACTCTTGCAAATTGCTTAAGTGACTCAGTCCAGTGCCTTCACCATATTGGTAATTTAATTGATAGTCTTTTACCAAGTTTTCTGGTGTTGCTAGATTTTGACCATCTCCATCTAGATCGACATAAGTTTTCAAATGAGATAATCGTTGTGTAGTTTCTGCCTGTGACCCTCCGGCATACACTAAAACTTTATCGTTGCGACAATCATACTCAAAAGTAACCAAGCGCTGAGGTTTCGCACCGGAAGTTGAATTGCCCGTGTAGCGAATTTCTGTAGGGAAATAGCCTAGAAATGAGCCACTAATAGCTCTTCCTGATCGCTTCGCTACTGAAGAATCTTGTTGATAGCTTGCTTCGACAGTATTACATTGCTTTGCTACTGAAGAATCTTGTTGATAGCTTGCTTCGACGGTATTACCATTGCGATCGCTTACCTTACTCACTGCCCATACCCGCACGGCACCATCTCCAAGTCCTGCAGATATCTTAGAGTCCTCTGAATTCCCAAACTCCATCTGATAGCCATCTTTTGTCGTGGCGCTAAACCACTGTGGCCCATTTTGACCTCCGGTAGTATGAGAAACCACTTTCACCCAAGATTCTCGCTCCGTATGATACTCAGTTCCGTCTTCTCCATAGACACCAACCGATGCAATTAAACGCTGTCCATCCCAACAGAAGCGATCTTCAGCATCAAAGTTCACTCCCCCCTTCACACCATCAGTAGCGAGGGTTTTACCACATCGAGAGATTGCTGAGAGGCCCGCCAGTTGCCAACCCATTCCCAACAACCCATTCTCTTGTTGGCTGTTATAAACCAAAGACAAATTGGGCTGTACTCCATTAGTACCAGGGGGAACTTCAATCGGAACAGTATAAGTTGCACCTCCGTTTCCATTTACAGCTAACTCCCCCATTATTGTCCCTAATTCTTCACTGGGTGCAGAGGTTAGGGCTGGAGCTGCAATGGCAGATTGATTAGCAACAGATATTAAAAGCAGTCTGTTGGGGAATAAGGAAAAAAGAATAAAGACAAAAGCAAATACAATAGCTCTCAATCTTTTCCTTTTCATGTCTATATTCATAGAGATCTTCATAAAATTCAAAATATCAGATAGAGGCATAGTAGCAATATTCCCTAATTACTTTTACTCGGCTTTGCTTTTAAACTAAAGATAATTCTTTTGATGTCATTGATAGATAAAAGCTATCAATGACATCAAGTAATTCAATGCTTACAACTCATGGCTAATCGATTGTAATGTCAACCGAAACATGTATGCTTGTTTTTTCATCTTGGTCAAGATCCTTAGAAAGATTTTTTGACCGAGAATACCCTGATTGTTTGGTCAATTTTTTTGCACTAGGAGAGCAGTATTGATAAATCTTCCAAGAAGAAGCGCTTGGCTCTGTTGTCAAAAAATCTAACTTGTCTGGATCCTCTACAGGATTGATAGGAATCAGATATTCAAGGTAGTGTTCGTTAAGTAGCAAAACATCTTCGCCATACTGAATTGGTCCAGATTCCGCTGAAGATGGAGGTCGCTCAACTATCCAATGGGTCTTTTCGTCATAATCAGTCCAATAATAGAGATATTTGGAGTCACCAAAACCACCCAGAAGGTTCTCATCATAATCGTCTGGATCCCAAGCGGATTGATCCAAAATTTGAATTTCAACCAGACTACCATCGCTGATATCACCAGCACTTCCGGTAACTAAATTAAGTTGATGCTTAGTTGCCAAGTCAGCGTCAGATGTTGTTTTCGCAAAGTAATAGGTAGGTAGACCGGGAGAGTCCGCACCAGCCAATCCAATATACAAATCACGCTCATCATTGGCATCTGGATTGTGAAATAACAAAACAGGCTCTCCAGACTGAACGTTACCTCCCTCCTGACTACAATCGCCAGCCAAAGCAGTTTGACCTGTGAGCATAAACATCGAAAACAGGATGAAAAATCCACAGAGTACTCCCTGAAGTGATTTCTTCTGTGGAAGTACTTTGTTTGCTCGCTCAATTGAGCGCGTTAAAAAATGATTGAACATATCTCAATGCAATCCTCATAACAACTTACTTTCAGAAAAGTGGGGCAGGAGTTCAAGACTCCTATCCCAGCTAAAGACTTGGACTTGGGACAAAATTTGATGTTCTGTCTTCTGTCGCTCTATATATAAGACGATCTCACAGGGCAATTTAGGCCAATTTTTCGAGTTATGACCCGATTTTGAAAAAAATTGTCCCTAACTCGAAAAATTGGCACAAAAAATGGTGATTTAGCAACAAAACTTTACAACCTAGATTCCGCACTTTGTTTCGTATCGCTCAAATCAAATGCCTCTAGTGCAGCTTGGCGGAAATAAGTGACCAGTTAAAAAAGGTTAAAAAGCTTGTACAGTAAGCTTTCTTCCCTTCTGCATTCTAAATTCTAAATTCTAAATTACCAAGGATTCCCAATCATAGTAAAAGCACTCCAGTAAAAGGGATGACTCAGTTGTAGTTCATCCAACTCTTGCAACCGAGGCGGTAGAGTCCAACTGCCACTGTTACTCACCAACTTACCCCTCTCCATTTTTACCTCTTTGTTAATCATTGCTAACTGCGCTTGCCTCAAGGCTTGGGTTTTGATTGGTGCTGTGGGTAATTGCTCGTAAAAACTTGTCATTAGTCCCAATGTTCCTGCATCGCTGACATACCAAAGACTCGCTAAGGCTGACTTGGCTCCTGCTAGTACCCCTAATCCGGCAAATCCTAACTCCGCTTCCCTATCTCCCAAGGCTGTGCGACAGGCACTTAATACGACTAACTCTACTGCTGGGTTACTCCAACCTAACTGCCTGAGGGAATCTAGTCCCAGTTTACTATCCCACAACTGAATATAGGAGTTGCTTGGCTTGCCTGGTAAAAAGTCGCTGTGGGTGGCTAAATGGATAATGCCAAAGGGTTTATTGGAGCGAATTTGCTTGAGGTTATCACGGGTAAACTCTTGATTGAGGAAGGACTCACCAGGCCACAAAGCACCAACGATGGCGTCTAACTCTACTGGTACTGCTGGTAAAGGATTGCGATCGCGAAATTCGTCGGCTCCCATAGCCAGGACTTCAACATTTTTAATATTAACAGCCCGAGTATCAGTGAGGCTGAGGCTGGGCATTAAACCAACGCTGTATTCTTCAATAATAAAGCTAGTGCCATCATGGAGTGCAGAAATAGGTAGCGATCGCAATCCTTGGTCTAGAATGAACACTAAATTCTGAATTTGTTGTGCTTGTAAGTCGGCTCTTATGGGACTAATCAACCACTCATAAAGCTGCTGTGCTGGAGGCAGATAGTCAAGGGAGCTGTGAACATTGGTAACATTCAGGCGAAACTCTTGTGCTACTTGGATAACTTGCTGGCGGGTTTTGCCTACACGTCGCCGAATGGGTTTACCCTCAGAGGTAACTAGTACTAGTTCCAACTCGTCATTGGCTGAAGTTGGTTGTGATGATGAGAGTAGGGATAGCTCATTTTCAGGGGAAATTAGTTGAGAAAGGGAAGAAGGCACAAAGAAGGCATAAATTAAAGCCGGTTTAATGCCAGTAGCTTCTTCAACTTGGTTGAGGGTAGCTTGAGCTTGTTGGAGGGTAACTAGGGGAGTATCGCTAACACCTAAATGCTCTTCAAAAGTATCGGTGATTGTTTCTTCTAATTCTTCCACCACTGGGTCAACCTGAAGAGGGAGAAGTTCTCTAGTATTTAAGAGGGTTTCTGTTTCCTCTATTATTGGGGATGGTTGTTCTGAGATGGGAAGATCTACTGGATTTATGGAAGATAGATCAGTATTGTTAGGAGATGAGTCCACAGTATCAGGAAGTGGATCAACCCTGACAGAAGGTTGATCCACACTAATAATGTTAATGTTGCCTTCCGTGTGGGTGAAGAGAAAAGATTGATTGGGAGAAATAGTAAAGTCACCACTGGTTATCTTCCCAGCAGTGCCGTTGCTCATTAGATCTCCCACATTAAAAGGGATATCTCCGTTACCACCGTGCTGAATCGTGATTGAACCACCTCCATTACCCCCAGCGGTAGCAATACTACTGTCATCTGCTAAAGTGCCTGTGGCTCGGAAAAATTGGTTGGTAGTGATGTTAACCTCACCACCTATGCCATCGCTACCACCTTGAGCATTGATAGAGGTAACTTCAATGTCATGTGTGGAGTCTAGGGTGATTTTGCCGCCATCCCCTAAACTACTGCTGGAATTAATCGTACCGGTGGTGATGGTAGTACCAGCATTAACTATCAGCTCACCACCACTGTTGGCTCCAGAACTATTGATGTCTCCTGTGTCAATAGCACCATCTATAGTGGTGAGGTTAATATTTCCTCCAGCACCAATATCAGAACTAGAGTCTAATTTCCCCCCTGTAGTATTAATTGCACCGTCACTATTGAGATTAAGCTCCCCTCCCGCAGTCATGATATTACTAGTGTTAATCCCATTGCTGGCTGTAAGATTTACCGAGCCACCGTGGGTAGTTACTTCCCCTAATAACTCAATATTGGTTGTCGTTAAGTCTATCCCTTCTATTTCTGTAGTCTGAACCTCTTGGAGGGTAGTAGTACCAGTACCAGCTACTTGGGTTAGGCTTGCTGTAGTAATAGTTGAGTCGGCACTAAGGTTATTAGCACTGTTAATCGTTAGACTATCAAGACTGATGTTACTACCGACAGCATCTTGGAATTGGATATCACCAGTACCTGCCTCCAGGGTCAAAAATGCTATTTCATTGGTGTACTCCACAATATAGGCTACTGGATTTTGACTATCATTAGCTAGATCATTCCAAGCATTGTCTAGCTGCACAAATTCACCATAATTTTCAACTCCACCGCCGTTAGGCTCACCTCTTCCCCAACTCGCGAAACCTATAGGATTTCCATCCTGCCAAAACACGGTTCCCGCTTCAGGGCCGGTTACCCACTTCCAGGTTCCTTCTACCTCTGCATCACTCGCTCCAATCCAGGCTCCCCTGCCAGCAGGAATACCTAATTCACTAATGCGTTGATTCTCCGCTGCGGAAGTAATTGTTGCTAGATAACCGGGTTGATCCTGAAAAGTCCGATTCTCCACTGCCACTCGTGCATCATCCCAGCTGAGTTGTTGGCGATTTTCCTCAAACACCAACTCATAAAAGTTAACTCCTTGATCTACAGTACCATTAAAATTGATGTTACCCCCTGATGAATCAATAGTGATGTCGCCGTAAATGAGAACAGAACCGTTGAAGGTAATATCATCCCCATTCGAGGTAATCGATTCAGCAGTTAGGCTAATTTCACCAATACCAGCATTAAGTTCCCCACTGATAGTTATGCTCTCATCATTATCGCTGATGCCAACTAAGCTAATATTTCCCCCTTCAGAATTAATTGGTTGAGCGATTTCAATACCTTCTGCACTGAGACTAGTTCCCCTCAAAAAGATATTGCCACCTCCGGAGTTGATTTCGCTCCCAACCAAAATACCTGGTTGATCAGAGCGATCGCTATCTCCGTTGATAGTAATACTGCCACCTCTAGTGGAGATCGGCTGATTGATTTCCACTCTGCCGAAGAGGTTTTGATCGATGTTGGCATTTAAGAATAGATTGAGGGAGTCATCTGGTGAGTTGATCGTATCATCATCAAAAATCTGCCCGTTGATGATGATTCTGTTCGTCGCTTCTAGACTTAATGTATTCTCGCCCTTGCCGTTGAAATTTAAATCTGTACTTAGGGTAATATCTCCTGGTTGGTCATTATTAACATCGTTCGCTGTACTTGTCCTGACAGTCACACTGGCTCCACCGGTAAGAGCATCTTGGATTAACTCAACTCCAAGTTCTGCATCATTACTAGTTGAGACAAAGGGATTGGCGTTATTGATATCCACACTCCCCCTACCACCCACAATTTCAATGTTGCTCGGATCAATTAGCCATTCTCCCCCCAAACCGGCTGGTGCTGTGACATCGGGAGTGGTGGTAATCTCTAAGTTTTCTACTCCACTGGTTTCCACGAAGCCACCATTGCCGGAGTTAATGCCACCACGGGCACTAATATTACCGTAAACCCGGGTAGTTTCATCTGACCAAACAATCACATTACCGCCATCACCATCAGTTAAGGCATCTGCTGTAATTGTTGAATCTGGATCAATGAAGGTAATCTCAGCATTGGGTATCGTGCCATTACCTTGATAATCTCCACCAATCAACACCCTACCACCACCATTGCTACCAGAAGCATCAATTTGAGCATCAATTAAAGCAACTTTATTTCCTACTACCTGAATTGCTTGGGAAATTGGGAATTGGGAATTGGGAATTGGGAATTGGGAATCGGAGACATCTAAGATGCCGGAAATTATCGTTGTACCTACATCTTGGGGGATAATTGTCGCGGTAGTAGTTAGTTGTACTTCTCCTGATGGGGTGAGACTTAACCCTGTTTCTACTCCCTGTAGCGGTCCTGTGAGCAAAGCTGGTAACTCGACAGGGTTAATTCCTAGCATCTGTCCCCCATTATCCCTTGGGGGTTCAATCTCTAAATTTAATAGATGTCCAGCTTGAGTTATCCTGACTAGATTCTCCCCTGGTATCGCCGCAATCGATATATTCCCTGCTGGTGCTGTGATTTCTCCCGTGTTGATGACATGGCTACCAACTAAGGTGAGATTTTGTCCTGGTTGTACTGCTAAAGAAGCTGCATTGATAATAGTTCCTGGTTGGGACAAGTCGAAGGCAAATTCATTAGGAGTACCGATTAAACTTTGATAATCATTATTGCCTACAGCATTGAACCAACTATCTCCACCAAAACCAATACCTGTAGCTGTGGTAGCGAAAAAGTCAGCCGGGATATTTAAACTAGCATCTTGACCAAAAATAATCCCTGTTGGGTTGAGCAAAAATAAGTTAGAGTTACCCCCAGTTACTTGAATCAAACCATTAATGATGGAAGGATCACCACTAACAACTCTGCCTAAGATATTTTGAATTTCTGGTGAGGAGAGAAAGTTAGAAATTTGTCCAGAGTCGAGTCGAAATTGCTCAAAAGAGTGGAAGAGATTCATCCCATCAGCGGAGAGGGAACCACCATAAATTTCAAACTGGTTGCCATTGGGGGTAACAACAGTGTCAGTACCATCAGCAGCAGGAATGATTGACTGTCCTTGAGCTGATGGAGGGGGAAGTGTGAACAATAGGCCAACAGCTAATGTGGTTGTCAGTAGACTGGTAGAGAGCTGAGGTTTAAACATCAAGATTCTTGAGCAAAGCTGCAATCAGCAGAAACTTGTTTTCTATTCTGCACCCCAGTCAGTTTTTTGTTGTTAAAAAAATTTTAATAAAAGTAAATATGCCTTCTATTATAAATACGACCTAGAGTTGTTGACAAAATATCATTAGTGAGAGCAAATTATTTTTCCCTCTTTACTCCAAGAGCTCTGACTTTTGGAATCAGTCGGAGCTCTGAAGATTAGCGATCGCACTTCCTTGAAGCTTGTAGTGGCTCGATCCAGATGTGCGACGATTTTTTCCGGATGCCATTGTTTAAACGGCACTTAAAAGTGCCTTGCGCTAAATTCTGTAAATCATGCACTACGCACACTGGTTCATCTAATCCCTCACCAAAATGCTCAGAAACAGATTCGAGAATAACGAGTTGCTTAGCTTCAACAGCAAGCCCTAAATTCTTCAAAACTTGTTACTCTTTACTTGTTACTCGTTACTTCAAAACCCGAATCAATAGACTCAATGAGGCAAGCCCTATCTAAATTCCAGCTCCAGGGGGCCAAGTGCTAACGACAAAGATAACCACCGAGGCAAGTGCCAATAGTGCTTCAATCAAATTACCTATCAGCGAACCTACCACAATTCCCACACTAGCTTTAAAAGCCACTTTGATTCTTGGATCTGGCTTCAAATCACGTCGATAGAGAAACTCCCCAATAAATGCTCCGAGGATAGGACCAATTAGAATACCCAGTAAAGGGCCACCAAAAGGCAGAGCAGGTAGCAAACCAAAAAACCCTAACACTAAACCCAAAATTGCTCCAGCTTGTCCCCACTTGCTAGCACCAGCACGTTTTGCTCCCAAGTAGGTAGCTAAAAATTCAACTCCCGCACTCAAGATCAAAATGACAAAAATAGCAACTAGAGGCCAGCCAATGCTACCAAAACCTTGAACAAGAACCCAAATCAGAATGGCGGCTAAAATCAGACTAGGACCAGGAATGCCAGGAACAACGGCTCCGACAACTCCCACAAGCATGGCAGCAATTAATACCGAGTAAAGAATTGTTAAATACATTTAAAGATCAGCAGCTGCAAAATCATTTCTATATTGACTCAGGGTATTTGCCAATTTATCTGCAATCCCCTCCACCCAATTTTCATCTTGTTTAGTGTAACTGCGAGGGGCATTAGCTCCCAAAATTAAAGCACCTTGATTACCAATAGGTTGGCAGATAACTCCTTGAGTATTTTCTGGCAAATAATCAAACTCAATACGCCCTGGATAAATCTTAAGGTTAACTAAATAGACAGCTTTTTGTTTCTGTTGAACCCGCTGTAAGATTGCTCCTGGTTTCACCTCTGGATTATTTCCCAAGATACCTCGACGGAGTAGGACTTTACCTTGATAAAAAACAACAAGTGATCGCGTTGCCGTATTAGTTAATAATAGATGGGATGCCCAAGCCAATTCAGTTTTTACTTCAGTTGGTAATGCTGGGGCTAGTTCAAAACCCTCCTCACCAACCAAATCAACTGCATCAGGCGAGCGCGGCTGTACCTGTTGCCATAATAAACCCGTCAAAATCAACACCGCACTTAAAATTACCCCCAGAACATCTGAACGAGCCTGAGAGTCTGTTAGCTGTGGTGTAAGTAAGCGGTTGAGCACCAGCAGTACGCCGCCTAATCCACCAACAACAAACGGCAATTGCCGCAGTACATAGTTTTGATCGGGTTTTGTCATGCTAAATATGAGGGAACAGGGAACGGGGAACAGGAAATAGGGAATAGGAAATAGGGAATAGGAAATAGGGAATAGGGAATAGAGAGTGTTTCAAAAAAGCTATAGTAGGTGCCACTGTAACTGTAGGCGGCTCTTAAGTCTATCTAATACCTAACACCTAACACCTAACACCTAACACCTAAATACCTTATTCTTCCCCTGGTTCAATAATTCTTTGGAACAAATAACCGGTACCTCGCGCTGTAAGAATGAGCTCAGGATTGCTGGGATCATCTTCTAACTTTGCTCGTAACCTGGAGATATGGACATCCACCACACGGGTATCAACGTGGCGCTCTGGGGTATATCCCCATACTTCCTGCAAAATTTCTGAGCGAGAGTAAGGCTCACCAGAGCGGCTGACTAACAACTCTAGGAGACTGAACTCCATACCAGTGAGTCGGATGCGCTCATCTCCCTTATAAACTTGCCGCTTGTTGGTATCAATCTTGATACTTCCTACATGGATAACCCCAGAGCTGGGAATCCCGGAAGCGCCCACTTTGTCAACCCGTCGTAATACGGAACGAATGCGAGCTTCCAATTCTTTTGGAGAAAAGGGCTTGACAACATAGTCATCAGCTCCTAACTCTAGACCTGTAATTCGGTCTGCAACATCTCCTAAGGCAGTTAGCATAATAATAGGGATGTCGGATTCTTTACGTAACTCCTGACAGACGCCATAGCCGTCAAGCTTGGGCATCATTACATCTAGAACTACTAGATCGGGTTCAGCATCGCGAAAGGTGTCGAGGGCTTCTTCTCCATCGGCAGCCGTGACAACATCATAGCCAATCATGGAAAGACGAGTTTCCAGGATACGACGGATACTAGCTTCATCATCGACAACAAGGATTTTTTCTTTATGGACTTCCAAATTACCCAATACTCCTGAAAGATGGTCACCAAATTGTTAATTTATTAACACTTCATCTATTAAGATATAACTCTTTACGAAGGTTTTTTACGGTTTTAAGAGGATATATTGCAGGAGTTGCAGCTTTTCTTAATGTTTGTTAGTAAATTTTTTAAAAGTTTTTTATATTTTTAACTCAGGATGCCTAAGTCTAAATCCCTATATATTTGTAATACTTGTGGGGCAGAATCTCCTCAATGGTTCGGTAAATGTCCATCTTGTGGAGCTTGGGACACTTTGGAAGAGGAGGTGTTAGCAAGCTCTGCCAGCATGATTAATCGAGGAGGTTGGCAATCCTCTAGTCGTCAAAATCAGCACTCAGGAAGCAAAAAACCAGCACAACCTAGATCATCTCTCAAATTCTCAGAAATTTCCGATGGTGTTCAGCTCAGATTTGACTCCGGCTATGGTGAACTAGATCGAGTATTAGGGGGTGGCATTGTTCCTGGTTCTTTAGTATTGATTGGCGGCGATCCGGGGATTGGTAAATCAACTCTGTTGCTGCAAGTAGCTAATCAATTGGCAAAGGTACACCACATTCTTTATGTCAGTGCCGAAGAGTCGGGACAACAGGTGAAGCTGCGAGCGGCTCGCTTGGGTGTCGGGGAAGAACCAGTAGAGGAAGTTCAGGAAGAAATTTCTAATGGTAGTGGAAAAAAGCGCACTAAATCCAAAAACTCAAAAACGAAGGATGATATTAACAATACTAAAGATAGCTCTACGAAAGAACCCAACCTCTTTGTCTTGCCAGAGACAGATTTAGAAGAAATTCTCCGGGAGTTGGAGTCTCTCAAACCCCAAGTAGCAATAATTGACAGTATCCAAACCCTTTACTTTGCGGCTTTGACTTCTGCACCGGGTTCTGTAGCACAGGTGCGAGAATGTACCTCAGCGCTGATGCAGGTGGCAAAGCGGGAGAATATTACTCTGTTCATTGTCGGACATGTTACTAAGGAAGGTGCGATCGCAGGACCAAGGGTTTTAGAACATTTAGTAGATACGGTATTGTATTTTGAAGGCGATCGCTTTGCTTCCCATCGACTCCTCCGCTCAGTCAAAAACCGTTTCGGTGCTACCCACGAGATTGGCATTTTTGAAATGGTAGACAAAGGCTTGCAGGAGGTACTCAATCCCTCGGAGCTATTTTTAGGCAATCGAGATGAAATGAGTCCTGGCACTGCTACTGTTGTTGCTTGTGAAGGTACTCGTCCAATTTTGGTAGAGTTGCAAGCACTGGTTGCTCCTGCTAGTTATGGTTCCCCTCGGCGCTCAACCACTGGCATCGATTACAGTCGTCTGCAACAAATTCTAGCAGTACTAGAAAAAAGGGTGGGGATTCCTTTGTCAAAACTAGATGCTTACGTGGCTACTGCTGGGGGTTTGGCGGTGGAAGAACCAGCAGCAGATTTGGGAATTGCAGTAGCAGTGGTTGCCAGTTTCCGCGATCGCGTAGTTCACTCCCGTACAGTTATGATTGGGGAAGTGGGCTTAGGGGGACAAGTAAGACTAGTTTCGCAGATGGAACTCCGCCTCAAAGAAGCTGCTAAGTTAGGCTTTAAACGAGCAATTATTCCTAAAGGTCAAACTTTACCTGATGTAGGTTTAGAATTAGTGCCAGTAGCTAGAGTTCTAGATGCAATTATTGCCGCCTTGCCTGGTGGTTTACGTCAGAATGTTGCTGATGAGGGTGAAGCAGGGGTACTGGATGATGATTTTTAACCCACATTCCGCAGATTGTACGCGAAGTCACTGAGAAGCCTACGCTTTTGCCTCAGGATTAGCGACGGGAGATGTCACTACTCTTAATCCAATTCCTGAACTGTTGTCGCAACTGTTTCACATTGGGTGTTTGACCACCATAACGCCAACGGACATAGGCATGAGAAATCTCGTCAATCACTTCGGCAGAGCCTGGTGGCTGATGTTGACCCATACTTCTAGCATATTCCAGAGGCGTCTGAGCTGGATGCTTAGTATAACCTTTAGTACTTAGAACTTTGAGCATTTGCTGGTAGAGATTTTCCATGGCAGGCAATCCGGCCAACCAGCGACGGTAACGCCAGCCTTTCCACTGCTGCCAACCCAACCAGCCTAAAAAACTCAGAGCGATCACTAAAATTAAACCCGTGAATAAACCAAGCCAACCACTGGACAACAACCGCCAAAGCCAAACAAATCCTCGAATTCCACCACCAATAATCCTACTCCACAGATTGCTTATCCAATTGGTAACCGGCGAAGGTAACCAACCCGCTACCCACTGCCAAAATTGACGCAGGACACCAAAAGTTTGAGATTCTTCTACACTTTGGGGAAGCAGTTCGTGACCAGGAATCGGATCAAAGGCAAACCAGCCATGTTTGGGGAAATAGACCTCAGTCATGGCATAAGCATCGGTATTTTTGACAACATACAAACCAGTAAAGGGGTTGAATTCCCCTGTGTCAAACCCAACTACTAATCGCGCGGGAATACCAATCGAACGGAGCATGATTGTCAAGCTACTAGAAAAGTGGTCTGGGTATCCCCCTTCATGTTTGAAGAGAAAAGCTTCCACTAAATCTTCATCTTCCCCTAGAAAAGGTAGTCCTAGGGGGTTTTGGGGTAAACTATACCGCTGTTTAAGAGCTTGAGCTAGATACAGAGCTTTTTCGTAGGGTGAAGTGATTGGTTTAGGTGAAGTAGCTAAGAGTTCCTCAGTTCTTTGTCGCACCCGTTCGGCAATTTTTGGGGGAACTTCCAGATAGTAGTTGGAAATACTTTCAGGGTAATCATTAGTTGCCTGCTGCAACAGAGTGCGATCGCGATAAGGTACTTTAGAAATCACTGTGTAAGTGAGTCCTTCTAATAACCCTAGAGGCGATCGCAAACTACCTTCAAGGTCTACAGCTACTTCCCTAGTGGGAAAGTAGAGCCGTCTGGGATAAGCCAAGGCTGGAATAATATTTGGCAGTTCTGATACTACCGTGTAAGTTTGAATTACCTCTTTAGTGCGCTCGGGAGCATAGGGTGTTGGGAGCAGAAACTGATAAGACCAATTTGGTCGAGTGGCTTCCATCAAAGCCTTTTTCCGGGAGATTTCCCATCCTTGACCGGTATAGCGGTCAAATGCTTGTACTCGCCAAAATCCAGGGGACTGGGAACGCACCCGTAATACGACCTTAGGTTTTAGTTCACCCCGGAGGTTCTGGTTAATTTGGTCACCAAAACCATAGTAAAAGGTATCATCTAGTTCTCCTGGTCCTGTAGTGCGATTGACTCCGCCTCCACTGCCATTACCTTCTTCCCCCTCGGTAACATAGCCAGGATTAATAATCCCACGATCATCGTCCTGAAAATTTTGGTTACTCAGCTCTATCGGGGAGCTGACAGGAAAAGTTTGCAGCTGATAGCCAGGAAACCGAGGCATTAGGGCAAAAATCCCTAACCCTAGTCCGACAATTACCAACAGAAATATACTTAGGCGTCTCAGGGCAAGAGGCGAGGAGCCAGAAGACAAGGGTAATAATTTTTGGAGCTTTCTGGTATTAGATATACCCAACCGGGATTGGTAGTCGAGAACCAGAACTGGTAGCGCGATCGCTAAAAATATTAACAGTAGTGGACCAAAGGCTAAAGTTTGGCTCAGGGTCCCAGCTACACCCAACAGAATTAGTCCAATGACCATCGAATAGCCCAAATCCTTGCGGCAGGGTAAGTCAAAACTGTGGAGGACTTGCAGCTGGATTAATAACTCAGCTAAAACTAAGCGTGTGTCGTTAAGTTGAGTAAATAAATTACCAAAAAATGCCCCCATTGCCAGCAACATCCCGATCGCCAGCAAAAATTTGACCGGAATATTGCGATCGCGGCGACGATACCAACTCCAGGTTGCTCCAACTAAACTCAGTGGTACTGCCCAGAAGCTAATCTGAGTTTCTGCTGCCACATCTACCGCAATAATCCCAACAACTACCAACCCCTGCACCAGTATCCGCAGCAAAATTGAATCCTCTGCTAGAGGAAGTGGTCTAGAAGCCAAATTCCGCTCAAAGCGCTGCCACACCTGATTGAGAAAGGGTAGACGCCGCCGTTGCCGAGTTTTAGTCATTGGTCATTAGTCATTGGTCATTAGTTTATTATCCAAAAAACAAGCAACGAACAACCAATGACAAACAACAAAAAACTAATTATCTTGTCGGATAAATTGAAAAAACTAAAGGCGTCTGTTGTGAGTCATGGAAGCGGATTTCTAGAGGATAAGTTTGGTTAGGCTGTAAATCAAATAATTCCACACTCAGGTAACCTGGATAGGCTCTTTGTGCTGTTGCTGAGAGTTCAGGTGTTTGTAATGCCAAACTACCTCCTTTAGGCAAATAACTGATGACGTGGAGTAATGGCACTCCTTCTGCCATCTGATATTCTGCCTTGACCCTAACAACACCAGCTGCCGTCTCCCATTGCCGCTCGACTGGTGTTTGAGTGCTAGAAACCGATACAGTCAAAGTACTGATAATCTCTTTAGCAGCCAACAGAGCCAAGAGCATCTTTTGCTCAGCTGCAGCGTCTTCATAGCTACTGGGCAAGGATTGTAATGGTTCAAGGCTAGTGCTACCTCCACGAGCTGGACTCGACGAAATCAGTACCATCCCTGCCATCTGGTTCAGCATAGGTAATTGGTTTGGAAACAAGTTTTCCACCGCATTAACCAATTTTGCTCCCAGCTGACGTTGGGAAGACATCGCCTCGGAGCAGGCATTTAGTAGTTGCCCTAAAACATTTTCTGGTATAGAAATGGGTAGAGTCAGGTTAGATAGTTGTGGCATCCATAAGCGGATGGGAGGTACAAAATCTCCTGCTACAGTCTCGGGGAAAGCTCTTAAAACTTTCCCTTCAGAGTAGCTTGACCTAACACTATCCGATTCATAGTCAGAAATTTCCGTCTCCCAAGGGAACAGTGGGGGGCGACGTTCAATTTCAAATTGTATTCGGCGCTTTAATAGGGCCTCGAAACGGTCTTGCACTGTTGGCATTGTTTCCCAGTTGTAGGGGCGGGTTTCACCGCCGAGTAGTTCCATTTCCTCACGAGTTAAATTTGCTAAACCCGTCCAGGGTTCTTCTTGATCGGCTTGGCTATTGTTAAAGGATGCAATGTTCAATTCTTCTGAATCAATTGGGTCTAACTGGTCTTGTTCAAATTCCGCTGCCGTTGTTTCACCGGCAGATATCCTGCCTTCGGAAGGCAAGTCTACTTGTGGTGAAGCAGGGGGAATAGACTCTTGGTTTAACCAGGCTATTAGCCGGTTATATAAAGCGTCTGAGTTATTATCCATGTCACTATTCATCTCGAGATGCACCAGATCCGGATACTTAACTATTACGAATATCCCAAGCAAGCTCAAGTAACTTAAACCATCGCTTTTCTACTTGGTTTACTGTACAGCCTAATGCTTGTGCAATTTCTTCATTAGAGCGTTCTTGCTGCTTAAGCTCAAGTAATTTTGTCTGTTGAGGGGTAATTTTTTTCAGAAACAGTTGCCACTCCCCTGGAGTCAGACCAAAATTTTTCTGCAAATCCGCGTCGAGCCACTCATGAACCAGTTGCCAACGGTGAGAAAGGGCAAACCTAATGAGGTGATATTTGAAGCGTTGCTGCAAATAGTCCCGCTCTCTAGGAGTTAAACCTAAAATTTCTTCAATTTCGCTGGCAGGAAGATCCCTCAGACGCAAAGTAAAGTAGTCAGCACAATCGCTTTGTTGACGGTCCTCAAAATAAGCAAATAATTCCTCAATAATGGTCTTGCGGAGGTTATCCTCTAGGGGTTCAGGCTCAGATTCCGCCATCGTCTTCCGCAATTCCTGTACGGCGGAATCATTCCAGGTTGCATCTGAATCTGGTGCCCCTCCCTCAGCAGCTGTGTCCATATCAACAGAACTCTCTGGAGGTTGCTGTCGGGAAAAGGTCTGAGCTCGTAGGATAATAAGTTGTTGAGACCGACCAGCTCCTAACGGAATACGTCGCTTACCATAACGCTCAGTAAAAGCCATGTATTCTGAGAGCTCCAAGAGTCTTTGGGGGGAATAAGTTTCCTCTAAGGAGTTTTCCCGTCGAAAAGCACTTAATGATTCTACATAAAATCCCTGTAAGAAATCTTCGATCAGAGTTAATCTTGCCTGGTAGGTTGCCAATGATTGAGGGGTCGTAATGTAACGATAGATGATCGCACTTAGGGTACTCTGTAGTTCTACCCTTCCTCGGAGCGAACCCAATTTATAGTACCGCAGACATTGTTTAAGACGAAGGTCTGCTAACTTATATTTCCAGCTCTCAATCTCTCCAGATTTTTGAATGCGATTGCTCTGATCACAAATGCGATTGACTTCATCAACTAGACGCATTGCTACATTGCGGCAAGTTTGTTCCGAAGCACGAGTAGATCGCCGGAACCCTTCAAATAAATGTTGATAAATTACCTCCACGTCCTGGCAGACTCCCCTCATACCTCATAATTGATGTTACTGAACTAAAAACTAGATCCACAGGTACTTTGGACTGATTTGATCTTGGTTTAGACTCAAAATAGCAGTACAGTTGCTTCTATGTTAAACTCTCATGGATTTAGAAGGACAAATTAAAATTTTAATTGACAATGCCCCAGCAGATGAGATAACTCCCCAAATTGTTGAGGCGATCGCACCTGTGCTGATCCAGCTTGCCCATCAACTCCAACATGAGGAATATTATATTCTCCAAACCCTGGATCATGGTTGGTTGTTGACCACTCTGAGCAATCGTGCCAAGCCTGAGGTAGAGAAAAATGTCATTTACGCTTTTCCTACTCTCAAAGATGCTGCTGATTTTGATTCTCAGTCAGCATCAGATCCCCAAGTTATGGCTTTACCAGTGCCAGTTACCCACATTTTGTTCCAAATGTTAGCTATTGACAACGTCAATAGCTTAGTATTCTTTGATACACCAGGTAATTTAGCATCCGGCACGGAGGTACGTCGAGGTGACTTACAAAAATTAGTACAAGCACAGCTCAAACAAGCTCCTCCAGCAACTCAGTCATATCCTAGCAACTTACCACCAGATATTGCTTAAGAGAGTGAGCAAGGAGCTGAGGGAGCTGGGGCAGGGCTGTTTCATTCCTCACGTAAAATCAAGTTATTGGGAGATAGGGAATTGGGGAAGTCTCACCTTAATGGGTGCGGTTACGTGATTAATGGGAGACACTTTATCTAGCAAGGGCTTCAGCCATTATAGTAGGATTGCTATATTTTGTTCTCCGAAATTCCCTACCTCCCTAAAACCCTACAATTCTAGACTTTTCCTAAGAATGAAACAGCCCTGAGGAAGCTGGGGGAGCAAGTCATATTTAAAAACAAATTCATCAATAATGCTGTTAATCTGATTTTAAGGACAAGTTTTTGCTATGATAACGATGGCAAAGATTGCGGACGTGGCGGAATTGGCAGACGCGCTAGATTTAGGTTCTAGTACCGTAAGGTGTGAAGGTTCAAGTCCTTTCGTCCGCATTAGTTTCATAAAGTAGGCTAATTTTTATCGTACTGGTGTACTGCCGTAGCATAGCTAAAACGATGTAATAGGTAGGTTGGGTGAAGCGATAGCGTAACCCAACACCCCTCCCATATTCCGTTGGGTTTCACTTCGTTCCACCCAACCTACAGTTTTAGGCATGTCACGCCACTACAATTAAGTTATATTTCACCAGTAGCATCTGAAGAGTGCTCATCAATTGTACTGGGGTTGGTTACAGCATTTCTCAGTCTAGTGAGGTACAGATCCTATCCCTCTTCTGTCACTTTCCGAAATTCTGACGAAATTCCGTCATGACAGCCAACGACACCTAACGAGAAAATCAGGGTTTGACCCCCATTTTTCCGAGTCTGACAGAAGAGGACTATAGTAATCTCAACAATTGTTCGAGTCTTGTTCCCATTTCTTCAAGTTCAACCAAATAACGTGCCGCTACCACACCACCAATCAATCCAAACAAATGTCCTTCCCAAGATATTCTATCTGACCTAGGAAAAATACCCTGGATATATCTACCATAGAGTCCCCCAACTAGTGCTGAGACTCCAAAATAGATTGAGTCGCTCACAAAGTAGCCCTGCGTCAACAGAAAACCCAAATAACCAAACAACACACCCGAAATTCCTATGTGAGTTGTTCTCTCTTTCCCCAGTAGCCAGATACCAAAACCACTAACCAATGCAGTAAAAATTGTGATCATCACAAACTGCTCTACTCCTCCTAATATGATCAGCCAACCTAAAGGAAAAATGAAAATCAGGTTAGTCATTAAGTGTTGCCAATTCCCATGCAAGAAGGGGGAAAACAATATCCCTAATAGTCCTTTGGGAGTTCTTGGGGTAATACCGAGAACATTAAAAGCGCCCTGACATAAGAAATTAATTGCCCCGGCAAGGAAGATGCACACAACAAAATCACTTAAAAATCGAAATTTACTGATCAATTCAGGGGTTATGCCATAAGTTATTGCCATGCTCAAACACATGACAATAACGAAAATTGAAATGATTGCGTCACCAATAGTCATTAGTTATCAATGGATAATTGATAATTGATAATTGATAATTGGTTGATGTGGTCTAAAACCTCTTAATTTATGAAGAAAATAAAAAGAAAATATTTTTCTTAAGTTCAATTCTCTTCTTTCAAGGAGAGGTAATTATCCATTATCCATTGTTCATTATCAATTGTTCAATCGTCATTACTACCCAAATGCTTCAGACAAAGAAACCACTGATTGAGGAAAATGATTCCTTAAAGCGGGCAAGACTGGACAAGGTGTTTTCAACTGTAAGTTATCACTCTTCCCACTAAAAGTACTCCATCGGAAAGGACCTTTTTCAGCAGCAGATATCCATAACAGGCGTTTTGCTCTCGTCATTGCGACATAGAGGAGGCGGAACTCTTCAGCCGTTTTCAGTTGTCCTGCTTGTTCCCAAGCTTCCGGTGCCAGTGGTATGGTTTGCTCATGGAGACTAGCGCGGATTTGGGCTCTAGCGACTTCTGCTAGAGTAAAATCACCTAAAAACTGCGCAGCAGTAGGAACCCAAGGACTACCAGGTAGCGTATCTTCGTGTAAGAAGGGGATAAAGACATAATCCCAGTCGAGTCCCTTAGCTTTGTGCATAGTAATAATAGTAAGTTGACCAGCACGGAGATAGCGAGAGTCAGCATCTTCAGTTTCTACTGGTTCAAAGCGTTCGGAACTGACGATTTCGTTGAGTGCTGTCAGAGTAGCACTCATCGAGCTGTTGCTGAAAGTCTGTTGAGCAATCCTTTCTGCTAACTTATCAGCTGTTGCCAACTCAGATTGGTTGTAGTTTAAGGTGAGAGCGAGGAAGGAAAGCAATTGATAGTGAGGCAGTTCTAGACGAGCACGCAGCAAACTGCGACAATAACGAGCAGCTTGAAGTACTGCTGGTGTCTGGAGTGGATCAAGGGGTCCCGGATAAAGGAACTGTTCTGGAAAAGTGGCAAGAGCATTGAGATCCTGGGTAGGAATCAATTGACGCTCCACTAGGACTACTAAAGCAGCTTTCAGGTAATCTGGGGAATGGGGTCGATCAAGAAATTGCAGCAGGGTGAGGATTTCTCTGGGAACATGAGATTGGCGATCGCTTTCTTGTACATCAAATACTTCAATGCCATGCTTACGCTGGAGAAATTCTAATTGCTTGGCAACAAAAGTACCTTGCCGATTTTCCCTTACTAGTACCGCTGCTCGATGTTTTGGAGCTTGAGTGAATAGTTCTACAACCCGCTCTCCAATGAGTTCAACGGTGTGGTATATGTCGCGGGGATTGTAGATTTCCAAACCACGTCCTATGGGATTAGGATTAGCATCTGGTTGAGGATCATCAGTATCTACAGGACGAATATCTTGGGAGCGAAAGGCTAATTCTGCACCTGTCAGCTTAGAGCGATTAACCCAGTGCAAGACGAAGTTAGCAGCTTCAATGATCATAGTACTACTACGACCAGCTTGATCCATCGTTGCCAGACGCCCTTGAGCTTGACAGTCTTCGCAGAACCGATTGAAATAAATCGGATCAGCAGGAGTAAAGGTGGAGTTAATTGCTTGATTAGGATCCCCAACCCGAATGAAGTTCAGGGGAGCATGGGGATTAGTCGTATCAGTAGCAAGAGTCTGCAACAATCGGTATTGAAGTTGGGTAGAATCTTGAGCTTCGTCTTCAAATACAGCAAAGTATTGTTTTTGCCACATTTGACGGATAGCATCGTTTTTCAGGACTCTGAGGCCTGCCAGAATCATGTCATCATAATCAATGAAGTTCCGAGCTCGTGCAATAGTTTGATATTGTTCATACAAACCAGCTGCGATCGCTAAAGTTTCATAAGGGTCGTTAGTCTGCTCGTTGAGCTTCCATAAGTCTTCTGGGGTTAAGCCGGAACTCTTAGCTTCATGGATTACGATGTAAGCTAGTTTTGGTAACACCTCAGTCCGCAACACCGATTGTCGCCTGAGCCGTTCAGTTTCTTCCCCATCAAAACTTTGTCCTTCCAGGAGAGTAGAATAACGAACAGGATTAAGAGTAATCCACTGTTCTACAGCAGAACGAATTAAGCGGTTACTGGAACGAGGAATCACCACTGTGGCATTTTCCAGATTGATGCCCGATAAATCTGGATGGCGGTTAGCTATATTCAGAGCTAAGCCATGTAAAGTATGGACAATAAAACTATTTTGTGGTATTGAAAGAGAATTAAGGTGGGCGCGAATTTTGGCTTTGATACTAGCAGCCGCAGAGCGAGTGAAAGTAACTACTACTAGTTGAAGCTTGGCATGGAGTTGGTAACGAGCAATAGCGATCGCTGCTGCTACCGCCATTCCAGTCGACTTCCCAGCACCAGGTACAGCAGAAACTGCCAGCTTTCCTCCCTGCCAGTCTGCCATGCTTTGTTGTCCCCGTCGCAAACTATTGCGGAGTCGTTGTAATGCTTGTTCCCGCAAAGCTGACATTGAGTTTGGTGATGATTCGTTGTTCATTGCTAATTGTTAATGGTTAATTGCTAATTGCTAATTGCTCACTGGGATTAACAATTAGGCATTGACCATTGACCATTAACAATTAGCTAATTACTCACAACTTACAAAACTTCCGTTGACGGTCCAACTCTGGCTCTTGCCAGGAATAATCAAAGTGGCTGACTGAGTTAATTCGCGGTGATATCCGCTGGAGCGATCGCATCTGAATTTCTAGAGAGGGACGATTTTTGATTGATCTTCCCCAAGTTCCTGCAAGAGCTGGTGTTACCTGTGTTCCAGAGGGAGCCCGATCTAAAACTCGCTTGACCAAACTGTCAATACAACTGGTATTACCACAGACGCCATAAGACATCGCATGCCACTCAATCGTACTAGGGAAATTGTCCCAGGGTTGTAATCTCGAATCATACCCACTTCCACCAACAATTTTATTGGCCTTGGGGAAAAATACTGCCCCGGCTTTTACCCCATTACGCTCAGCAGCAAGGACAGCTAAGGCAAGGAAGTCGAGCACACCTTGGGCGGCATGAGCAACACTCAGCTGCCACAATTGCCATTGTAGAGAACCAGAAGTCTCTCCGGGAGAGGGGGTACGACCTTGCCAGCGAGGTACATCTTCATTAGGATAGAGCTTTTTTATCGCTGCTACATCACTAGTGTTAATAGAACCCTTACTTATATAGCGCTTAATTAATTCTCTACCTTGATTGTTAAGGGCACGGTCATAGAGAGCTTGTTTAGCAGCGTCACTATAAATCCACAAATCCTCGATTTTATCGGCAACAGTATTAGAGCCCTTTCCACGAGGATATCGAATGTAGTCGAATAACACTCCATCCGGGCGTCGTTTCATTATTGTTTCAACTAGTCGATAGAAGTCTGTCTGTGCTTGACGGTTATAAGGGTCAATAAAAATTTGAGAGCCACCTGGAACCACTGATTCACTTGTCTGTCCTCTACCATTACGGGCTAAGGCTCCTTGCCTGTCTCGACGCTGGGCATAGCTGTACCCAAAATTCATGGTAAACATCCAAGCATAAACCTTGATGCCCCGTTCATGACCTTTTTTTATCGCCTGAGCGAACAAATCTACGTTCTCAAATCCTGGTTTTTGTACGATCGATGGCCAAGGCGTCCGGTTATCTGCCGATGGTAGTAGCACCTGACCGCTATAAAATACTTCTAAGTTTATTTGGTTGTAGCCTTTGTTAACGATGTGATCGAGAATCTCATCAATGGCTCCAGGACGAGCATCACAGGGATATAGACGCAGCCAAATTGCTTGGTTTTGAGGGAAAGTACGACTACGACATCGTTGCAAGAAGTCTGCGTGTCGCTTCAAGAGAGCTTTGTAGCTTTTTTCCGAATCAGAGTTGCCCTTGAGTGAGCTGAGGCGTAAGCTTTCTTTTTGGGCAATTTCTTCCTTAGTAAACCGGCAATGAGCTTGGGTTTGAGCCTGAGCTGTTGAGGCTAACCAATATTGACTGACTAAGCTACTGCTGGTGAACAGCGCTGTGACTAAACTGCGAGATAGGAGCTGATGCCGTTTCCCTTTGAGAAAACTCTTGGACATTACCTTAAAAGATTACATAATAACTCGCATTTGAATAACTCGCATTTGCCGATGTCTTCGCTCTGTGATTGTAGAGACGTAGCATGCTACGCCTGTACACTTATAAAGTCAAACAGTTTTTTGATTAAGCGCCTCGCCTGAGTGCTCGTTCTACCTGCTTGAATTCTTGCTCTAGCCGATCCTTCAGCTTTTGAGGCAGAGGACGATTAGGATAAGAACTGTAATAACCAGCAAGGGAATTTACAGCAGTACGCATAGTGGAGAAGGAACTTAGGTTAGCGACTGACGAATTTCGCCGGTAGCGAGAGGCGTAGTCATTCATTTGTTGACGCACTTGAGCTTCAACTTGAGACTTGTCGGGAGCATCCTGTGGTAATGCAATGGCTGTTCTCAAGTTTTGCATTACAGTCAAAGTATCTTGACTATAATTTCCAGTTATCCCGTTAGTACTGGAGGAACACCCCATCAGACCAATTACTACAACTAAAACTAGGGCAATAAGACGTGATAGGTAGGGTTTCATAAGTGTAATTCACAACAGACTGAATTTCAAAATTAAAACCTATCCTATCTTGGATTGGGGCTATTGGTAATTAAAAGTAAGCAGGGCGCGGTGTCTAGGAAAGAATTGAACCAAAAATGATTATATGAATTTTGGGCGGTAGGCTGTAGACCATCAGCTTTGTTATCTAGCCCATAGCCTATTGCCCACTGCCCAAAACAAAAATGTCTTAATAGTAAGTTAAATCAGGTTAGGCTTACTAGTTAGTAGCAACTGTTTTACTCCGATCAGGAACAGAAGCTTCAATATTGATATTGGCAGCTGAAACTCTTGGGTTTGTGTTAATTTTTGGCGAAATTGACCGCGCCATATCCATAAACAGAGCGGGACTTCCTGCCTGTGGCTTCTTCTCCTGAGGAATGAAGCGACGTACTTCTGTCTGCCAAATGATTTGGGGAAAGCCCAGTATTGACCGATAGTATTCGTCGTAGAATGGAGATTTGATGTTAAAGGGTATTTCACCCTGATCCCGACCAGGTAACACTCGACGTCGCTGATAAGGAACGGTGTCATACCCAAAATTGTCCAGGTACTCTTCACTGTCAAGCAGTTCATCGATGAAACCTTGGATTCCCTTAGTCGCAACTACGACTGCCCAGGCGAGTTTTTCCCGTTCACCGTGAACATCACGCCCCAACACCCGCTGTACGCATTGTTCAACAAAGCGATAGTTGCTGTTTTTAGCATAAAAGCCGTCTGTGAAAGTTGAAGAAAGCAGCAACCCACGAATGAAGTCTCGCACTGTGATCTGACCAAAGCGGAGTTGGGACTCCAGGAAGGGGTCGCGATCTGAAGTAAAGGCATGGAAGAAGATTTGACGATATGCTGCATCAATCAAATTATCCATGTCCGTGCCGGACACGAGGTTTTCGGTCGAGTAAATTTTGGGTTGCTCTTCCCCCGGCACTTCATAACCATCTATCCGTGAATTCTGAACCAGAGGGGCGTAGCTTAATAAAGGAATTGCCACGTTTAAATCTCCCTAATCTTAGAAAATCTTACAAACCTTAACTTCCAACTATATAACAAATAGGGTTGGTTATTTTTTTGCCAACTCTCAGATATAGGAGATTAAGTAATTCTGCTCTTTTTTTCAGTGAATTAAAGCAATAATTTGTAATATTTCTTAATTAAACTACCAAATTTTCCCTAGCCAAAAATCTAAGTGATTTTTAGTTGACTGACAGTGTGGCCAATTTCGTAAGTAGGTTTCCAAGTCTGGTTGCCAGATGGGAGATGCTAATCCCAGTCCTAGACATAGATGACCAATGATATTAAAAAATTGTTGATCGTGACCAGGAGAACCGATATGGGCGTGGGCATATTCATGGACAACGATACTTAACCAATCCTGCGGGGCAGTGCGCCCCACATCAATGAGGATAACTGTAGGATGAACTAGAATATTACACAAACCATCAATACCAAATTCTTGAGCTAAAGGAGCTGCCATAATTTGTATCTGTTGGCGTACTGCTGAATGAAAGCAACTATGACAGGCTTCTAGGCAATCATTGAGGTTGGCATTGATGATATCTATGTGATTGCCGATCCAGGTACACAAGTGTTCATGATCACTTAGATTATTAGTTACCTCAATCATGCGAGGTTCTAATGCCAGCCGACCTACTTTCTGTAGATACTTATAGCCCCTTATATAAGGATCATCACTAACACTTGACTGGGGACTAGGCTTGTTCTGATACATACTCCGGTAATTCAAGGGGACTGGAAAGTGGGAATGAAGAATGAAGAATTGAGAATGGGGAATGGGGAGCTGCGAATTAGTTAGTGATCAATCACCACCCTAAGAGGGACTCCAATGGTCTAGTTTCTAAGGCATTTTTCGTTGCTTGCGGTTTAACATCTGCAAGGCTGGAATGATCTAATTCAGAGTCTATGCGAGTTTCAATACAAATGGATGAAGTGCTAAACCCACCAAAACGCTTAACTGTACTAGTGCGCATCCGTAAATCCTTGCTGGCAAATGAGAAACGCTCATGAGAACTCATGGTTTCGTATTCTGTAATCAGCACTAACCCATCTTCATCATCCATCAGGAAACGACCTGCCACTGGCACTATTTCTGCATAACCTTTTTCTCGCAGTAACCTACCCTGTCTAGGATTATCTGATTCCGGGACAATCACCATGACTGTAGAGTCTTGGTGATTTTCATCTGTTTTATCCCAAGCCATCGTCCCTTGCCAACTTACTTGAGCTCCCCCCACTGCCAAACTAGGCTCAACCTCATGTAACTGACAGATCTCCACTACCTGGGGATGATCTGCTGGTAAGGTAGCCACACTAATTTCTGACTCTCCACTCTCCGCTCGCCTGAAGGGGAGGTGGTGAGTTGTGCGTTGCGATCGCCACTTACCACCACTTAACTGAAAAAATTCCATTGCGTCCATTATTGTGTCCATTTAGTGGAGTCTCCTAAGAAAGAATATGTTACAGATTGTACTTCTTTAGATATTTCCTCATGATAAAGTCCCTGCTACTGGGAATGATTATTCATTTCTGGTAACTGACACTTAAACAGAGGTAGATGCCTCCTAGTTCATCAGTCGGGTTTGTGAATTTAGGCAATAACAATTACAAACTTTTGTTGCTTTCATTAATCATGGCTTGACAATGTGGACATTTTATTTTCCAGATGCTACATTATTGAACAATGACCAAAGAATAAGCAGTAGAAGCATTAGTCCTTCTGCCCAGTTCAACCTATTTGCTCAGAGGAGTGATTTTATGGAAATGTCTGGAAAGCTAAGCTTAGAGCAGCAATTCAAACTGAAGGTTTACCAAAAGCAGGTCAAAGAATTAAGTCAGGAACAAGCTCAGGATTACTTGATGGAAGTTTTACGACAGATGATGGTGAAAGATAATCTAGTCAAGAATCTGCTCAAAAGAGCCTAAGGAGCAAAATACATTACGCTGGTTTTCCTCATGTCTCCATCACCCTAGTAGCGTAGGCTACATTCAGAAACTACTAGAAAAAATCAGCGAACTAACATCAATGAGAATCATCTGCTCAACAAAGTTGATAGGACTTACGCACTGTAACTGAATTACGTTATCCTGAGCAGTAGTGAAGGATCTCCCAGACGGCTCAGATGCTTCTACTATCACCTCAGCATGACATTTGAGTGTGTAAGTCCTAGTTGATTCTCAAAACTTGAAAACGATACATCTCCAACTAATACTAAATCCAGTTTTGCAACCCCTGTGTTTTAATGACGATTATCGAAACGTAGTGCATCTTGTGATGGTATGACCATAATCCTTACTAACGACGATGGAATTGATGCCCCTGGTATCCGAGCCCTTCAGCGAGCAGTCAATGGCGAGGGCATAATTGTTGCTCCCAAAGAGCATCAATCCGGTTGTGGTCATCAAGTCAATACCAATAGACCAATTCACCTCCAGCGTCGCTCAGATAAGGAGTATGCTGTTGCTAGTACTCCAGCTGACTGTACCCGAATTGCAATATCACATATAAATCAAAATATCAAATATCTGATTTCTGGCATCAATGCTGGAGGGAATCTGGGGGTTGACTCCTACATTTCAGGTACTGTAGCTGCTGCAAGGGAGGCAGTAATCCAGGGCATTCCAGCAATTGCTATTTCCCACTACATTAAAAAACCCCTAGTTATTGATTGGGAGCTTGCTACCCAATGGACAGTTATAGTGTTGGAGAAATTACTCTCCCTACCTCTACCTCCTGGAACTTTATGGAATGTTAATTTGCCCCATTTAGAACCTGGTACTCCTGAGCCAAAATTAGTTTTTTGTAAACCTAGTAGAGAACCTCTGCCAATCAATTACCGAATCGAGGGAGACAAATACTACTACCAAGGAGATTATGCCAAACGCCATCGCACTCCTGGAACTGATGTCGATATTTGTTTCTCAGGCGACATCGCTATCACTCAGCTACAAGTGTGATCAAAGGGTTTAAGAAGCAGGGGGAGACATTCCCAGGAGCATCCCAATGGGAGCAAATCGTAAACCGGAGCTGCGGAAGCTCGGGGAGCTGATGGACTAGGGGGAGAGAAGTCTGTTATAGAATGAAGTGCAGCTTGGTATGAGAGTATTTCTGCAAAAATGGGATGCTCTCAAATTCCGAGTCATATAACAATTAGCCATTAGCCATTAACAATTAGCAATTCTCAATCCTAGTTCCTCTCCTCATTGAAAACCAAAGGCCATCCCAAACGGGTTGGCTGCTGATAAATCTGTTTAAGCGTATTGATGTCCCTGGGAGAAAGTGGAGGGGGATTACGGACTTTGGAGAAGTAGAGGGCATCAGTTTCTAAAGGACTGTGCCCCCATATACCTAAAGCATGACCGAGTTCATGGCGAGCCGTAGCAGTGGTTTGCTCGACTATGTGGTCAGGACTAAGTAAGATAGTAAACTTATGGGACAAAATAGGGTAGGGTGCATCTACTGCTTCGCGCAAGTAAAACTCATAACTAGCTTCAGCAGAGCGAGCACGAGGCAAATCAAATCTGCCAGTTTCTCTGTTGAGAACAGGTTTTAGAGGAGGACTGGAGCGCAAAATTGAGATATCTGCATCTTCTGCTTGGGTGACTAAGTTCAATGGTAGATGGATGCTCCAATCCTCGACAGCTTTTAAGACATCATCAAACCAGTATTGGAAACGCTTGGCACTAGCAGAAGCTTCTGGTGGTTCCGTTGGTCTTTCCACATACACTTTAACCGGAAATTCAGACCATACCAAATATCCTGCGGGAGTTGGCTTGATCTCAGAAAAGTAATCATCAGCACCAGTAGGATTTTCCCATTGCTCCAATGTCCTTGGTAGTGGATGAGTCTGAGGATTTGGTAGGACAAGCTGTGATGAGTCTGCTTCTGCTACTAGGAAGTTGTTGGATGTAGAGATAATCCTTCCATAGTTGTCTTTTGACAAGAGGAGAGAGTTGGGTTTGACAGAGGTAAAGCAAGTAGTTTGGGCATCCACTTGCTCTAACTGAGTCAAAACGACTAGCAGACTGATAGCAAACGCTACAAAAAGTATCAAGGGACGACTTTTACGTCCCCAAAGATGCATTAAGTTTCTGAGCATCTCATTTGCAAGTTTTGACTGACTAGCGAGATCAGGAGACAGTAAGGTTACTATTTCACCCAACCCGCACTCAACACAATCGTCATACCAATAAAGATAATTGCCAAAGTCCAGGTAACTCGGTTAAGAGCTGTCTCTGCACTCTTAGCACTAGTAAACAATTGAGCTTGACCACCAATACCACCAATTCCATCTCCTTTAGGACTATGGAGCAATACCAACACAATTAAACCGATGGCAGACACTGCCCAAATAATTTGTAAGAGTTGATAAATTGTCATAATACAGATTGAAATACAGTTAACAGCAGTCGTTATAGAGAAACTCGCACTGGCGTCCGATTAGCTCGGACATCAAACTCCACAGGTTTAATCATCGAATGTCCGGTCATCTCTTCCGGCTGGGATAATTGTAAAATTTCTAGAATTGTAGGCGCAATATCCGCCAAACAACCATCGTTGCGCAGTATAACTTCTGTACCATGCCCAGGGATTTTCAATTTTTCCCCTTCTACCAGAATAAAAGGTACTGGGTTGGTTGTGTGAGCGGTCCAAGGATTTCCTCCTTCATCCCACATATACTCTGCATTACCATGATCAGCAGTAATCAGAGCGGTGCCACCAGCTTTATTGATTGATGGGATCAATCTTCCTAAGCATCGGTCTACCACCTCTATTGCTGCTACAGCGGCTTCAAAATTGCCAGTATGCCCTACCATATCAGGGTTGGCATAGTTAATTACGACCAGAGAGTAAATGCCCTTTTCAATTGCTGCGATCGCAACATCTGTGACTTGGGTAGCTGACATAGCTGGTGTTTGGTCGTAGGTAGGGACCATCGGACTTGACACCAGTTCCCTGTCCTCACCTTCGCAGGGTAGTTCTAGACCCCCGTTAAAAAAGTAGGTAACGTGGGCATATTTCTCAGTTTCGGCAGTACGAAATTGCTTCAAGCTGTTTTGTGCAATCACTTCCCCCAGAATATTATTTAAGTTCTGAGGTTCAAATGCCACCGATACTGGCAAGCTTGGGTCGTATTGGGTAAAGGTAAGAAAAGCCAGGGGCTGAATTTGCTCCCGCTCAAAACCATCAAATTGGGGATCAACAAAGGCTTGAGTTAGCTGCCGCGCTCGATCAGGACGGAAGTTATAAAAAATGACCCCATCTGCTGACTCTACAGCACCCGGAGCAATCCTGGTGGGTAGAATAAACTCATCGGTAATCTCTTCTTCATAGGAAGCCTTTAATACCTCAACTGCGGATAAACCCTGTCCGGAACCATCCTCAGTCATAACCTCATAAGCCCGGTGGATGCGATCCCAGCGTCGGTCTCGATCCATGGCATAGTAGCGACCACTAATGGTAACAATCCGTCCTACGCCGATTTTGTCCATGTGATCCTGAATTTTTTGAATCCCATGAATACCATCAGTGGGCTTAGTATCACGACCATCAGTAATGGCGTGAACACATACATCGGATATTCCTTGTAACTTAGCAAGCTCCAGTAATCCGAGGAGATGATTCAGGTGAGAATGTACTCCCCCTTCCGAACACAAGCCTACTAAATGTAGCTTACCGCCGTGACTTTGGATGTCCCGACATACTTGCAGAAGTGCTGCATTCTCTTGAATCGTGCCATCTTCGACAGCATCAGAGATACGAACTAGTTCTTGGGGAACCACGCGCCCAGCACCAAGATTCAGGTGACCCACTTCGGAGTTACCCATTTGACCGGCTGGCAGCCCCACATCCTTGCCAGAAGTTCGAATAATTGTACTTGGGTAGGCAGCCCATAAGCTATCCATTACTGGTGTATTGGCTGCGGCGATGGCATTTCCATCAATTGCTTCGCGGTAGCCCCAGCCATCCAAGATGACTAGCACCACAGGAGATACAGGTGCTTGCATCATAGTATCCCTCTTCGCTCATACTTTAATTTCACGGCAATCATAACATTGAGGATTGCCTTTTAGCCTCATCTTCCCAATTTCTTCAGCTAGAAGCTCAATCATATCCTTTGCCTCAACTGAGCGTTTGTCCTTAAAATAGTCCCAATGATCACACTAATATCTCACACCTAAACCTTCACACATTCTTCGCTTGTGCTTGTTTAATGCAGGTCATCAGTTTTTGAGCTAAAATCTGAACGTGAGGTTCAGCTACCATTGAAAGGTGGTTGCCTGGAACCTGATAAATCTCTACAGGTCCAGCAGAAAATCGACCCCATCCAAAATCAGGAGCATTCGTATTTTCAGGAAGAGATTCAAAGTAATCTGTATCTGTAGTAAATTTACTTATAAAACGCTGCATTTTTAAGCTCATATTCTTGTTCTGAATTTCACTGCGAAATAGGGTAATTTTAGTAGGGTAAATTTCCTGTGGAAAATAAGAAGTCTGTTGACTCACCTTCATAACTTCGAGACTAGCACGAAGTTGTTCTCCTCCCAATCCGGAAGGAAAAATATCTACTTCTTTATATTGCTCGTAGAGGTAGTTGAATTGCTCATTGGGAGTTAATTTTTCAAGTTCTTCGTAGTATGTTTCTAGATCTTTCCCGAACATTAGATCCCTCCCAAAAATGGTACCTATGTTACTGAGCATTATAGTTGATAATGCCGCATCGTTTAAGCTCTCATACGGATTTTCATGCACCTTTTCAGGAAAAGGTGCATTAGTATCTAGAATAGCTAATAGAGCGACTTTCTGTCCCTTTTTTTGTAACTGTTGAGCCATTTCAAAAGCGACCTGAGAACCGAAAGAATGACCCCCCAAAAGATAAGGACCCTGAGGCTGAATGGATTGTATTTCTTGAATGTAGTGGGCAGCCATATCCTCAATGCGTTTGTAGGGTTCTGATACCCCATCTAAACCCACTGCCTGTAGACCATAGAACGGTTGGTCTCGATCTAGATAGCGTGCTAAATGAGAAAAGTAGATGACATTACCCCCAGCTCCAGGAACGCAGAAGAAAGGTAGTTTTTTATCTCCAGTTTGAATAGGCACAAGAGAAGACCAAGAAACAGAATCTGTTTCCTCGCGGATAATCGCTGCCAATTTTTCAATGGTTTGACCTTGGAATAAAATCCCTAAGGGAAAGGTTTTGCCGAAAACTTGCTCAATCTCAGCCATTAAACGAAGAGCTAACAGGGAATGGCCTCCAAGCTCAAAGAAATTGTCTTTAATTCCTACTAATTTCAGGTCGAAAATTGACGACCAAATTTTAGCCAATTTAGTTTCTACGGGATCGCGAGGAATAACCAAACTTGTTGTTGACTGCCTTTGCTCCAACTTTGGTTCTGATTTTACTTCTGGAATTTGAGCTTCAGGAATTATATTTTTTAGCCAAACAAGGTCTTGTTCCGGTTGCTCAGCAATCCTTGCCAACAGATTCAGAAAATGCTTAAGAATTTGAACAATACTGGAATGCTCAAATCGATGTTGGTGATAAACAACTACCAATTCTAGCTGTGAACCTGGGAGAGCAAGGATGGTAAGGGGATAGTTGGTTTTTGCTCCTACAGCAAATGATCGATTGACATTGATGTTGAGGTAGTTTGATTGTTCTACCAATCCCTTAACTGGATAGTTTTCCACAACCAAAATGCTTTCATACATAGGCAAAGAAGTTGATAATTCACTCCAGTCGTGAATTTGCCCTTGGGAACAGTATTCATAGGATTTTTGTTGTAATTGTTGCTGTTGTATCTCTTGCAGCCAGTACCAAATTGAGGCATCAGGAACTATTTGGCAGCGTATTGGCACAGTGTTAATGAACATTCCAGCCATTGATTCGATACCGGAAATTTCAGATGGGCGACCAGAAACGGAAGTACCAAAAACTACATCTAATTGGTCGCTATAGCGACTCAATAGCAAAGCCCACACTCCTTGTAAAAGAATATTGAAAGTCAGACGATTTTGCTTGACCAGAGATTGTAGTTTTGCAGTAGCCGAGGCTGACAAGCAAGCAGTTTCTTGACCATAGGGGTGTTCTGGTGCAGAACAATTATCTGCTGAAACACTCTTTCCCAGTGAAGTTGGCTGAGTAAATCCCTCTAGTCTGGTTTGCCAAAAAGTTTGAGCTTCTGCTAAATCCTGCTGTTGTAACCAAGCAATATAGTTCCGATAAGGATGAGTTGGTTTCAGCGAGCAGTCTTGACCCCTACTCAATTGTTGGTAACAGTTGAGCACTTCCGGCAAAATTATTCCTAAAGACCATCCATCTAAGAGAATGTGATGAAACATCCAGACGAACTGATAACTATCCTCACCAACTTGAAAAAGTGCTAAATCAATAATTGGCACTTGAGTAAGATTAAACCCTCCTTGACCTTTTGTCTCGATATAGTCGGCTAATTTCTCTTGTTGATTGAGGGGTGAAAGTTCTCGCCAGTCTTGTTTTTCCAGTGGTATTTGCACTGTCTGCAGCACAAACTGAGCGGGCTGATCTTGGTTCTTCCAGACAAAGCCTGTTCTCAAGATTGAGTGTCGCTCGATGACAAATTGCCAAGCTCTTTCCCAAGCGAGTTGATCTAAATTCCCTTGTAGGTTTAAAACTATCCGCTCAATATGTATTCCTGATCCTGGGGAGGCAAGAGTTTCAATGAGAATTCCTTGTTGTGATGGAGAAAGAGGATAAATTGCTTCAATTTTTTTGGTGTTCATTGGATTTAGATGTCCGCTAATTCTATTTCTGTTAAAATTTGGTCAAGTTTATCTTGAGTTAACTTGATATCCGAAAAATCTGAAGGGGTATAGCCTCCTGTATTCGGAGATTGGCAGTGGGTAATCAATGTCTGTAAATTCTCTAGATAATTTTGTGCAAGAGACTCGATTGTAGAATGCTGATGAAGATAATTATTGTAAACCCAATTGATTGCTAATTGACCTTCTACTACTATGCCAGCGATATCTAATATATGGGAACGAAGATCTTGAGGATTTTGCATCAAACCTATTGATTCAGAAGCAAACTGCCAACTTTTTCCTTGAGACTGATGGTAGTTAAATTGACCCAAGTAATTAAAACTCACTTCTGCTTGTGGCATTGCTATTAGTTGGCGGTGAATTGCACTGTCGGTACTCAGATAACGTAAAATGCCATAGCCAATGCCACGATTAGGAATCGCTCGTAACTGTTCTTTAATCGACTTCAGGTTTTCCCCTAGATCGTTGTTTGCCGACTGTTGCAATATTACAGGGAAAAGGCTGGTAAACCAGCCAATCGTGCGCGATAAATCTACATCAACAAACAGTTGTTCTCGCCCATGCCCCTCTAGATTGATCAGTATACTTGATTCTCCTATCCACTCAGTCAAGCATTGTACTAAAGCAGTTAAGAGTACGTCGTTAATCTGAGTATTGTAGGCAGAAGGGACTTCCTGCAACAAGGCAGTTGTCTGTTCAACACTGAGTTTGACAGATACTGAGTTGGTATTGCCAACAGTGTTCTTTGTTTTGCCATCTGTATAATCTACCGGTAAGCTAGTTATGTTTGACCCAGACTGATGCAACCAATAATCCAATTCTTGTTGCGGATCTTTTGATTGGCCGTATTCTAAAAGACGCATCGACCAATCTTGAAAAGAGGTAGTTTTCGGGGGAAGTTGTATCTCTTTTCCTTGCTCGAGTTGTTGATAGGCTTCAAATAGATCTTCAAACAAAATCCGCCAAGAGACACCATCAACAACTAGGTGATGAATGATCAATAGTAAACGGGCTTCCGTATAACTCCCTAACTGAAACAACACCACTCTCATGAGAGGTCCCTTGGCAAGATTTAGGCTTTGCTGTTGCTTGGCAATTGCTTCTTCTAGAACAGTTGTTTGTTGGGGTAGCGACACTGCTGATAAATCTACAACCTCGAAGATAGTAGCATCCTCTAATTCCTGATTAATTTGTTGCCAACTGTGATTCTTGACCACAAATCGCATACGAAGAGCATCATGATGGGTTAATAATTTGGCTACAGCTGTTGATAATAATTCAGGCTGCAGATGAGGAGAGAGTTTGAGGAGAAAAGATTGGTTGAAATGGTGAGATTGGGAAAGCTTTTGTTTAAAGAACCAATGCTGGATGGGAGTTATTGGGACTTCTCCGGTAACTAAACCTTGTTGAGCACATACCTTGGTTGTGGTATCAGCAACAGCTGCCAATTTAGCGATTGTCTGACACTGCAAGACTTGTTGAACAGTGATTTTAACACCTGCTTTTTGAGCACGAGCCACCACTTGAATGCTGATAATAGAATCCCCCCCTAGCTCAAAGAAGTTGTCATGTATACCTACCTGTTTGATGTCCAAAACCTCTGCCCAGACTTCTGCTAAGGCTTCTTGGGTAGGTGTCTTAGGAGCGACGAACTCCGTTGAGAGACTACTAGCTAAATCCGGTGCGGGCAATGCCTTGCGGTCTACTTTACCATTAGGTGTTAGTGGTAGTTGTGGCAACATCACATACCGACTGGGCATCATATACTCGGGTAACCTCTGCTCCAGATACTCCCTCCACTGCGGTATTAGTTGTTTGGCTGTCAAAGAAGCCAAGGGATTATTGCCATAACGATGCCAGTTACCCCCTACCACTGATTGTTGGGTTAGTGGTGTTAAGACGATCGCTTTTGCCGCTAATTCACTTCGCACAAATACTGCATCAAAACATTCTTCCCTCTTGTGTGACCAACACAACTCTAGGGAATACCCCAAAGAGGTGCTCAGTTGATGTAGCTGTTCGGGCTCGATAACATTAACTGAGTCTTCCTCTAACTTTTGTCGAAGTTGCTGCACGTTGAGTTTTGAGTCTGGTTGTGATACTAACTCCACTGCACCTACATCAGTTGCCACTCGGCTATTGCCTAAACTGCTAAAGCAGATTGATTCGGGTTGCTGTTGTCGCAGATAGGCTTCAATGTTTTCAGTTGACATACCCACCCCATTTTTGACTGGTGCAACGATTACTGATGCCGGTTCGGCTTCTATATGCAGCAGCACCGTGTAGCGATATTTATTCAGCTCGTTGAGTTCAGCTCCCCTCTGTAAGCGTATTTGTACATGAATGATTTCTGGATAAAGGTCTTTGAGGGCGACAAACAACTCCGGTGAGACTAACAACTCAGTTTCCTGCTGAATTTGTCTGTCTATACTTTGCCTTAGTTGTTGCACTGAGAGTGATGGGGTGGCTTTATGCAGTTGTACCGAGGTGTGAAATGCCCTCATGAGTGGAAGACTTCGGATATCTCCTAAGACAATCATCCCTCCTGGTTTGACTACCCGAATACTATTAGAGATTACTTGCAACAGATACTCTACACTGGGAAAATACTGCACTATCGAACTCAGCAGCACCACATCGAAGCTGTTATCAGCAATTTCTGCCATGTCTTCTGCTGCAAGTTGTGCCAGGGTGACATGAGCATATTCCTCTGGCTGCTGGGCTATTTGTCTTTGGATATACTCCAGCGAAACCTCCGAGATATCTGTGCCGTAATAGGCTTGTATTTGTGGAGCTATCTGAAACAGCAGCATTCCTGTGCCACAGCCTACTTCCCAAACTGAATCGGGTTTATTGGCTAATACTTGAGTGACGATATCCTTAGCCCACACTCGCATTTGTGCTTCTGGTATGGGTGCGTTGTCGTAACTACTGTGCCAACCAGCAATGTTGAATAGAGGGTCTGTGACTTCACTATGCTGTGAACTTGGTTCTAAGGAGATTTGTTGGTTGAATATTTCTTGCCAACTATTGACTTGAGTCTCTAATAGTTCTGGGTCATTGGTAATAGTGGTTTCGGTTTCGGCTACTATGTATGCAACCAGACGTTTGTTACCTGGGTTGTCTTCTGTGGCTACCACCACTGTTTCTTTGACTGTGGGGTATGAATTGAGTACCGCTTCAATTTCTCCAGTCTCTATGCGATAACCTCGGATTTTTACTTGATGGTCTATCCTGCCCAAAAATTCTATGTTCCCATCCCAGCGATAACGTGCTAAGTCTCCTGTTTTGTACATTCGAGCATTTGCTTGCTCACTAAAGGGGTGGGAAATAAATTTCTCTGTGGTTAATTCTTGTCGATTCAGGTAGCTTCGCGCTAGTCCGTTTCCTGCTATGTGCAATTCTCCGGGCACTCCCACTGGCACTGGTTGCAAATGGCTATCCAGGATATAGACTTGAGTGTTAGCCACCGGTCTACCAATCCCTGGTGATTTGCTTGCACCTTTTTCCATTAAGGCAAATGTGGAGTAAGTTGTGTCTTCACTCGGTCCGTAGAGGTTGTAAACTGCCTTGATAGTCTGCTGTTGATAGAGTTGTTCCACCAGTTGCTGGTCTAGTGGTTCTCCTGCGAGGTTGACTGTTGCTACTCCCGCAGGGATACCGTTGCTTCTAATTAATTCTCTGGCTGCCGAAGGTACTGTATTGATTAAGGTGACCTGTTCGGCTGCTGTTAAAGTTGGCAGGTGTAAAGCATTCTCGGCCAAGATTACCTTCCCACCCCAACTTAAGGGTACAAACAACTCGAATACCGACAGATCAAAGCAAATGGAGGTGGAGGCTAAGACTCCTGCTAGTTGTTCAAGGCTAAATACGTCTTTTGCCCAAGACAACAATGAGACTGGGCTACTATGTTCAATGGCAACTCCTTTGGGTCTACCTGTAGAACCAGAAGTATACAGGACATAAGCTAAGTTGTTAGGTTGGACGCTGCTGATTGGATTGGTTTGTGTATGAGCTACAGTTACTCCAAAGTCTTGGTCTAGCAGAATAATCGGTGTTGTAGTTGTAGGTAACTGAGACTGGGAGTCGGAGTCAGTTAACAGAAAATGCAGTTGCGCATCTTCTAAGATCTGAGCTAGGCGGGATGGAGGATAGCTGGGGTCTAAGGGAACATAAGCACCTCCGGCTTTGAGTATGGCTAATAAACCGATAACCATCTCCACGGAACGCTCAACACAGATACCCACCAGCACTTCTGGTTCGACTCCCAACTGCTGCAAGTGGTGAGCTAGTTGATTAGCTTTACTATTCAACTGAGAGTATGTCAGCTGTTGCTCTTCAAAGACTACTGCTATTACATCTGGGGTTTTCTGAACCTGAGTTTCAAATAATTGATGGATACACTTGTCAGTAGGGTAATCGGTTTTGGTATTGTTCCATGCCACTAACAACTGCTTTTGTTCAGGTTCACTCATCAGCGTTAGTAGGCTGATAGGTTGTGAGGGATTCTCCACTACTGCTGCGAGCAAGTTTTGATAATGTGACAGCATCCGTTGAATTGTTTCAGCTTCAAACAAGTCTCGGTTGTAGGTACAGAACCCTTGGATTTGCTCTCCTGCTGGCCAAAGGTGTAATTCCAAGTCCATCCGCACGGTCATTTCAGCTCCTGTCCCTTGATACCAACCCACCTCTAAGTTGGGCAAACTGAAGGATGGCTTTACTACTTCCGCCTGCTGCAGAGCAAACATTACCTGGAACAAGGGGTTTTGCGAGAGGGAACGTTCAGGTTGCAACTCTTCTACGAGTTTCTCAAAGGGTAGGTCTTGGTGAGAGTATGCTTCTAGTGCTGTTTGTCTGACTCGGTTTAGTACTTCAATAAAACTTGGTTGTCCGCTCAAGTCAGTGTACATCACCAGGGAGTTGACAAAAAAGCCAATCAACCCTTCTATTTCACTCCGGTTCCGGTTGGCTATCGGTACACCCACCGCAATTTGTTCTTGAGCTGTGTAGCGATACAGTAAGACTTTGAAGGCTGCCAACAGGGTCATAAATAACGTCACTCCCCGCTGCTGAGTTAGTTGTTTTATTCGTGATGTCAGTGAGGCTGGTAGGTTTATTGGTAGACCTGCTCCGTTGAAGGTTTCTACTGCTGGTCTGGGATGATCTGTGGGTAGTTGCAGTTGGGGTAGTTCTTGGAGTTTTTCCTTCCAATAACCCAGTTGTGTTTGCAGGGTTTGACCTTGTAAGTAATTCCTCTGCCAAACAGCAAAATCAGCATATTGTATTGGCAGCTCTGGTAATGGAGATGGTTGGTTGTGTAATGCTGCGGTGTAATGGGCTGAGAGTTCTCTTGCAAATACCGTTAGTGACCAGCCATCCGAGGCAATGTGATGTAAGGTAACTTGCAGTATATGTTCTGTTGCTCCTAGTTTCAGAAGAATAGTTCTTATAGGTGGGTCTACTTCTAGATTGAACGGTTGTCCATTTTCTTTTTGGAGTAACTGTTGCAGTTGAGTTTTCTGTTGGGATGGTGTTAACCCACTCAGATCTAGTGAGGTTAGTAAGAGTTCAAATGGAGGTCTGATTACTTGTACAGGTGTGTCGTTAATCGAGCTAAACCTGGTTCTGAGGGTTTCATGGCGAGTGATGATTTGATTGAGACTTTGTTGTAGAGCAACTTCGTTTAATTCACCTACTAGATGTAGGGTCAAGGGCATATTGTAAGCATTGCCACTTAACCCAGTTTTTTCCACAAACCACAGCCTTTGTTGGGCAAAGGATAATGGTGGAGGATTACCATCTTGCTCTCTTGGTTTAATGGATACTGTTTCAATACCCTGAATTTGGGTTAGATAGAGCTCTACATCCTGGGTTAAACTGGCGATGTCTGGCTTCTCAAATAGACTTTGTAGAGGTAACTCTACTGACAATGCCTGTCGCAGCCGAGACACCACTTGAGTCGCCAACAAGGAATGTCCTCCCAATTCAAAGAAGTTGTCATGTATACCTACCTGTTGAATACCTAACACCTCGGCCCAAATTGCTGCTAAGGCTTTTTGAGTAGGCGTCTCAGGAGCGACGAACTCCGTTGAGAGACTACTAGCTAAATCGGTTGCGGGCAATGCCTTGCGGTCTACCTTACCATTAGGTGTTAGTGGCAGTTGTGGCAACATCGCATACCGATTCGGCAGCATATACTCGGGCAACCTCTGCTCCAGATACTCCCTCAACTGCAATATCAGTTGTTTGGTAGTATTTTCAGTGTCGGGAACTATCTGTTGATTGGGAACTGGATAGGCTAGTTGTTGTTCCTGGGGATTGTCAGCAAATAATCTTTGATAAAAAGGAGTTTGCTTAAACAATTGCTTCCAGTGATATGAGATGTGTTCAAAATCAATATATTCTCCTTTTTTCGTGATAATACGTCCTTGGATAGCATAATCTGGATTCAGATTATTTTCACAAAGTCGTCTGCTACAAACCGCTTCAATAATATCTCCTGCGTTGATATTAATTCCTGGCTCGAACACCGGGAAATAAACTGGCAACCAGCAATGCTCATGTTCGAGAATATCTATGCATTCTCCTTCAATAGTGTGTAAATTTAACCAGACTAAAAAACCATCTAACCTTCCTGATTTCTCTATTTTTAATTCGATTTGATGAGTGAATTCTGGACTCACATATTTGGTAAAATCTAAATCTTCAAATACTCCTCGTTCAGAAAGCAAATTTTCTTGAGTAAATCCTTTAATACAGACTCGCAAATCAAAAGGATAGCCAACTTGTTCAAATATTTTCTGGGTATAATAACCTGAAACTTTTGTAAATCGCGGTTCCTCGAGTAATTCATCTGGAAGAGTTACTGCTGCAATTTGTGTAACACTTCTGGCGGGAATCATTGCACCATCTGACTTGAGAAATCTCCTAGAGTTGTTAATGATTACTGCTGCTCCTTCACATCCACCAATCGCGCCGACAATTTCAGAAACACAGACATCAGCTTGTTCTGGTAGCTCAGTAGTTGTAGCGTCTCCATGGATGATTTGGATCTGTTGTGATAATCCTAACTTTTCCACGCAAGCCGCAGCTAATTGACTAGTTTCTTTGTCTCTCTCAATAGCGTAGACTTTCTTGGCTCCTGCTTCTGCACAAAATCTTGCCAAAATTGCATCCTTACCTGTACCAATTTCTACCACTACTTGATCTTTAACAAGTTGATTAATTGCCACTTGGTAGCTCTGGTTTCTGCGATGGTCATTGGTCATCGCATAGTACAATAACTCATCGTAAACGTAGTACTCTGCTATTGATGGCCAAATTTCTATTTCCCTCTGGAGTTGGGTATTTTCTGACAATGCTTGTTCAGAAACAATATATGCTACCAAACGCTTGTTTACTGGAGTATCTTCCTGCTCTATAACCACAACTTGTTGGACTTGGGGATGAGTCCTGAGAACTGATTCAATTTCTCCCTGCTCAATACGGAAACCTCGAATCTTCACCTGGTTGTCTATCCGACCGAGAAACTCAATATTTTCGTCTGACAAGTAACGAGCCAAATCTCCGGTTTTGTAGAGCCTAGCTTCTGGAGAATCACTAAAAGGATGGGGGATAAATTTCTCTGCTGTTAATTGAGGTTGGTTGTGGTAGCCTCGTGCTAAACCTACACTGCCTATATGTATCTCTCCCGCTACTCCCATGGGGACTGGTTGGAGATGAGGATCAAGAATATAAATCTGGGTGTTGGCAATGGGACGACCAATGGAGAGTTTTTCCAGGCTCTCATCAACCTGAGCTACGGTTGCACAGACTGTAGACTCTGTTGGTCCATAGGCATTGAGAAAAGAACGACCCACAGACCATTGTTTAGCCAACTGAGTAGGACAAGCTTCCCCGGCGACAATAAGGTGACTCAGGTTCGGCAAATCTGACTGGGGTAAAACTGCAAGAGCTGATGGCGGGAGGGTAACATGGGTAATTTTTTGGTATGCTAGGGTATTCCATAAATCCTGTCCCGGCATCAATGATGCTGCTGTTGCCAAGACCAATGTTGAACCCGAAGTAAGAGCTATAAAAATTTCTGAAACTGAAGCATCAAAACTGAAGGAAGCAAATTGTAAAACTCGACTTTGAGGTTGAACATCAAACTGATTTATTTGTGCCTGGACGAGGTTGGGAATTCCCTGATGAGTTATTAATACTCCTTTAGGTTTCCCTGTAGAGCCAGAGGTATAGATCACATAAGCCAAGTTTTTACTCTGTACTTCACTGACGGGATTTTCAGGGCTGTGGGAAGTAATTTGCTGCCAATCTGTATCTAAACAAACCACCTGCGCCTGATGATTTGGCAAAGACTCCAATAGGGACTTTTGAGTTAGCAATATCGAGACAGCACCATCTTCTAACATATATGCCAATCGATGGCTAGGATAACTGGGATCTAATGGTACATAAGCTCCTCCGGCTTTGAGAATCCCTAACAATCCCACGAGCATCTTCACAGAGCGATCGACAAAGATACCCACTAACACTTCTGGCTTAACTCCTAACTTCTGTAAGTAATGAGCTAGCTGATTGGCTTGGCTGTTTAACTGAGAGTATGTCAGCTTTTGCTCTTCAAAGACTAATGCTATTGCCTCTGGTGTTTTCTTTACTTGAGCTTCAAATAACTCATGGATACATTGATCAGCAGGGTAATCAGTTTTAGTGTTGTTCCATGCCACCAGCAACTGCTGCTGTTCTGGCTCACTCATTACTGGCACTAGACTAATCGGTTGTTCTGGATTCTCTACTAATGCCCAGAGCAAATTTTGATAATGAGATAGCATTCTGCTGATCGTCTCGGCTTCAAACAAATCCCGATTATAAGTACAGAATCCTTGGATTTGGTTTCCTACTGGCCACAGGTGTAATTCCAAGTCCATTCTTGCCGTCAGTTCAGCTCCAGCTCCTTGATACCAAGCTACCTCTAAGTTAGGCAGGCTGAAGGATGGATTTGCTAGTTCACTTTGCTGCACGGCAAACGCTACCTGAAACAGAGGGTTTTGTGAGAGGGAACGTTCTGGTTGCAACTCCTCTACCAGTTTCTCAAAAGGTACATCTTGGTGAGAGTATGCTTCTAGGGCTGTCTGTTTGACTCGGTTTAATACTTCTATGAAATTTGGTTGTCCTCCCAAGTCGGTATACATGACTAGGGAGTTGACAAAAAAACCAATCAACCCTTCTATTTCAGTGCGATTGCGGTTAGCGATGGGCGAGCCTACCACAATTTGCTCTTGAGCTGTGTAGCGATAGAGTAATACCTTGAAAGCGGCTAACAGGGTCATAAATAACGTCACTCCCTGTTGCTGAGTCAATTGCGTTAATTGTGAGCTCAGTGACGCTGGTAGGTTTATCGGTAGACCCGCTCCTTTGAAGCTTTGTACTGCCGGTCTGGGATGGTCTGTGGGCAGTTGTAGTTGGGGTAGTTCTTTAAGCTTTTGCTTCCAGTAGTCTAGTTGCGTTTTGAGGGTTTGACCTTGTAAGTAGTCCCTCTGCCAGACGGCAAAATCGGCATATTGTATTGGTAGCTCTGACAATGGGGATGGTTGGTTGTGTAATGCTGCGGTGTAATGGGCTGATAGTTCCTTGGTAAATACAGTTAGTGACCAGCCATCATTAGCGATGTGATGTAAAGTGACTAGTAGTATGTGTTCAGTAGCCCCTAGTTGAAAAAGAACACCTCTTATGGGTGGTTCTACTTCGAGATTAAACAGTCGTTCATTTTCTTTTTGCAGCAACTGTTGCAGTTGAGCTTTTTGTTGAGATGGTGCTAACCCACTCAGGTCTTTTTTAGCTACTTCTAGTTCCAACACAGAAGCAATTATTTGTACTGCTGTATCGTTAAGAGAACCGAAAGTAGTTCTGAGGGTTTGATGGCGAGCGATGATTTGGTTGAGACTTTGTTGTAGAGCAACTTCGTCTAATTCACCTACTAAATGTAGGGTCAAGGGCATATTGTAGGCATTGCCACTTAACCCAGCTTTTTCGATAAACCACAGCCTTTGTTGAGCAAAGGATAATGGGGGGGGATTGCCCTCTTGTTCTCTTGGTGTAATGGCTGCTGTCTCAATACCCTGGGTTTGAGCTAGATAGCTCTCTAATTCGTCAGCTAAACTGGCTATCTCTGGCTTCTCAAATAGACTCTGTAGAGGTAACTCTACTGACAATGTCTGTCTTATCCGAGAGACAACTTGAGTTGCCAACAACGAATGCCCCCCCAATTCAAAAAAGTTGTCGTGTATACCTACCTGTGTGATACTCAGCACCTCTGCCCAGATTTCGGCTAAGGCTTTCTGTGTTGGAGTCTCAGGAGCAACGAACTCTGTGGAGAGACTACTAGCTAAATCGGGTGCGGGCAATGCCTTACGGTCTATCTTGCCATTGGGAGTCAGTGGCAGTTGTGGCAACATCACATACTGACTAGGAACCATATACTCCGGCAACTGCTGCTCCAGATACTCCCTCAAGTGCGGTATCAGTTGTTTAGCACTCACAGAAGCTAAGGGATTATTGGTATAACCATGCCAGTTAACACCTACCACTGATTGTTGAGTTAATGGTGTTAACACTATTCCCTCTGCTGCTAGGGAGCCTCGCACAAACACCGCATCCATACACCCTTGTCCACCTTTGGCAGACCAACACAACTCCAGGGAATACCCCAAAGAGGCACTCAGTTGATGTAGTTGTTCTGGCTCAATACCATTACTAGGCTGTTCTTCTAACTGTTGTCTGAGTTGCTGTACATTCAGTTTTGACTTAACTTGTGAGAGCAACTCCACCGCACTCACATCAGTTGCTACCCTGGCATTCGCTAAACTGCTAAAGCAGATTGATTCGGGTTGCTTTTCTTGCAGATATGCCTCTATCTCTTCGATGGACATACCTACCCCATTTTCTACAGGGGCTTCAATGACTGATGCTGGTTGTGCTTCTATGTGCAACACCACACTATAGCGATATTTATTCAGTTCGTTGTGCTCACTTCCCCTCTGTAAACGTATCTGTACATGGCTGATTTCTGGATAAAGGTCTTTGAGGGCGACAAACAACTCTGGTGAGACTAACAACTCTGTCTCCTGCTGTATTTGTCGGTCTATACTTTGCTGTAGTTCTTGTACTGACAACGATGGGGTTGCTTTATACAGTTGTACTGAGGTGTGAAATAGTCTGATTAATGGCAAAGAGCGGATATCCGCTAAGAAAATCATCCCTCCTGGCTTCACCACCCGGATGCTGTGAGCTATAACTTGCAACAGATACTCTACACTAGGAAAATACTGGACGATAGAACTCAGCAGCACGACATCAAAGCTGTTATCGTCAATCTCTGCCATGTCTTCTGCTGCTTTCTGAGCTAGGGTGACATGAGCATATTTATCCGCTTGCTGTGCTATTTGTCTTTGGATATACTCCAGTGACACATCCGAGATATCTGTGCCGTAATAAGCTTGTGTCTGGGGGGCTATCTGAAACAGCAGCATTCCCATACCACACCCTACTTCCCATACACAATCGGGTTTGTTGGCTAAGACTTGAGTCACGATATCCTTAGCCCAGACTCGCATTTGCTTTTCTGGTATCGGTTGGTTATTGTAGTTGCTTAAGTAACCAATACTGTTGAATAGGGGATCGCTGACTTCACTTAGCCGAGAGTAGATTTGCTGGTTGAATATTTCTTGCCAACTGTATACTTGAGTATCTGATAGTTCCGGGTTCGAGCTAGTGGCAGTTTCGGGTTCTATCACTAGGTATGCTACCAGATGTTTCTCACCTGGGTTATCTTCCCTTGCCACTACTACTGTTTCTTTGACTATGGCATTTTGATTGAGAACTGCTTCAATTTCCCCAGTTTCGATGCGGAATCCTCGGATTTTAACTTGGTTGTCTATCCTCCCCAAAAATTCGATATTGCCATCGGCTAGATAACGAGCTAAGTCTCCGGTTTTATATAATTTTGTACCTTGGGAGTGCTCAAAGGGGTGAGCGATAAATTTAGCGGCTGTCAGTTGTGGGCGGTTGTAGTAGCCTGTTGCTAGCCCATCTCCACTGATATATAGTTCTCCTGGTACTCCTATGGGTACTGGTTGTAAATTGGCATCCAGGATGTACACTTGCGTGTTCGATATCGGCTTACCTATGTGTGGTGATATCTGGTCTAGCTTCTCAGAACATACCAATCCTGAGGTAGTAACCACCGTATTCTCTGTTGGACCATAGTTATTGACAACACAGAATGGTAAAGAATTTGATGGATATTGGTGAAGCTTGTCTCCACCTGTTAGTACCATTCTCAATGCCGTTTGTGAAGGCCATTCTAGAGAAGACAAGTGTTCTAATATAGGGGTGGGCACAAAACTAATCGTTATTTTTTGTGAGACTAGCCAGTCCCTGAGATTTTCTGCTGACAGAC
>JAAHGL010000229.1 GCA_010692635.1 Symploca sp. SIO2C1 | reverse complement strand
AATTTCCTTGCATCTTCTTAACCCATAATCCCCTTTAAAGACTATTCTAAACTCCTAAACTCCTATTCTCCTGACTCCTGACTCCTGACTCCTGACTCCTGACTACTTATTCAGCAAACCCTACTTAGCTAGGAAATCCCACCCAAAATTTCGTTCACCCCTTATACGGTAAGCTTTTTAAACATCTCCCCCAAAAAATATAGACCTTTTTTCACGCTTTGGGTTATTTCTGCCGCGCTGCACTAGTGAAGCATCTGAGCCGTCTGGGAGATCCTTCGCTATCGCTCAGGATGACGTATCGTAAAGTTTTAATAAAAATATAGTCAAATACAGCTCTCAATTTTCAATTCTCAATTTTCAATTCTTCTTGCATGGTTGCCATTTGCTCCCTACTCTCATCTAGCAATAATAAGCCTCCTCCTGCTAGACTTAGTAACCATCCTAGCCAAGTTACAGTTAGGGATAGTAACACAGCTTGTTCGGGACTAAGACCAATGCGGGCAAACAAATAGATCCATAATCCCTCTTTAACTCCTAGTCCCCCAACAGAAATGGGTAACACCGTCACCACCGCGACAATGGGAACAAAAACTAATAGTTGCCAAAAAGAAACAGGTAATTGCAGTTGCTCGGCAATCAAATAGTGGTAGTGAACGATGCCGAGATGGATAATGAGTGAGAGAATTACAGAAGAAACTACAGCTCGTTGGTCTTGAACAAATTGTAGAAGCAGACGCTGGATTTTGGCTAAGCGTTCTGCCAAACTTCCTAGTCTTAACTTCACTAACCAGGGTTCTACCCAATGCAATAACTGAGGGCTCATAATTAGTATTAGACCCCCAACTAAAGCAGCCACGATACTAACACATAGAAGAATCACATCCCAACTGTCTACTAAATTAAAAGTTAGGGGCAAACTCAGAGCAGCAATAGCTGATAGCACAGCTAACCCGCTAAATCGTTCCAAAAAGACAGAGACTAAGGCTACTTGTGAGTCTTTGGTTACTTGAGTCACACGATAGACTCGATAAACATCTCCCCCAAGACTACCTGGAAGGAAAGTATTAAGGAACATCCCCGCGAGATAACTAGTAAACAGAACATGCATAGGTACAAAATGCTCTGTCGGGTGTAAAACTATCTGCCATCGCCAGCTACTCAGCCACTGCAAAATTGTGTAGTAAATTAGTGCTATCAGGACGAATACGGGCGATAGCTGTCGAAATTGGATCCATGTTTGTTCCAAATCAACTTGCATCAACGCAAATATGAGTAACCCGACGCTAACAGTTATTTTTAATAGGGGAATAAGTTTAGATTTCATTATTACCCTTTTTTATTTTGTTGTAATTGTTCTCGCAATTGATTGATTGCGGTTTCTCCATCCATTCCTTCACCTCGTTCTAGTTGCTGGGCAGCAATATCAATTTTTTGACCAATTTCTTCAAGCCATTGCTCATATTGATTACGCTTTTCTAATAGAGCTAAAGCTTCTTCAAGTACATTATCGATACTCGTATACTTGCCAGAAGTTATCTGTTGTTGGATAAGGTTTTCTAGCTTAGGATTAAGAATAATATTCATTGTTTTTTACTCCTTACTGTAACAGTCAAATCTTATCACTGTTTTTTGTTTCTAGGACTTATGCACTCAACTGTCATAGTTTCCCAAAATGAAGTATCTGAGCCATCTGGGAGATCCTTCGCTACCACTCAGGATGACAGAATTTATTTCTAACAAACCTAACACCTAATACCTAACACCTTTTTTCAAAAGCATTTTCCCACAGGGGAAGAATATGTTCCCAGCTAAAGTGTTCTTGGATATGAGCTAAGCCAGCTTTGCCCATGATTGCTGCTTGTTGGGGATTGGCTAGTAATTCAAAAATAGCCTGAGCTAGGGCAGTTGCGTCTTTTTCTGGGACTAAGAGTCCTGTTTTATTGGCGATAATAATATCAGGAATGCCACCGTTAGCAGTGGCAATAACTGGCTTTTGGTGGGCAAGGGCTTCAATGGCAACAATGCCTAGTCCTTCACTTTCCCCTTTGCTGTCTACAATGGAGGGAAAAACAAAAATATCGCAATTGGCGTATTCTTGAGCTAGAGCTTCGCGACTGAGGAATCCTAAAAATTCTACTTGATGATTGAGGTTTAAGGACTTACACAGAGCTTTAAAGTATTCTTCGCGATCGCCTTTACCTGCTATCCTTAATTTTACCGATCGCTCTTTTAATACTAAAGGTAGTGCTTCTAATAAGTATTTTAGTCCTTTGCGTTCGATTAAACGACCGACAAACAATAAAGTGGGGGTGGCTTCCGGTGGGCGTTTTGCGGAAGGTTTTGGTTCAATAGTTAAACCATAAGGAATCACTTTAACAGGGATATTGACTAGTGCAGGGCGGTGGAAATAACCAAAGCGTGAAAAAAGCTTAAAAAACTTACTGTACAAGCTTTCTTCCCTTCTGCCTTCTTGCACTAGAGATTGGATCAAGTTTTGGGTAAAGCTAGAATTAGCGGTGGCTACAGAAGCTTGAGGCAACAACCAACGCAGGATATGGGCAACAAAGCCAAATTTTTTTGCCAGTAACAGTTCCGTTCCGTGAAAGGTAAAGACCATAGGAATACGGAGTATTTTACTTGCTGGCCAAGCCATTAATCCATGAGGAAAAGGCCAATTAACGTGAAGTACATCGGGTTTGGTTTTCCCGCAAACCCAAAAAAGTTGAATCGTCCCCAAAAGAATATATAAAATTGCAGAGATATAGTAAAGTGGTTGTTTTTGGAGCTTACTAGGAGCTCCATCCCGTACAAAGTTTTCCCAAGGCTTAGGACTATAGCGGAAACGGTGAACGATACAGCCATCTAATTGATGGGTGGGAGAGGCTTCATAGGCAGGAGCAAAGATGCTAAATTTAGCTCCTGTAGGCTGTAAACGTACCACCGTTTCTCTGATAAAAGCACCATCTCGTCCGTCTTCGGTAATGGGATAGACTGACGTAATTACTAAGATATGTTTGTCTTGCATTATCTGAATTAATAGATTAATTGAATATAGCGTTTCTCATTTAGATGAGGTACAAAGATCCTGGTTTTTGGGAATTGGGAATCGGGAATTGGGAATTGAGCCAATAGCTATTGGAGACATCATCCTGACTGAAGTTTTGCAAGGGTTTCGCAAAGATGAAGATTACAAGATAGGTAAAAAGTTACTCACCTATTGTATCTGCGATCGCTATTTTCCATCAAAAGCTAAAGGAGACATAATAGCAGCAACAATGAATTCCTCTGCTATTGGTTCCTTTTATCAATGGATAATTGATAATTGATAATTGATAATTGGTTAATTTGGTCTAAGACCTCTTCATTTATGAAGAAAATAAAAAGAAAATATTTTCCTGAAGTTCAATCCTCTTCTTTCAAGGAGAGGTAATTATCCATTATCAATTGTTGAATTTGGCATTGATTGTGAGCCCAGTGAAAGTGAAAGTATCGAAGTACTGACACCCTGGGGGGGCTTTTTTCAACAAAGTCCAAAGGGACGCTGGGTGCCAATATCTTTAACTAGGGCTTGCTGAATAAGTCGATTGATTCGGCTTTTGAAGTAATGAGTAATGAGTAATGAGTAATGAGTAATGAGTGAATGACCCCTCGATTAGCTCCCAGATTTTTTCCATTGTGCAAGCTTTTTGAGCCAAAAGGTATAATTTCCTTGCACTTATTTCTCCGAAAAATCCTTGAAACCCAATTCTGGTATAGCTTCCACACTTATACAGCAAGCCCTAATTAATAACTACCAAGATCTTTACCTTGGTTGACAAGACGTGGCAAGATACCATCTTCACTACTCCAGAGGCGCAGAGTTGTGCCAAATGTCTCTAAGACAGGCTCTCCTAAGGTTTCTAAAATATCGTGAAACTTAGCAATTTCTATATCTTTTGGTAATTGAGGTACATAAAGGAGATGCAGCCAAACTCGGTGGTTTTGTGCTAGTATTTCCCTCAGTTGATCGGCATTAGTTACGATGATACCCCCTTCCCAACGATCAACTAACTCTCCATCACGCCAATAAGCGGCATCAAAGAAGGACATCCGATGGGGAATAAAATAGTCTGCTCCTCCGAGAACATTGGAGTGAACCGAAGGTACATTAGATATAACAACATCTCCAGGTTGTTTGTGAGCTTTGATATATTCAGTTACCTGAATATGGCGAGCCGCAATTGAGTCTTGATAGCTGCTGAGTACTCTGATAGGTTCGATATTCAACAGCAAGAGTACAAGTATGCTGCTAATGGCTATTGCTTTAAAGGGTAGTAAGTTATCGGAAATTTTCGTCAGTTTCTCTCCGAGTTGTTCTGCTAAGTGACAAGCACTGTAAATCGAGAGTAAAACAAATAGGGGGTACAGGGGATAAGTATATCTAGAGCCCTCAAAGAAGACCACGATTGTGAGAAAAATAATATCAATTAAGATTAAACTATATAAAAATATATTAACTTTATTTCTGCGGAGTAAAAAGTAAAGGAATCCTGCCAAAAAGAAAACCGTATAAATAATCTTCATCCGGTTAAACCCAACCAAGAAGTCTGTGGTAAAGAAAGTAATATCCCCAGCCAGGTAAAGTTTGAGATAATTGGTAGTCAAAGAGGATAAGCCTGCCACTTCTGTCAGGCACTTAATCATCACAAAGATGCCATCATAGACATAGATAAATGCCATCAGACAGCAAGGTAAGAGCAATTTCCAGTCGTAAGCTGAACGAAAAGGTAGATAGAAGTATAAAGCACCAATAGCTAAAGCAGGTAACAAGGTAATGGTTACTTCCTGGGTGAGTAACATTAAGGTTAAACTGACAAAACAAATAGCTTGGTAGGGGGGTTTGCGACTGGTAATGAATCCTGGTAAAAATGCCCAAAAACCTAAAAGATAGAGGAATTGTGTGATTTGATAGAAACGGATATTACGGGAGTACCAAATTTCCCACGGGTCGATCGCTAATACTGCCGTAATTAACAAAGCAATCCAGACTTTGCCGCTAATTTCCTTAGCTAAAAAATAAATTACCACTAAGGTTGCTGTTCCCAAGAGAACAGAGAACAAAGCAGCATTAACATCAGAATCTCCTACCAAACGCAGCCAAAGCGCCAAAGCATAATGATAGAATGGTCCTCGGGTATACCAAATTCCTGAGGTAGAAATCGGCGCACCAGTACGCAAGATACCCCTAACACAGTCCAGGGAAACATTAGCATCTGGATCTAAATCAACAAAGCCAAGACGATACACCCTTAACCCAAAACCGACAATAATAATACTGGCAAAAACCCACCAATGACTCAATTTTAGAGGGAGTAGGGAGTAGGGAGCAGGGAGCAGGGAAGAGCCTAAATTCATCACCAGGTGATGAATTTTTTTCCTTGGAACTGCTTTCTGCCTTCTTTGAAGTCTAATGAAACTCCACAATAAAGTTAGCGCCACAATTATCAAAAATGCCAACAGGATCAGCAAATTACTTTGAGGTTGAGCGAATTGCAAAGCAAGTTCAGCCTCGCCATAACGATGTTTGAGTAAACCAATACCGACCAAAAATAAGGTTCCTGGTAGTAGTAATATTATTCCTACGGCTAAACTGTCCCAAATGCGATCGCGTTTTAAGTAATGAGTAATGAGTAATGAGTAATGAGTAATGACATTAGTTCCTGTCTTGTAAGTAGGGAGCAGGGAGTAGGGAGCAGAACCCACCCCCAACCCCTCCCAGGAGGGGAGCAGGAAAGAGCCTACTTTCATCACTTGGTAGTCAAAAAATCTCTTTATTGAGACTGCCTCCTGCCTCCTGCCTCCTGCCTCCTGCCTCCTGCCTTCTGACTCCTGCCTTTTTTCAAGCAAAAATTTACCAAGACTCCAAGTTCCAATTAAGACAAAGAATATACCTCCTAAACTCCAAAGTAGCTGATGCCAAAGATACTTAGGATAGTTTCCTAAAGCCGCATTACCCTCAAATTGTCGCTTAAATTCTTGTAAGTGAGGCTGCCTAAGAAACGTTGCCAACTTTACTAGTTCTAACTCCTGCCTCCTGCCTCCTGCCTCCTCAAAAGGTTGAGTTGATGTTATCCAGTTGCCATCAGTTACAATAGGTGCGATCGCATCTCCTGTTTCCGTTTCGCTCCAGCCATCTAAATAAAATCCTACCAATCCACTATTATTCTTACCGTCAGTCTCAATAGGACGGGATAAGCGCACAGTGAGGGTATTGGTGTCACGTCTGAGTAAGCTAGTGACTTCGTAGAGGTGCAATAATCGGTTGTCTCCCGTGTCATCATGATTGACTAAGGAGCCATTAATTAGGAGACTATAATTTCCTTGACCTGCAAAGCGAATAAAAGCTCGTTGCCGCTGGGTGAACGAAATTTTGGTTGGAATGTTAATTCTCCGCGTCTCCGCGTCTCCGCGTCTCCGCGTCTCCCTCACCCCTTCCCAAGTACCCTTCAGCCAGACTTCACCGCGATCGCTTTGATTCCCTGTAATCCAATTTCCTAGTAATGGTTGTTTAAATAAGTGCTGGCTAACTCTACTATAGGTTGTTTGGGTTGGTTGACCAAGAACTGCTGCTTCTAACCAATTGAGATCATTAAATTCTCGATCAAACCAACGTAACTGCTCTTGATTCTCCGCTAAGGTGGAAATGTGCCAAGGTGTTTCCCCAGTAGTTAAGTTAATTATTGGTGAGTCCGAACTTGGAGTATAAATTGCTCCTTCAACAATAGCGCGAGGATTAGTCTGACTTTTTTGCACTTCTAAGGCAATGACATTTTTGCCGGGATGCAGATAAGGGGTTAAGTCAACGTAGTTAGTTAACTTCCAGTCTTTGGGGTATGACCACTGTACCCAGTCTCTCACCCGCAAACTATAGGGACGACTATCATTAAGATTTTGGTAAGGATCACTTAATTGACTGCCTAATCCCAGACTATTCCGAGGAATCTGCCCATAAGAGCTCACTTCCCGAGCCACAACTAAATTATTGACGTAGAGAATAAAATCATTATCCGCACTGAGACGCAACCATCCCCCTACCTCGGTAGCTCCTAAGTTGAAACTACGACGAGCATAAAATCGATAGGTGGGTTCAGCAGAACCAATCCACTGAGCCTCAGAGGACCAAATTACTGGGGAAGTAGGAGTAGGAACTTGATCCCAAATCGAACAACAAAGGGTTCCGAGCAAAATACCCAGGGTAATCACTAACCCTACAATCCAACTGGGACTAAGCCCCTTTTGCTTAAAGTTGATTACGGAAGGTTGAGGAGGTGAAGGGGTGAGGGGGGGACTAATCTTGAGCATATTAGGTGTTAGGTGTTAAGTTTTATTGGGTTTCGGAGGCTCAACTCAACCTAAAAGATTTGCTCACCAATCTAACACTAACCCTACAACCCAACTGGGACTAATCCCCTTTTGCTTAAAGTTGGTTAACGATTAATATAAAAAACCTACCCTTGTCAGAGCCCCCTAGCTCCCCAACTTGGGTGAGCGAAAAAAAGGGTGGGGAGATAGGGAGATAGGGAAACAAAGGAAAAATAATGATTTGAGAGGATACTTCGCTAGAAACTCCAACCCAAATTTCGCTCACCCCCCCAACTTCCCCAGCTACCTCAGCGGGGTCCTGCTTCTATCGCTGAATTAGCAATGGCACTCATAATTGCTTCCTCTTCACCAACATCCCTGCTAACTCCTCTGAGGGAAATTCTGTAAACGGAGCCTTCCCATACCCATTCAATTGTAGATGGTCTACAAGAAAAATTAGTTTCAGCAGTGCGGGAGACATCGCATCTGCTAGGAATAAAGTAGCCTCGAATACCTTTTACTAGATGTACTTCTTTAGTGAAGGGATCATCAGCATAATATAACTGACCCACAGGTTGAGCTGAAAAAGAACCAATAGTACAAGAGATTACTCCCCTACATTTACTATTGAGTTCTAGATTAAGCTGGTACTGGTTATTCTCAATTTGGGAACTTACATAAATTGGTGTCCCCTTCAAGGGAATTTTACTGGGTAAGAGAATTAGCACATCGGTTTGTTGCTGGAGCTGAGGCAATACTGGAATAAAGGGTTCCGCTACTGCTAGAGATTCTTCTGGCGCACCGCGATCGAGATTAATCAGAGTCCGAGCAGTATCACGGGGAATACCATAGCGAACGAGGGTACTAGGGTTCAAAGCTCCACTACCAGAAACAATTGTTCGCCACTTCTCATTTTCCTTAATCAGAAAGGTTTCTCCTCCACCTTGTCCCCAAAGCCAGTGAGCTAAAGCATAGGAGTCAAAAAAAGTGATTTTGGTTACCTCAGGAGTGATACCAGAAAATCCCCCTCTTTGGAACAAGTCGAATAGCACTACTTTCCGAATGACAGAACTATCGTCAGCAATGGCAGGAGCAGGATTGGTGAGGGTTCCGAGGAATGGAGCCGTACCTAAGATGCTTAAGCTGATGAGACAACCAAGTAAAGATTTGCCTTTCATAAAGGTTTTCTATAGTCTATTAGTCGTCATATTATATCTAGCGGGAGGGTGAGGAAAATTTCGGTGGAAATTTCCATTCTCGGCATCTAGTGCGTCTGCTTACTCGTTAAATCAAATAACAATTCACTTTTGTTTTTTGTTTATGGGTAGGTTGGGTTGAACGAAGTGAAACCCAACACAAAGTTTTGATGCTAAATTTGTTGGGTTTCGTTCCTCAACCCAACTACGAAATATGCGATCGCACTTTAAACCATCTGGCAGAGCACAGAGGACTTACTTTTGTATTAAAAACTACATTCTTTCCTTCTGCCTTCTGCCCTCTGCCCTCTGCCTTTCTTCTGGTAAAATTAACCATCAAAGGGAAAAAGCAGACAAGTTAAATCCTGATTTGCCCCTCAGCCTGTGAAGTGTAATTTAGGTTGCTGGCAAAAAAGTAAGTAAAATTCTCTGTTCCTACTTCCAGTTCCCAATTCCTTGTTCCCAATCCCTTGTTATAGAGCTCATGTTTAGCAAGCCTGAATTGGATTCACTCCAACCACTCCAGAATGACGAATTTCTGCCGCCGATTAGTCGCTGGATGACTTTAGGTGGCATGTTTCTGGTAGGTACTTTTGGTGCAGCTGTTCTTCTTGCTTCGTTGATTGAGTATAACGTCAAGGTAAGGGCGATGGGGAATGTTCGTCCTGCTGGAGAGAGACAAATTACTCAAGCTGAAACCCAAGGAATACTCAAGAGTGTTGAAGTTAAGGAAAACCAAGTTGTTGAAGCAGGAGGGGTAATTGCTTACATCGATAACCCAAACCTCCCTCGCCTGGAAACGGCAAAGAATTCCCGGGCAGCTAAGATTCAAGAAGATCAAACCAAGCTTGCTCAAACTAAGGCTCAACTCGAAGTCCTGGATAAGAAGATTTTAACTCAGGCTGGATTAACATCCTCAGGGCAACCGGGAGAGAACATTGATTTTGTGCTCGAAAGAGCCTTAGCGAAAATAGCTAAAAACCAATCAAAACAGGCACAGCAACTTGCGAATCAGCGTCAGAGTCTCAAGGGAAAGTTGAATGAAACCAATGGCAGTCTCAGTCGTCGGCAAGCGGAGTTACAAAGGATTGAAGCAGAAATTAACAAAAGTGTGGTGCGTGCTCCTACCGCTGGCACAATCTTGAAATTGGATGTACAAAATCCTGGACAGAGAGTGAGTTCTGGAGATGCGATCGCTCAAATTGTTCCCACTAACTCACCTTTGGTGATTAAAACCCAAGTATATCCTAAGGATATTGCCAAAGTAGAAATAGGACAAACGGTACAAATGCAGGTATCGGCTTATCCTTATCCCGACTACGGCACTCTCCAAGGGGAAGTAATAGAAAAGACTCCTGATGCATTTCCCTGCCAAGGCAATTGTTTAGGTAGAGCGACTACTTACTACGAGGTAGTAGTTATGCCCGAAAGATCCTATCTTGTCAAAGGTGGTTCGCTAACCGATGACTCTGGAGCACAGAAGTCTTCCATCACACCTGGTATGGAAATTACAGCAGATATTATTTCCGGGAAGGAGCGAGTGATTACCTTTATTTTGAGAAAGGCAAAGCTGTTGACAGATGTATAGAACGCTGAAAAGCTAATGGTTAATGGCTAATGGCTAATTGCTAATGGTTAATTGCTAATGGTTAATTGCTAATGGTTAATTGCTAATTGCTAATGGTTAATTGCTAATTGCTAATTGCTAATTGCTAATTGCTAATTGCTAATTGCTAATTGCTAATTGCTAATGGTTAATTGCTAATTGCTAATTGCTAATTGCTAATCTTTCAAGAAATAAGGCAGGAGGGAAGGGGAGAATTGAAATCCCACTTCATATTTCCTTCACCCCCCCTTTACCCGTCAATTGCAAATTCACCGAAAGCGGCGGGAAGCCCATTCCTTCTATGGATGGGAGGGATAGCCGCCCAACCCTTGGTTGGCAAGTTATTTGTTAGAAAGTTTTTCTTGACAAACAACTAACAACCAACAACAAATAACGCTTGCATCCCACGTACTTTAGTCGTGGGATGAGCTTAAGAAATACTACCCATCTGCATTCGACTGCTGCCTAATTTCAAACGTATATGGGCCAAAACCTCCAACTTGCAAATCTTGTTTATTGGGTTCTGCCTTTAGGTGAGGGCCATCAGCCCTCACTGCCTTAACTTCCCAGTCAAATTGTTGAGAAGATTCAGGATTATCAGAAACAACGATAAACTTGCCGTCCTTGATTTTCTCACCTTCGATGGATTGAACTGCGATGCGATCGAAACCATCAATGTTAGTTAAAATAATCGTTCTGTTCTCTTTCCGAGTAAATGCCTCGAAATAAGGAGGGAGAGAGATTGTTACCTTGCCACTACAAAGCTGAGATGTTCCACGATAGTAGACTGCTCCCTCTGGTCCTTCGAGAGTGGCGTGAACAATGTACTTATCCTCATCTAATGGATGCTCGACGATAAATGTTTTAAAGACGTTAGCCGAAGAGTTCCAAATCTGGATTGCTTCCTTTGTTTTACCGAATTCCTCTTGATCAAACTTGAATGCGAAAACCCCTGCGTTACCACCCGTTCCTAAACCTTGAATACTGGCAGCAGAACCGCCGATGGCGTTCTTGCCAGAAATGACTCCATCGACTTCTATGTCACCATTAAAGCTTGCAGCGTCACTCATGATTTACTCCACAAGAAATGCGATCGCTACTCAAAGTAACATAACTGGTGCCGCTGCGCGGAATTTAGAATTTAGAATTTAGAATTTAGAATTTAGAATGCTTATAGAGTAAGGATTATAACGATCTCAAACTGGTCAGTTACTTCCGCCGTGCTGCACTAGTCTGAAGTCGGATTACCTTAATGTCGGCAGAAGGCTCCCGCTATAACCGAGGCGGATTTATCGAGGCGTAGCCGAGTACCGCCAATGGTTTAACGGTGAGATGAATGCCGACCAGCTAACAATTGAGCGGTAGCGAATCCAAATAATTCTACCTGTATTAGTAGTGGGTAAAATATGGTATACTTGGTGTCATGCTAGTAATTGAAGCTAAGCTCAAAGGAACGAATGCACAGTACAGCAAGTTGGATCAAGCAATCCGAACAGGGCAGTTCATCCGCAACACTTGTTTGCGCTATTGGGAAGATAACAAAGGGGTCACTCGTAACGACCTCCAAAAGCTTTGCGCACTACTAGCTAAGAATAAACAAACCCCTTGGGCGAAAAAACTCAACTCCCAAGCAAGGCAGGCTC
>JAAHGL010000228.1 GCA_010692635.1 Symploca sp. SIO2C1 | reverse complement strand
TTTTATTTGTGGCTAGAAGAGTACTCGTTGATGAATTAACTCAGGCTATTGACGGACTAAAAGAAAGTTGGTTAGATTTGTATTCCGATGAAGAAAAAGTAGGTCATCGAGTAGAATAGATTAGGGCGCATCCCTGTTTTTTCAAAGGAATTGAAAAATAGTTCTCTTTTACACAAGAGAACACACTACAATCCCCTCTACATAAGAACTTTAGCTATCAGTTCAACATACAGCTTTTTTTGGTGCAAGATCTGAGTTAGACGTTGGCGGTGTCCATCTTGTAATTCGGTAAACGACCGAGATGAAAACGCAGCAATAAATATCTGCATGGTTGGGAGTTCAACCCTAGGCGTAGGAGATGTCAGACAGCCTCAGGTTGCAATCTCTGTCTGATGCCTGAATCCCACCGATGGAATCGGTGGGAGTGGCTCAAAAAAAATATCTCCGAAAGAGGGAGATATGTCATGCTGATCTTGATAAAGTACGAATGAAAAGACAACTCAGGAGCTACGAACTTGAAGAAGATAGAAGCAATTATCCGACCCCATCAGCTTGAGGATGTGAAAACAGCCTTAGTCAACTCCGGTTTTGTTGGCATGACCATTTCTGGAGCAAGGGGATTTGGACGCCAAAGAGGTAATACTAAACAGTATCGTGGCAATGAGTATACTGTTGACTTTTTGGCAAAAGTCAAGGTAGCAGTTGTCGTTGAAGATGCCTTGGTTGAAAGATTGGTAGAAAAATTGATGGATGCTGCTTATACTGGTCAAGTGGGTGACGGTAAAATTTTCATTAGTTCCGTTAAAGAGGTAATCCGGATTAGAACAGGAGAAAAAAATCTAGAAGCTGTTTAACCGAGTTCTTTCGTGATTACGTTAACAGGATCAGAACAGTAGACACAAAGCTTGTTGGCAATAGCAACTGCTTCCTGTGGAGTTTTATCTAAGTACATGGCTGTAAGAGCAAAATGCTCCCCTGCTCCAATAGCGCCAAACTCATTAATTTTCTCCACTAGATAACTATCACACACGCGAAAAATTTCGTTCTCTATTCCTAATAAATAGTCATTTTTACGACCAAAGGAATCATCTTTTCCTTTTGCCCAACTGTAAAACTCAACCATGAAGTCCAGAACTGCTTCCACTGTTGGAGCTGCTGGACTATGGTTGCGGGCAAATATTTGCATGAAGCTCAGCTCCATGATATACCCTACACTGCCAATAATCATGTTATTGACCTCAAATAGCTTTCCTCGCTCATCCCCAGTAACCCGGTGAGTTTCCTTGAGGTATCCTGAAACACGGATGCTATCAGAGGCAAAAACTAGCTTATCGGCATATTTTCTGGCTGCAACAACGCTCATTAATTACTCCTAAATGGGAATTGGGAATTGGGAATTGGGAATTGGGAATCGGGAATTGGGAATCGGGAATCATTAAGCTAAAACGCATTTAATTTGCACCAAATTCAATCGTTAACTTCTTGTGGAACAGGCATCTTGCCTGTCCGAAGGATGCAAGGTCAATGCGTCCAAGCTTATTAGTCCTGATCTAGGGTAACAGCTCCACAAAAATTAAATTTAACAATTTAACAATTTAACAGCTAAGCAAATCCCTAATTTCTCCTACGTAGTCTTGAAATTGAGGTTGACGCTTAATTTTGTAAGTCCGCACACCAGAAGCATCAGTAAACTCGTTGCTTGATAATTCAATCTTCAGTTCTTGCTGAATAGTACCAGGTCGTGCCGTCAATACATAAATCCGCTCAGAGAGAAATACTGCTTCCTCAACATCGTGAGTAATCATCAAAATCGTAGTGCCAGTATGTTGCCAAACTTGGAGTAGGAATTGTTGCATCGTCTCCTTAGTTTGCACATCCAAAGCACCAAAAGGCTCATCCATCAGCAAGATTTTAGGTTGGGAGGCAAGAGCTCGTGCGATCGCTACCCGCTGCTTCATACCTCCTGATAGTTCTTTGGGATAGGACTGAGCGAATTCAGACAACCCCACCACTTCCAAATAATAGGAAGCAACCTCTCTACGCTTCCACTTTGCCACTCCTTGCAACTTTAACCCAAACCCAACATTTTCTGCTACCTTCATCCAAGGATACAGAGTATATTTCTGGAAGACCATGCCTCGGTCTGAGCCTGGCCCGGTAACTGGCACACCATCAACTTTAATTTGCCCTGCTGTCGGCATATCTAGTCCTGCAATCAGCCTGAGCATAGTTGATTTACCAGAACCAGAAGTTCCCACTACGCAAACCAATTCCCCTGTTTCTACATACAGGTTAATATTTTTGAGAGCCAGTAGAGAACCTTGCTTAGTTGAGAATTCCTTATAAAGATGAGAAACTTCCAAATGCATTACTCATTACTTATTACTTATTACTTATTACTTATTAATCAAATGCCCACTTACAGCTAATTCTTAAAAACCAGCGAAATAATAAATCAAGAGAAAACCCAATAACTCCTAGCACAATTAAACAGGCAAAAATTTCATCAGTTTTCAAGAACTTCTGTGCGAGTAAAATGCGCTTACCTAAACCTTGTTCTGCTGCAACTAATTCCGACACAATTACCAGATTCCAAGATGTAGCAATATTGATACGAAAGGCATCAATAATATTGGGAACTATGTAAGGTGTAATTACCTGAAAGAGAATTTGTTTGCGGTTTCCTCCTAAGGTATAGGTAGCTTCAATTAAATCCTTGGGGACAAACTTCACTGCATCCATAATCATCAAGGTATTGTAAAATATTGTACCAATGAAAATCAGGAGAATTTTCGGTTCTTCGTTAATACCGAGATAGAGAATCAGCAAAGGAATAAAAGCAGGAGCAGGCATGTAGCGCAAAATCCCGATAATGGGTTCTGTAAGGGCACGGATACTAGCAAATGCCCCCATCGAAATCCCTAACGGGACTGAAACAATGGCGGCTAAAACAAAGCCACTAGTAACCCGGATAAAGCTAGCGGCAGTATCCTGGCGAAGAAAGCCCTTTTCCCAAAGACGGACAAAAGCTTCCCCCACTTGATTTGGGGAAGGTAAAAAAACTGCCTCTATTCCAGCAAAGTTGGAGAGCAGCCACCAACCAAGGTAGGGAAGGATAAGTGAAAGGGCAATCAAGCTCCAGCTGAGTAACTGGGGAATATCTTCAGCCAGACGCCAGAAGACCGTTGGAGGTAAGCTTTTCCTAGAGATTTCAGCATTAATGAGCGGGGAACTATCGGCAGAGTGATTCATACTCAAATGCAAAATTATATTGAAGGGGAGCAGAGGCAGAGTTCAACAATTGATAATGAACAATGGATAATGGATAATTACCTCTCCTTGAAAGAAGAGGATTGACAATCAGGAAAATATTTTCTTTTTATTTTCTTCATAAATGTCGATCTACTTACCTTGGGATTCTGCATAAGTTTTGACAAATTGGTCATCAAGTACTTTTTTCAAGTCAGGTGCTTTTTCAATAAAGCCTACATCCAGCATAAACTTGGTCATTTTCTCCGCAGCGAAGGGCATATGCTTCATACTGTCTCCAGGATTAAATGCTTCTAGGTTTTCTTCAATGGTAAAGATTTTGGTTCCTTCCTTAAATTGCTGAAACTCTTCGACACTAATATCAGCCCGTTTTGCCATAATTTCATCTGCTTTCTCTGGATTCTGTTCTATGAAATCTAGGGTGGCAAACCAAGTATTAACCAGAGCTTGTACTTGCTCCGGTTGTTCATCAATTAATTTCTGAGTGACTACTAGTAGGTCTGGAATTGCTCCAGGAAATTGCTTGGAACTGACTAGCTCTTTACTACCTTTCCGTTTAAGAGCAGTTAGCCAGTGAGGGGGGAAAGCACCAACAGCATCGACTTTTCCTGAGGCAAAGGCTGCTGCTGCTGCTCCTGTTTCAAGGTTCTCAATCTCAATTTCTTCCCTAGATATACCCTTATCTTCCAAAGCTAGGGTTAGTAGGAAGTCATCCACAACTCCCTCTTCCACTGCTACCTTTTTTCCTTTGAGGTCTTCAAGGTTATTGATGTCTTCTGTCACAATAATTTTGTCGTTACCGGCGGAATTATCATTGACTAAAACAGCTACTTCTCCATTGACAGCATCAGCAGCGAAGGAGATGGTATCATTCAGCGTTTGGCAATTTGCATCTAATTGTCCAGCAGCTAGAGCTTGCATAGATTCTAAATAGCCATCAAACCATTTTAGTTCGACATTTACTCCATTTTCTTCAAACAAACCTGCTTCTTTTGCGATCGCCCAAGGCCACCATCCAGGCCAATTGCTGTACCCCATCACTACTTTGGCAGATGCTTCTGTGCTTGCAGTAGTCTCACTGTTGGAAGTTTGGGTATCTGGTGTTTGATTGCAACTAACTGCCAGTACCAAACTTAGTACAAATACAGCGCACAGAGGTAGTAATTTGCGAATTTTCATGATGCCCTGATTAATTTGGTTAATGAAATTGAAAAGTGATTGGATTGAGAAGTCCCCTAGAGCAATACATGCGGGGAAACGGAGACACGGGGACGCGGAGAAATTAATGTTCATTCATGGCGGTGAATTTTTGTCATTGGGACTGCTTTCTGCCTTTTTGTACTAGTGCAGCGCGGCGGAAATAAGTGACCAGATTGAGATCGATAGAATCCTTACTCTATAAGCATTCTTAATTCTTCATTCTGAATTCTTAATTCCACGCAGTGGTACTAGTTAATGCGCACTAGGCGGATTTCAGTGCGCTGTTGGCGAGGGTCTTCTGGGGACATCCCTGCTATTGGTTCAGAAAAACCCTTACCCTCCGGCACAAAGTTGTGTTGAAGACCTCGATTACGGAGATCATTCACCACTATCTGTGCTCGCTGTTGGCTCAGCTGTTGGTTAAATCCAGGATCGCCAGTTTTAGAAGTATGACCAATCACACGTACCCCAACTGTTTGTGTGTTGAATTCTTGAATCTCTTGGGCTAAGTTAACCAAGGTTTGTTTACCCTCATTGGTTAAACCAGCAGAACCACTATCAAATTTTACTTCCCCTCTCACTTGTAAGTTGCCGATATCAGAAGCCTTTTTCACCTTAGGGTCACTTGAAGGAATATTTGGCTCCTCTTCGTCGCCTGCGAGTCTGTCTGCTAGTTTGGGGTTATCCGGACGCACCAAGCCGATTAGAGTTTCAGTGTTGCTTGCCGCCTTCGTAATGAACTGGGAGCTAAACAATTCCTGAGGATTTGGGGGTACTTGATTCATCTCCTCAGCCAGGACTAACACTGCTGCAGTAGAACCAATTCGTGTTTCGAGAGTGCCATCGGTCATCCAGTCTTGCGCTTCAACAGCACCAAAAAAGTCAATACCCTTTAAAACCGTACCAGCATCCTTAGTAGATAAATTGCCATCCTCAGCAATTTGCTTCTGTAACTGGGAAGGATCGCTAACATTGGCATCAATACGCCGGTAATAGGCTTCTAGTAGTTCTCCAATCTTTGAGGATTTAGACTGAATTAGTCGGTCAGAAGCGACAATTACATCCACAATAGCTTTGGGTGCATCTTTACTGGATAAGACCACAGTGTAACCTTGCTGACGGGCTTGGGTTACAAAAGGCTCCCAGACTACAGCAATTGCTACATTCTCATTAGAGTCTTGTAACAGCTGCCAAGCCTCAGAAGCATCTGCAACTTCTTTCACCTCAAAATCTGACAGCTTAAAAGTCTCGAACCTAGTACTCAGCAGCAAAGCTAAGTACTCGCTAGGAGTATCTCCTGCGTAAGCAATGTTTAGGTTTTCTCCTTGGGATTGTTTCTGCTGCACGAGCTTGTCCAAATCTAGCAATGACTTCAGACTAGGATACTTTTTTGTATTGAGGACAACGGCATCAGCTCCCACCGTGCGGTCAATTAACCCTATTATTTTTCCCTGAGGCTGTTGCTTGAGAAACTGGTCTAGGGTGGTTACCAATAAATCAGCTTTACCTTGATTGAGGAGTTGAGCGCGTTGCGCTTGATCAAATTCATCCTGATAAGTGAGACTCAAACCCACTTCCTTCACCACTTCCTGAAACTCAGGACTACGAAAGGTACTATAGCCACTGAAAGTGTCTCCCAAGATCTTTAATTGGTTGCTTCCTGATGTTATTATCTTCCACATCCAAAAACCGCCTCCAATAATACCAACAGTAACCAATAAAGCCAAAACTAGTACAACTGGATTATCACGCTTACTCATGAACTGTTAGCGACTTGTTATATTCTTTTCCATACTACCTTCTGAAACTTTGGCAAGAAGAACCACAGCAAGGATACAGTAGTTGAAGCAAGCACAAATCCTGATCAACGCGATAAGCTGAAAAGAAGTCAAAAGACAAAAATTAACATGCTCAAACAACTTCTGACAGGTACTACAGTTCTTGCTCTATTACTGGGAATCAGCCTGCCTGGTTTCACCCAAAGCCAGGAAAATATAGTAACTAGTCAACTCAAGCAAGCTTCTGACGGAGATATTAATCCAGAAGAATTGCGGAAATTTGCCAATGCATTCAAACTTGTTCAGCAATTGGAACAAGAATCCATAGAAACAATGTTTGAGATAGTTGAGAGTGAAGGTTTTAGCCGAGAGCGATTTGGAGAAATTCTGCAAGCGCAGCAAAATCCAGAAGCACAGCCGAATGTAGACGTTTCTCAGGAAGAATCCGACAAGTTTGACAATGCTATCGATAAGATTGCCCAAAATCGACAAGAGACTATCGTCAATATGCAGCAAGCAGTTGTAGCAGAGGGTTTAGATGTGGAACGCTATGATCAGATCTTGTCAATAGTTAAAGATGACGAAGAGCTGCAAAAGCAAGTTCTAGAAATGATAGAAAAGTAAAAATTCAGTATTGTCATCTTAAGTTCCAGCAAACTCCTACACCTGAGTAAGTTCACGATACGCTATGACTTTGTTTCGTCAGTACATTGCCCCTTTCCTAATCGTACTGGTCTTTTTAGTTGCTTTATTAGCAGTTAGCTCTCGCATCTTTTTACCCAACGATATGGCAGCACCGGCACCAATTGAGGAGGTGGATGCTGCCAATTGGCGCTCACCAACTACCAATGCTATTGCTAGCTCCCTCACGATTAATAAGCAAACTTTACCATTACCTAGGTCTCTTTACCGTTACACAAGCACTGGTGTCTGAGCAAATATTACCAGGCTACCGCCTACGTCCAGGTCAAAGCAGGGAACAAGCAACCTTGGTGAAGTTTATGCAGCTAAGTTACCAAGAACTTTTCCCGGAACAGGACGACTTTTCTCATCTGGCAATCACAGTGGGAAAGTATTTTTCCCAAGAAACGCCCTTGTGGTGGGTAGAGTTAGCTGAGCCAGATGTTTTCCAAGGTTCACCAACTCTTCCCTGGTTACAGCCAATCGCTTGTCTATGGTTAGGGAATGCAGTTGATCAGATACAATGCCATCGCCATGCTCATGTTTTTTTGCTTTACGTGATGCCAGAATACCGACGCCAGGGAATTGGCTCAGCATTAATGCGGTATGCTGAAGATTGGGCAAGGGCAAGAGGTGATCGCAAAATTGGTCTCCAAGTTTTTCAGAGGAACCAAGCAGCTTTGCTTCTTTATGAGCGATTGGGCTACCAAACTCAATCCTTGTGGATGGTGAAACCACTCGAATCTTAGTAAGGATTTGGGATTTGGAGATTAGGGGCTGGTTTAATCCGTTGGGGTAAGATACCTTATCAAATATGTATGATGATGACGATCTGAGCATACTCGACAATCCGGCTGATCTAGAAAGCCCTCTAGATGACTTAGAGCCGGTTGATACCGAGTTAGAAGCTCAAAAACCTGACCCAGAAGAAATGCTAGCGCTGTTAACGTCACCAGAGACGCCCCAACGGATGCTAGCAGCTAGAGCTTTTTGTGAAATTGAGGACGAACGGGCAATTCCTCATCTAATTCGCATGTTGACAGATATTTGTCCCTTAGTGCGAGTAAGTGCAGCCTATGCTATCGGACGCAATCCTAGTGCTACAGCAGTAGAGCCATTAATTACACAACTCAACCTTGACTTCAATGGTTATGTGCGCAAGGGTGTAGTCTGGGCATTGGGTAACTCTTGCGATCGCCGTGCACTTGTCCCTTTGATTGATGCGCTGAAGAATGATATTTCAGCAGTACGTTTATGGGCTGCTAGCTCTCTGGCACAAATCGCTAATTTGGATTATGAGGACATTGTGGCATGTATTCCGCCCCTCATTACGTCTTTAAAGCAAGACCCTATAGCAGCGGTACGGAGTAACTGTGCCTGGTCCCTCGGACAACTGTGTCGGGAACTACCCTCCAATGCCATCTATGGTGGTGCTGTTGATGGGATGATTGAAGCTTTTGCTGAAGATCAAGATTTGGGAGTTCAGGAAGATGCCAAAGCTGCACTGTTAAAACTAGGTGACCCTCGTGCTCTCCAAATGATTGAGATGATTGAGCAGGAAGGATTGGTTTAGCAATGTGCGCCCTCACCGAAAGCGGCGGGAAACCCATTCCTTTAGGGATGGGAGGGATAGCCACCCGCCGCTTGGTTGTTAGTTGTTAGTTATTTGTTATTTGATTTCTTGACAAACAACTAACAACTAACAACAAATAACACGAAATCCCCCGTGCTGTCTTCCGGGGGATGAGTTAATTCAGTAAGCACCATTACCCTTTGGGGAAAGCATGACACCAATTGTTTTGACAATTAGCCATATATCCATCCAAAAATTTTTAAAGTTGACATAGTAAATATCTATCTGTACACGGCGCTGATAGGGAATATCATTGCGTCCTGAAACTTGCCATAGACCAGTAATACCAGGTCTAATTGTCAAAACTTTGTCCATGTGACGCCCGTATTTAGGCAGTTCCTCTGGTACCAAAGGTCTTGGACCAACAACACTCATATCTCCCTTTAAAACATTCCAAAACTGAGGAAACTCATCTAGGCTAGTGTACCTTAGAAATTTACCAATTCTAGTAATCCTTGGGTCTTGCTTGAGTTTGAAATTATCTTCAAATTCTTCCCGCAGATCAGGTGAATCTGCCATCATATCTAACAACATCTCGTCTGCATTTGCGACCATTGTTCTGAATTTAATACAACCAAAACGCTTGTAATTTTTGCCAACACGTTCCTGAACATAAAAAACAGGTCCTGGAGAGTTGATGGCAATTAGTATGGCAAGTAGCAGGTAAACGGGAAAAAACAAAATCAAAATGGAAAGGGAAAACATAACATCAAACAGCCGCTTGGTGAATTCTCCGTCTAAGCGATGTCGCGACAGAACTTTGTGTCTGCTTCTGAAGGCGAGTGGCTGAAAACCTCGCTTCACGAACGCTCGCAATATCTTGACGGAGATAAGTTGGCTTTGGGCAGTCATCTTACTCCTTCACTTCACACCACACGTCACGATCATAAAGCCACAAGACGCTTGCTAAGGCACAGAGCGCTCTGGAAACTGCAATTTGTTAGCAGAAAGTCGAGATTGGTAGTCTTGATAGCAGTATTCCAGAAAACTCAGGTAGCGATCGCTAAAAGTTTTTGGAGCGAATGCAGCTGCGTTAACACGGTTCCTTTGATGGCTAAATGCTCCTTGTAATACCTCAAAGGTTTTTACGGCTTCTATCAAGGACTCTGGAGTTTGGGCCCTAAAAAATAGACCAGTACCGTCGTTTGAATGTTGCCGAATATCTCGAACAGTTTCCAGGGCTCCACCAGCACCATAGGCAATTACCGGCGTACCACAGGCTTGAGCTTCAACTAGAGCAATACCAAAATCTTCACAAGCAGCGTATACAAAAGCTTTGGCTTGAGCGAGATACTGCTCAACAACACTATCTGACTGGAAGCCCAACACTTGTACATTGGGTTTTGCCAGTTGTCGAATCAGCTTTAATTCTGGTCCACCCCCAATCACTATAAGTGGGTATCCCAGTTGATTAAAGGCTTTAACAATCAAAGAGACTTGCTTGTAACTCACCAATCGGGAAACTGTCAAATAAAAATCTTCTTTTTGCTCCCGGAAAGTAAATCGCTCGATATTGACTGGCGGATAAATTACTTCTGCTCGACGTCGGTAGCAACGCCAAATGCGATTTGCTGTGTGATACGAGTTGGCAATAAAGTAATCTACTCTGTTTGCCGAAATAACGTCCCACTGACGCAACTGATGGAGCAGATACCGCGTAATTAAACCTTGAGGTCCACCCCCCATAGAACTACTGCGCAGATAATCAAAAGTCAACTCCCAGGCGTAGCGCATGGGTGTATGACAGTAGCAGATGTGCAACTGTTGCGGACTACTCAGGACTCCCTTAGCAACAGCGTGGGAAGAGGAAAGGATGACATCATAGTCCCTTAAGTCCAACTGTTCAATTGCTAGGGGCAACAGTGGTAGGTATTTTTGAACACCGTTGCGAGCCAAGGGCAAGCGTTGCAAGAAAGTAGTGCCAATCGAACGTCCAAACAGATAACTCTGGGGATTAGTAGATTCAAAGTCAATCAGGGCATAAAGATCAGCATCAACATGCTTCAAAATTTCTTGAACTACCAGTTCTGATCCGCCAGTTGCTTTGGGGGTTAACCACTCATGAACTAGGGCATATTTCAATGACATTTACCCAGAATACGTCTTTTTGTAAGAGCTTACCCTAAAGAGCAGTCTTGGAGAGAGTGGTGTCGCCATTACTCTTGTGTCAGTTTTCATCTTTAGCAATGAGCTGTAGTGATTATTGTTCTTCTGTAGCAACTTCAGTCGAGCAGTAAGTATTAATATCGGTAACCAATTGCTTTTCTGAAGCAGTAGCTTGCTGTAACTTGCTTGAAGCTATCTCAGCTCCTTGCCTGTCTTTTTTCTCAGACGCTATTATAAAGTCACGGGTTGCTTGGCTAGTATCCCGATACATACTAACAAAACCAGCTTGATAATTTTGTAGTTGTTTGTCTTTAAGCTCTATAGCTTCCATTTCTTGAGATGCTTTTTTCATTGCATCGGCTGTTTGGATAACCATTTGGGGATTAGACACTTGACCGCCATTAGTCAGCTCATTGGCTTCACTGACGACCTTGTTGGCAACTTGGATAATTTGGTTACATTCTTGAGTTTTAGTATCACCGCAGCTAACACTCAATAAGCTTACGGCAGCTGCTAAGCTCACAAAAAACATGTACCGTACTGAAAAATACATTAATGATCTCCTACAATCAGTTATGGCGCTCTTGTTGTCTTAGCATATTTTGTAGAGAAAGCTATTAGAACAATGAACAGTCCAGATTAAGCAGGAAGTAGTGAGACAATTAACTGGTAACTAAGTTAATGATTTGCCGCTTCTATGGCAGTAGCCAGATCTTGCAAAGTTTTTGTCAGTTGTTCAAGTTCCTTAATTGACCCACTTTGAGCTTCCGCTAAGGTTTGTACAGTATCGCTTAAGGCAAATATCTGGTAGCCCTGCTGTTGAACTTGGTGTCCTTGATCTTGCACTTGGACAGCAAGAGTATCTATCCGCTCAGCAAGACGCTCAATTGTCTCAGTGGTCATCAGTACCGCTTCTCCAATTTGTCCAACGATTGACTCTAAACGACTAATTCGGGCTTCTACTGCAAGAGAGCCCCTATTAGGAGGAGTCAGTTGGTTTTGAGCATTTCCAGTCTGGGCTTGTTTATTCACTACTTGAAAAAGAATATTAGTACTGTAGAGAGACTTCCTGATTGGAGACTCTGTGACATATGATCTTACTTATGTCTCTATACGCTGGCGTCTACTTGGACTCCAAGACTACAGGGAGCTTGCTTCCGTTGCTTCTTAGAGTAATAGCAGTGGCAGTTACTAAAGCAATCAGCTATTCTAGCATCCATACCA